>NZ_JAVWJB010000001.1:0-24717 GCF_036639235.1 Clostridium sp.
TAAAGGAAAAAACAAGGAGACCAGATATAGTTTTATTTGTTAATGGTATTCCTTTTTCTGTAATTGAGCTTAAGGCAAGTGCTGTATCATTAAAGCAAGGTATATCACAGATGATAGGTAATCAGAAAAAAGATAATATACCTCATCTTTTTAAATATATCCAATTAGTATTAGCAGGAAATACAAGAGAAGTTAGATATGCTACAACTGGAACTCCAGCTAAGTTCTGGTCTGTATGGAAAGAGGAAGAGGATTTAAATATTGAGAGATATGTTAAGGGCAGAGTAGCTACTGAGCTAGATAAAAGCATAGTATCATTATTTAATATAAATAGGGTTTTAGAAATTATTAGAGAATATACTTTGTTTGATAAAAATGTAAAAAAGGTAGCTAGATATCAACAGTATTTTGGTATTAAAAGAACCTTGGAGAGAATAGATACTTTTGATAATACAGGAAAAAGAAATGGTGGACTTATATGGCATACTCAAGGTAGTGGTAAGTCCTTAACTATGGTTATGCTTGCTAGAGCTTTAAGAAGAAGAATACCAAGTGCAAAGGTTATTATAGTTACAGATAGAAAAGAGTTAGATTTACAAATTAAGAATACTTTCACCCATAGTGGATTTAAGAATGATATTGTTCAAGTTAAAAATGGAAGTCATTTAAATACTCAGCTTCTAAGTAAAGAAAGCAAGATAGTCACTACTATAATTAATAAGTTTGATAAAGTATTTAATGTTGGTTCAAAGATAGATGATCCTAATATATTTGTTCTTGTAGATGAATCTCATAGAACTCAAAATGGACAGTTCCACGAGAAGATGAGGAAAGTATTCCCTAATGGATGTTATATTGGTTTTACAGGAACTCCACTTATGAAAAAGGAGAAAAACTCCTTTAGTCAGTTTGGAACTATGATTCACAAATACATAATAGATAAAGCTGTTGAAGATAAAGCTGTATTACCTTTACTATATGAAGGAAGATTAGTAGATCAATGGATTAATGATGAATCAGGACTTGAAAGAAAGTTTGAAATGATAGCGAGAAATCTTAATGAAGAGCAGAAGGAAGATCTAAAGCAGAAATGGGCAAGATTTCAAAAGGTTGCTTCTAGTGAAAGAAGACTAGAAATGATAGCTTTAGATATTAATGAGCATTACAAGAATACATGGCAAAGAACAGGTTTTAAAGCTATGCTTGCAACTTCATCAAAGTTTGAGGCTATAAGATATCATCAAATATTTGAACAGTATGGAGATGTTAAAACAGCTTTTGTAATATCATCTGCTGATACTAGAGAAGGAAATGAGAATATTTACGATGAAAATAAACTTTTTGTACAAAGAGAACTGGAAAGAATAAAAAGAGAATATGGTGACTTAGACGACTATGAAACAAAGATAAAGGAAGAATTCTGTGATGGCGATGATGTTGAAATTCTAATAGTAGTAGATAAGCTATTAACTGGATTTGATGCACCAAATGCTGTTGGTTTATATGTTGATAAGGAATTAAAAGAACATAAACTATTGCAGGCTATAGCAAGAGTTAATAGATTATCTGAAGGTAAGGATTATGGATATATAATAGATTATAGAGGACTGTTAGGTAATCTTGATAAAGCATTAACTTCATATAGTTCCTTAGAGGGATTTGATGAAGATGATATTAAAGGTGCAGTTAAAGATGTTAAGCAGGAAGTAGATAATTTAAAGTCTACTTATTCATATTTAAAGGACCTATTTAATCCTATTAAGAACAAAAATGATAAGGAAGAATATGAAGTTTACTTAGCTGATGAGAGTAAAAGATTGGATTTTTATGAAAGGTTAAAAAACTATGCAAAGAGTTTAAATATATGTTTAGCATCACAAGGAATATTAGATTTATTATCCAAGGAAGACTTAGATAAATATAAGAATTCACTAAAATTTTTTAGTGAATTGAGAAAAAGTATTAGATTAAGATATCATGAAGAGATTGACTTTGGTGAGTATGAAGAGCAAATGCAAAAGCTTTTAGATACTTATATAAGTGCAAATGAAGTTAATAAGCTTACTAAATTAGTTAATATTTTTGATGATAAGAATTTTGATGAAGAGATACAAAGAGTAGAAGGTAAGAGAGCTAAAGCTGATACCATAAAAAATGCCTTAGATAAGGTTATCACTATGAAGTATGATGAAAACCCTGCTTACTATGAAGGGCTAAAGGATAGAATTAATAGAATACTTGAAGATTATAGAAAGAAAAGAATATGTGAAGAAGAGTATTTAAGTAGTATGCATGATGTAATGAATGACGTTAGAAATGGATCCGTAGAAGAAATTTATCCAGATCCAATAACTAATAATAAGTCTGCGCAGGTTATATATGATAATATTAGAAAAGATATTTATGAACCCATTTCATCAAAGATAGAGGAAGAAAAATCAGAATATGTTATAGCTAATACTTCATTAGAATTCGAAGAAATTATTAAAGGTTATGTTACAAAGCCTGACTGGACTAGTAATACGGATATTCATAAAAAAATAAGCCAAGATTTAGAAGAAAGGCTTTGGGATTTAGAAGATGAATATGGTATATCATTAGATACAGATAAGATATTAGAAACAGCACTTACAATATCTATTAGAAAATATGGTAAATAGCTTAGTAATTTAGAATTTGCTTAGTAGTTGTAAAGTATTACCGAGTAGGCTAAGTTAATTAGAGACTTTAGTTGTAATGTAGGAGAAAGCTATGGAACATAAAATAGAAATACATAAGAAAAAAGTTAAAAATATAACCTTGAAGGTAAAAAGAGATGGAACAATACACCTAACCGTACCAGAGGCTGCTACAGATGATTATATTGATAGAGTTGTGGAAAATAAAAAAGACTGGATAGAAGCTCAGCTAAAGCATTTCAATGATAATTATGTAAAGCCTCAAGTTAAAGAAATGGTTAGTGGAGAAAGCTTTAAGTATCTTGGTAAGAGTTATAGACTTAAAGTTATTAAGGCTAACAATGAAGGTGTAAGGCTATATAGGGGATACATTGAGATATACACTAAGGATAAAGATAATACAATTAGGAAACAAGAACTTCTTAAGAAATGGTATATGGATAAAGCTAAGATTAAATTTAATGAATTGGTTCATGAGTATGAAAAAATAGTTAAAGAAGAGGTCAATAATATTAGAGTAATAACTATGAAAACTAGATGGGGAAGCTGTAATATAGAAAGTAGAAATATAAACCTTAACCTAGAATTAATTAAGAAGCCACGTTACTGTATTGAATATGTTATATTTCATGAATTAGCTCATTTAAAGTATCCTAACCACAGTAAAGAGTTTTGGGAGTATATGAGTGTTCATATGCCTAATTGGAAGTGGAGAAAGGATAAGTTGGAATATAGTTAATATAAGTAAGTAATTATAATATATTTAAGGAGAGTGTATGGTTAGAAAGTATGATGAAAACCTAGTTTCAAGAGTTACGTGTGATAGTAGTTATATTGATAAAACAAATGATACTTTAGAACAAAGAAAGAAACTTAAGATTACATTAAAAAATAAAAAACAAGAAAAAACAGCGACAATAATAATGATGAACCCATCAAAGGCTGATAATGATAAGTCAGATAAAACAGTAGATGCTGTGGTAGAGTTCTTCGGAAATTTGAATTCTAAAAGCTATGATATTAGTAGTAAGGAAATGGAGAAGTTAAAAGAGATAAAATATTTACAAATTACAAATTTGTTTTCTATATATAATCCAAAATCAAAAGAGTTGAAAAATAGTATTGATAATATTATGAAATATGTAATGAAGGAATATTTTAAAAAGTTAATGGATGATAACTTTAGAAGTATAAAAGAATCTATAGATAAAAGTGACATAGTAATAATAGGCTGGGGAAATTGCCCAACTAATTTTAATGAAATTCTATATATAAAAAGAATATGTGAGATAGTAAAATATCTAAAAGGTAAAGAAATATTATTACTAGCTTTTAAGATATATGATACTAAATTTAAGAAAATAAAAAGCATTACAGAAAGAGGTAATCCGTATCATCCAATAAATGGAGATATAGTTGGAGTAGTTAAAATATATATAGATGAGCATTTAGATATAATAAGGCTGTAATTAAAACCAACTAGTGATAGTAATATATATTAGAAAACAGATGTATTTAGATTATATTAGTAGAGCATGATAAAGGGAGAAAGGTTGATATAGTTTTGTATATTTTAATGATCCCATTGTAGCTGTATAATAGAATAAAAGCATATAAAAACACTTTCTTGGCAATAATTTTAATAAGTAATTGTCAAGGGAGTGTTTTTCTTGTTTAGAAGAATATTTTATAAAGGGGTAGCTGCATTTATTATTATTTTTGTATGTAGTTTATTAATGAGCTATAGGCAGACATTAGATGATGGTACTGTTACATTTGTAAAAGAAAGAGACATGGGATTTATATATGAAAGAATCGGAAGTGATAAGGGAATATTTTATTATGATGAACTAGGTGAGGTTAATAAAATATCAGAGTTATATGGAGATAACACCTATATAGATAGGGATGTTAAGGTGTCTACTATTAATGAAGGGAAAAACCAAGGAATATATGTAGGCAAAACATCTGATAAGATGCTTAATAATACTGTTAATATATTAAAGGGATATAGGGTTATTAGTGAAATAGATAGATTTTCAGATAATATATATATGGTTTGTAGTAATGATAAGGAACGAGTCCTACTTACATATGATGTTAATATGGGTACAAGTAGTAATAAGACTTTACCTATTGGAGATTCTGATTATATAAGGGATGTTAAATTTGTTAAGGAAAGTGAAATCATTTATTCAAAAAAGCATAAAACAAATCCAGATTCCTACAATATATATTCCTATAATATAGCTACTAACAAAGAAAATAAAATAATTAATTGTAGAGAGGATATATTAGATCCTATGCTTTCACCAAACAAGCAAAATATATCATACCTTAAAAGAGAAAATGGTGTATATCAGTTATATATATATGAAATTAAATATGGAGCAGAAAAGAGAATTAATCTTAATGACGGGGTTGTAAGTGGAAGTACACGGTGGTCATTAGATAATAATTATATATTATGTAATACTTTTAACGAAGGGGCACTTAATAGACTTAATATAGTAAACTTAAATAGCGGAAAGCTTACTAAAATAAACAATGCTTATAGTGGTATATTTAATGTTGATAGTACAGCAGCATTTTTTGCATCATATAGTAAGGAGGAAAGGATTCAATATATATACTTCTATGATTTGAAATCTAACAATAAAAAGGAAGTGTATAGAATTTATGAAGAGGGAAGCTTTTCTAAAAGCATAAGGCTATTAAAGGTATATTAAATATATATGTTTAAAAGCTGTGAGAATTAAGGGGGAAATTATAATGAATATTAAAGGAATATTATTTGATTTAGATGGAACACTATTAGATACAAACACACTTATTTTGGAGTCTTTTAAGCATACGCTTAAGTCTCATCTTAATATAGAAGTTGAAGATAGGGAAATTATTAATAGTTTTGGTGAACCTTTACATGTAACCTTAGAGAGATACTCTAAGGAAGAGGTTAAGGTTATGTTAGATATTTACAGGGAATTTAATATTAGGAATCATGATTCTATGACTAAGATTTTTGAAGGCGTTGAAAGTACACTTAAATTATTGAAGGAGGGTGGTTTTAAACTTTCAATTGTAACATCAAAAAGAGCTGAGGTTGCAATACGTGGTCTTGAATTATTTAATATTAAGAATTATTTTGATGTTATTATAACACCAGAATGTACAGAGAAACATAAGCCAAATCCAGAACCTATAATTGAAGCATGTAGGATTATAGGGGTTAATCCATCAGAGTGTATTATGGTTGGTGATAGTAAGTATGACATGTTATGTGGTGAAAGAGCAGGTGCATATACTTGTCTTGTTTCATATACGGCTATCGATATTAATTCATTTGATGGAATTAATCCAAATTTCAAAATAAACAAATTAGACGAAATTTTAGATATAGTACATTTAATTTAGAATATTTTAAAAGTAAAGTGAATTATAATTAGTTTTAATAATAGGAATGTTCCCTATCGAGCGAAATATATTTTGACCTTCGACATGAATCGTGGTAATATGAGTGTGTAGAAATTAAAACATGTTTCAATTAACTACATTACGTAATACACATCAGGGGGGAAGATTAACATGGAAGTTAATAAGAAGAAATCATTCCTAGACAATTTTTTCAAGCTAACAGAACACGGAACAAGTGTTAAGACAGAGCTACTAGCTGGTCTAACTACATTCGTTACTGTAGCATACATTATTTTTGTTAACCCAAGCATTCTTAGAATGGCTGGAATCAACGAACAAGGGCTTTTTGGCGATGCTGTTGTTCAAGCAGGTTTAACTGTTGGTAACGACAAGTATGTAGCAGCACTATTTGCAGCTACTTGTTTAGCAGCTGCTATTGGTTCTATATTAATGGGTATATTCTCAAATTTACCATTCGTATTAGCACCAGGTATGGGTATTAATGCATTCTTTACATTTGGAATAGTACTTACACTAGGCTTTACATGGCAACAAGCTCTAGCTTCAGTATTCATTTCAGGTATTGCATTCCTTATTATAACTATGACTCCGCTATTAGATATTATAGTTAAGGCATTACCTCAAAACCTAAAGCTTGCTATTACTGGTGGTATCGGACTATTTATTGCACTGATCGGGCTTAAATCAGGTGGAATTATAGTTGCTAACCCAGATACACTTGTAGGATTTGGAGATTTTAGATCTGCAGCAGTTCTACTTACTATATTCGGAATTTTACTTACTGCTACACTTATGGCACTTAACGTTAAGGCGTCAATGCTTATTGCAATTGTAGCAACTACTCTTGTTGGTATTCCAATGGGAATTACTAACACTACGGATGTTTCATTTATATCAGCACCTCCATCAGTTTCACCACTTCTATTTGAAATGGACTTTGTAGGTCTAGTTAAGAGTGAAGCAGGAGTTGGAGCTGCAGTACTTAGCTTTGTAATGGTATTCATTACAATTACACTAGTTGTTCTATTTGATACACTAGGAGCTATGCTTGGAACAGCATCAAAGGCTGGCCTAGTTAATGAAGACGGAAGTGTTAAGAACATGAAGGGTGCTATGCTGGCAATGAGTTTAGGAACTATTGCAGGAGCTGCACTTGGAACAAGTTCACTTAACTGCTGTGTTGAGTCAACTTCAGGTATAAGTCAAGGCGGTAGAACAGGACTTACATCAGTATTCGCTGGACTACTATTTATTGCGGCACTATTCTTCTCAGGCTTAGTTGGAATAGTACCACCACAAGCAACAGCACCAGCACTAGTAATCGTTGGAGTACTTATGCTTTCAGCTGTAAGTGGAATTGACTTTAGTGACTTTACTGAGTCAGTACCAGTATTCTTTACAATAGCTATTATGCCATTTAGTTATTCAATAGCTAATGGTGTTGCTATGGGACTTATTCTATATCCTTTCATGAAACTTGTTTCAGGTAGATATAAGGAAGTTCACCCAGTAGTATACGTACTAGCAGTAGCGTTTATTTTAAGATTCGCATTACTATAGTATAAATAGTTACTTTAAAGATAGTTATTTATGAACAATTTAAAGGATGCCCTTTACAAAAAGGGCATCTTTTTTTTATTTTTTGTTTTTGAAGGAATAATTAGGGGGAGGATAGAAATAGACTTATAGTAACTAATACATATTTTCACATCTTGATTTATCAGAATATAAGCAAAATTCTATAATTGGTAATAAAATTGCTACATAGTAAGTAGAATATAGAGGGGAAACTTTTAAAGGGAGCTAAATTAATCTAATTAACTTGAAAGTGGACAGTATATTCTAGTTATATCTGTATATATTGAATTTATTCAATATTATAGACAATTTGATATCGAGGATGTTATTTGTAGAAAATACACAATATGATCTGTATTTTAAAGTCGAATAATGATATGAGTTGTATTATTTACACAAACAACCTATGTTTATATATTGCAAATTGGCTGAAAATTCTGTTGACAACAATCAAGACCGGTGATAATATGAAGTTAACATTAATGATTTTTTAACAACTTCAAAAATTCATAATATTAAAAGAAGTTGTAGTCCCGGGAGCTTTAGGACTGGTTAATTAGATAAGCAAACTGCAATTATATTTAATTTAGTAACGCTCACTTTTTAACTTTAAAGTTTCCCAGCACAAGATTTATTAATCATAGGGGGGAAAAATATGAGTCAAGCAAATCTTGAAGCAAACCAATCAGGTGGATTCTTAGACAAGTTTTTCAAACTTAAAGAGAATGGTACCGACGTTAAGACTGAAATTCTAGCAGGTCTTACAACGTTCCTAACAATGGCGTACATCCTGTTCGTTAACCCATCAGTTCTTAGAGAAGCGGGTATGAACTTAGCAGGAGCTGTTGGAGCAGACGCAGTAGCGTTTACTACACTTAATGACCCTGTTGTAGCATCAGTTTACATGGCTACTTGTATATCAGCAGCAGCTGGTTCAATACTAATGGGTCTACTTGCAAACCTACCTTTCGCACTAGCATCAGGTATGGGACTTAATGCATTCTTCACTTACACAGTTGTTCTAGGTATGGGCCATAGTTGGCAAGAAGGTCTAGCAGCTGTATTTATTTCAGGTATTGTATTCTTTATTATTTGTGTTACACCACTACTTGATATAATGGTTAAGGCTCTTCCAAAGAATCTTAAACTTGCTATCACAGGTGGTATAGGACTATTTATTGCTTTACTAGGACTTAAGAATGGTGGAATAGTTATTTCTAACCCAGCTACTTATGTAGCCTTCGGTGATGTAACTGACCCAGCTGTACTAATTACAGTTATAGGTATAGTTATAACAGCTGCTCTTATGGCACTTAATGTTAAAGCATCAATGCTACTAGGAATCATAGCTACTACTCTTATTGGTATTCCAATGGGACAAACTCATGTTACTTCAGAAGTATTCTCAATGCCTCCTGGAATGAGCGAAACTTTCATGAAAATGGACTTCGCTGGACTTCTAGGATCAGGTGATAAGGGAATTGGAGTTGCAATTCTTTCAGTAGTAATGGTAGTTATTACTATTACACTAGTTGACCTTTTCGATTCAATCGGAACTCTTGTTGGTACAGCTACTAAGGCTGGACTAGTTAACAAGGACGGTACTGTTAAGAACATGAACAAGGCAATGATGGCTGCATCATTCGGTATCATTATCGGTTCAGTTTGTGGTACTTCAACAATCAACACTTACGTTGAATCAAGTTCAGGTGTTGCTCAAGGTGGAAGAACAGGACTTACAGCAGTAACTGTTGGTTGCCTATTCATCGCATCAATGTTCCTAATCGGAATCGTTGGTATGGTACCTTCACAAGCAACAGCACCAGCACTAATCATTGTTGGGGTTCTAATGCTTTCAGCAGTTAGTGAAATCGACTTCAGCGACTTTACAGAAGCAGTTCCTGTATTCTTTATAATCGCAATGATGCCATTCACTTTCTCAATCGCAAACGGTATCTCAATCGGTCTTATCATGCTTCCAGTAATGAAGGTGATAACAGGTAGAGCTAAGGAAGTACATCCAATAGTTTATGTACTTGCAGCACTATTCATCCTAAGATTTATTGTTCTTCCTCACTAATTAGGAAGATTATAAAGAGAGGCTTATGCCTCTCTTTTTTTATTTTCTATATTGATCATTAGGAATTGAAATTACTGAGAAATTATGATATTATCGAATAAGCTAAAAGGGAGTAGTTCTAGTACAAAGTCAACATACTGGTGATATCACCTGGCTTTGTAGCCATTATTGGTAACGAGACTTTTAGCATAGGGTATACAGATGTGTATCCTATGCTAATGGTCTCGTTTTTTATTGCCTTTTAGTAATAACTTAATAATGAAGGGATGTTTAAAGATGACCACAACAATTTTTGCTTTTCTGTTTTCAACAGTAGCAGTAGTATTAGCTGAAATGGGGGATAAAACTCAGCTACTTGCTATGGCTTTTGCAACTAAGTATAAGGCGTCTAAGGTTATGCTTGGTGTGTTTATTGCTACAATATTTAATCATGGACTTGCTGTATTAGTAGGAAACTATATAACAAAGTTTGAATCTGCACAAATATGGATTCAATTTATTGCAGCTATTTCATTTATTTTCTTTGGACTTTGGACGATAAGAGGGGATAGTCTAGACGGTGAGGAGAATAAGATATATAAGTATGGAGCGGTTTTAACTGTTACAATAGCATTTTTTATTGCTGAAATGGGTGATAAGACTCAGCTTGCAACTATAGCAGTAGCAACTAAGTTTCCAGAAAGCCCTATAGTAATATTAATGGGAACTACTACAGGTATGCTTATAGCAGATGCTATTGGTATAGTTATTGGAGTAGTTATGTGTAGAAGGATACCAGAGAGGGTTATAAAGCTTGTTTCAGCAGGTGCATTTATAGTCTTTGGATTTATTGCTGTATTCCAATCATTATTTAATGATATGGGAATGAGTCTAACTTCTACTATTATGTTTATATTAGCATTAGGAGCTATAACTGGAATTGCTACTTATTATTTAATTAAAAATAATAAACTAGATGAAAATATTACTGTGCAAAATTATTGTAAAGTAAAAAGTAAGGCAAAATAAATAAACTTCTTTAGATAAATGATGTATTATACGATAACATAAGTAATACTTTTATTTAAGGAGTGGTTTTCGGTGAATATTAATGATGTATCAAGATTTATGAATATATATTTAATGCAGTCTATGTTTAATGGTGCAGGTACAAGTGGTGTAGGAATGGGCCAAAGTTCTTCTAATAATTCTATGCTATTTGAATATATGCTTAAATCAGCTTTAACAAGTAATAACGGTAACTACTGTCATAATTGTAGATATGATATGAATAATACATTACTAAATAGTAATAATATAAATAGTAACAATAATATAAAGCCAAATAATCAAGTATCTGAAGTTTATGGTGAATATGGTGATTTCATACCTATGGGTAAGGCACCGAATCTTCGCGAAAAGGATATTAATATTGCACCTAGAATAGATTCAGCTATTAAGGCTGCCTCAAGAAAGTATGGAGTAGAGGAAGGTTTTGTTCGTGCTATTATTAAGCAGGAATCTAACTTTAATCCTAACTGTACTTCAAGGGCAGGCGCTATGGGGCTTATGCAGCTTATGGACTACAACTGCAAGGAGTATGGAGTATCAAATCCTTACAATATTGAAGACAATGTTGATGGGGGAGTTAAGTACATAAAGAATCTACTAGATAAGTTTAATGGTAACAAGCAGCTTGCATTATCTGCCTATAATGGTGGAATTACTCGTATGAGCAAAAGAGGAGTAGATACGGTACCAGAAATAGTAAATATGCCTAAGGAAACAAGAGATTATGTAACTAAGGTTATGGGATATTATAATCAATATAAAGATATTAAGTTTGTTTAGGAGGATAATATGGATTACGCTTTAGTACTAGGTGGTGGAGGTGCTAAGGGTAGCTATGAACTTGGAGTCTATAAGGCTTTAGTAGAGATGAACATTAATGTTACATCTATATACGGAACATCAATTGGAGCGCTTAATGGAGCTATGTTTGTTCAGGGCAGCATTGACAGGGCAGAGAAGCTTTGGAATGAAATTAAAGCATCTGATGTTATGAACATAGAGAGTAAGATAGAAGAATTATTACTAAAGGGGGGTGTATCTAGTACACTTGAGTTTATGATGCATGTTATAAGTTCAGGTGGAATAGATATTACTCCCCTTAAAAATTTACTAGAAGAGATAATTGATGAGGATAAGATCAGAAATTCCTTAATTGATTATGGAATAGTAACATTCTCTCTAGATAACTTTAAACCCCAAAAGCTTCATAAGTCAGAAATAGAAAAGGGGAAACTTATAGATTACCTAATAGCAAGCTCTGCACTACCAGCCTTTAAGAAACACACAATTAACAATGAAAGATTTATAGATGGGGCATTTTGTGATAATGTACCACTATCTTTTGCAGTAAGTGATAATATAGAAAATATAATAGTAGTAGATATATTAAGCCCAGGGTTTGTTGAAAGAGCAAATGTACGTGGGAGAAATGTTATATATATTAAGAATCCCCATGAATTAAAGGGGTCTGTTTTAAGTTTTAATATGGATAATATAAAATTCAATATGAACCTTGGATACTTAGATTGCCTTAAGGCATTTGGAAAGCTTCATGGACATAGGTATTATATTAATAACACTGATAAGCTTCATATTAATATAGAAGAAAGTGATATAGTTAATATATATAAATTTTTTGGAGTGGAGATTAACCATAGGGATATAAGGTCTTCTAATATTATTTTAGATAAAATAATGAGACTTATTAAATCCTATACTGGAGATGATATAACTAAGGATAAAATATTTATATCAGCCCTTGAAATTGCAGCTGATATTTTATCAATAGAAAAGGTACAGGTATACTCTTTAAGGGAACTTATTAATAAGGTATACGAGGCACTAGATTATAATTTAAATAATTTTTCTGATGATGGCTATTTAGACTACCTTAAAAATAGTGTATTATTAACAGATAGGAAAAAAGTATTATCCTCTTTATTAGAACAAATTAACAAGGAAGCAAATTTAATTTATTATCTAAAGGCATGTGTTGAGGGAGAAGCACCACAAATATTTAGAAAGTTAATGGCAACTGTTTATCCAAAGACAGCAATTGCAGCAGCTTTTTTAATGTACATTGATTCTATGAGGGGAAGACTTAATTAGGAGGAAATATGTCAAGGGAAAGATTAGATAAGGTACTTGCAAATATGGGATATGGAACCCGTAAAGAAGTTAAAGCCATAACAAAGTCAGGTCAGGTTACTGTAAATGGTAATATTATAAAGGACTCATCAACCCATGTTAATCCATATGAGGATGAGATCATAATAAATGGTGAGAAGGTTAATTATAGAGAGTTTATTTATATTATGATGCATAAGCCACCAGGAGTTATATCAGCAACAGAGGATAAACACCTAGAAACGGTTATAGATATATTAGAATATGAAGATGCTGTATTTAAGCCAGCACCTGTTGGAAGACTTGATAAGGATACAGAGGGACTATTACTAATAACTAATGATGGAGAACTTAATCATAAGTTATTATCACCGAAGAACCACGTACCTAAAAAATATTACGCAGATATTGAAGGGGAAGTTACAGAAAGTGATATAGCTGAATTTAGTAAGGGAATTGTTCTAGATGATGGATATCATACTATGCCAGCAGAACTTACTATTCTAGAAAGTGGAGAAGAATCTAAAATAGAAGTTATTATATATGAAGGAAAGTATCATCAGGTTAAGAGAATGTTCGAAGCTGTTGGTAAAAAGGTAGTATACCTTAAAAGGCTAGAAATGGGACCACTTGTACTTGACGAGGACCTAGAGCTTGGTCAATATAGAGAATTAACTGACGAGGAAGTAGAAAGTTTATTTAACTACACAAAATAAAATACTTAAGTTGACTTTATCAGTTTAATATTATAAAGTAAAAGTATAACTAATTTGGCTTTTGAGGTGGTAAAATGAAACACTTTGATGAACTTAATAAGGAAGAGCTTGAGTATTTATATGAAGCTATTCTAGCACTAGACACGAAAGACGATGTAGAAAGATTTTTAGATGATATATGCACTATTAACGAAATTAAGTCTATTTCTCAAAGAATGCAGGTTGCAAAGATGCTTAGGGAAAGAAAGACCTATACTGAAATAGCCAATACTACAGGTGCAAGTACAGCAACTATAAGTAGGGTTAATAGATGTCTTAATTATGGAAGCAGAGGATACAAGCTTGTATTCAATAAGCTTTATGGCGACGAATAATTTAATAATTTATTAGTAAATAGGGTTAATTATTAACCCTATTTGTTTTTTGTCCTAAATGCTATAATATACCTAATGAAGTTTAAGTGGGGAGGATATTAATGATAGATTTAAATACACTTAATGATAGCCAAAGAGAAGCGGTAGAAACTCTAAATGGGCCACTGTTAATACTAGCAGGGGCAGGTTCGGGGAAGACTAGGGTTTTAACATATAGAATTGCACACCTTATAGATAATGGGGTATTTCCTGATAATATATTAGCTATTACATTTACTAATAAGGCTGCACGTGAAATGAAGGAAAGAATAGAAGCACTAGTTGATGAGAAAGCTAAGAGTATATGGGTTGGTACATTCCACTCTATATGTGTAAGAATACTAAGACAACATATAGATAAGCTTGGATATGACAAGACTTTTGTTATATATGATTCATCAGATCAGGAGAAGCTTGTTAAGGAATGTCTTAAGGAACTTAATATTGATGAGAAGCAGTTCCCTCCAAAGGGAATGCTATCAAGTATTGGTGGACTTAAGGATAATCTTATTGATTGGAAAAAATTCAAAAAAGAAAACCAAAACAATTTCGAAAAGAAAAACCTATGTTTTGTATACGAAAAATACCAAAAGAAGCTTGAAACAAATAATGCATTAGACTTTGATGATATTATTATGAAAACAGTTCAACTTCTTAATGAAAATGAGGATTTATTAGCATACTATCATAGAAGGTTTAATTATATATTAGTTGACGAGTATCAGGATACTAACGGTGCACAGTATAATCTTATTAAATTATTAGCTAAGGGACATGGGAACCTATGTGTAGTTGGAGATGATGATCAGTCTATTTACGGATGGAGAGGTGCTGATATTCGTAATATTCTAGACTTTGAAAAGGATTATGAGGATACTAAGGTAATTAAGCTAGAGCAGAATTATAGATGCACTAAGAGAATATTAGATGCTGCTAATTGCGTTATAGCAAACAATGAAAACAGAAAGAATAAGCGTCTTTGGACTGAAAATGAAACAGGAGAAACTATTAAGTTCTATAAGGGAAATAGTGATAGGGAAGAATCATCATTTATAGCAGATAAGCTTCAGGCATCAATTAATGACGGATTTTCTGCTAAGGAATGTGCTATTTTATATAGAACCAACGCAATGAGTCGTATACTTGAAGAAAGTTTAATGAATAGAGGTATTCCATATAAGATAATTGGGGGACTTAAGTTCTATGACAGAAAAGAAGTTAAGGATATAATTGCATATCTTAGGGTTATTAATAACCCAGCAGACTCTGTTTCACTTGAAAGAATAGTTAATGTTCCAAAGAGGGGAATTGGAGATTCTAGTGTAGATAAGGTAAAGGAATATGCTCTTAATTCAGATAGTAGCCTATATTCAGCTATGCTTGATATAGGAGAAGTTACTTCCCTTACTAAACGTGCATCTAACTCAATCGAAAAATTTATAAGTATGATGAACACTCTAATTATGAGTAAGGATACTATGAGCGTTTCTGAAATCATTAAAGAAATAATGGATAAAACAGGTTATATTGAGGATCTTAAGGCTCAGCAGGATAAGGATAAGGTTGATAGGGTTCAAAATGTTCAAGAGTTTTTCTCAGCTGCTATTGAATTTGAAACTTCAGATGAAGAGGATACTTCACTTTCAGCATTCCTTGAGAAAATAGCACTAGTATCAGACCAGGATAATATTACTGATGATTCTAGGGTAACTCTTATGACGCTTCATACTGCAAAGGGACTAGAATTCCCTATAGTATTTATAGCAGGATTTGAGGAGGGGATATTCCCTCACTTTAGGGCACTTGAAGATGAAGAGGAAATGGAGGAGGAACGTAGACTTTGTTATGTTGGGATTACAAGAGCTAAGAAGAATTTATACCTAACATGTGCAAGACAAAGACTTATGTTTGGCCGTACATCATTTAATGCACCATCTTCATTCCTAGAGGAAATTCCATGTGATATTGTTGAGGATATAAGCCCGGCACCTAAGGAAAACTTTAATAGGGTATATTCCCATGAAAGGGAGCCTGTTATAAAGGCAGCTAATCAAAGAATATCATCTAAGGTAATTATCCCAGATGCTACAAGAAAGAAAGTTAACTCACTTTCAGGTGGAGAAATTAAGGCTGGGGTTAAAATAAAGCATAAGATATTTGGAAAAGGCCTTGTTATATCTACTAAGCCAGCAGCTAACGATACTCAAATAACTGTCCACTTTGATACAGCAGGACTTAAGAATTTACTTCTTGGTTCTGCACCAATTGAATTGCTTTAAGAGGTGAAAATATGGATAAAATCAAAGCTCAAATAGATTCTTTAAGGAATAAGCTTGAGAAGGCAAATAAGGATTACTATGTTTTAGATAATCCAGTTATAAGTGATTATGAATACGATATGATGATGAGAGAGCTTAGGAATCTTGAAGAAAATCATCCAGAATATATGAGTGAATCTTCACCAACTGTTAGGGTTGGTGGAGAGGCACTAAGTCAATTTAATCAGGTAACCCATACTGTTCCTATGATAAGTCTACAGGATGTATTTAGTTTTGAAGAACTTAGGGATTTTGATAGAAGAGTTAAGGGTGTATGTTCTGATGTTACATATATAGTAGAACTTAAAATAGATGGTTTATCAGTAAGCCTTATCTACGAAAACGGTTCATTTAAAAGTGGAGCAACTAGGGGAGATGGACTTGTAGGAGAAGATGTTACAGAAAACCTTAAGACTATTAAGTCTATGCCACTTATAATAGAAGATAAAAATCTTCTAGAGGTACGTGGAGAAGTATATATTGATAAAAAGTCATTTGAGGCTCTTAATAGTGAAAGAAAAGAAAATGGAGAAGCTTTATTTGCAAATCCTCGTAATGCAGCAGCGGGATCACTTAGACAATTAGACCCTAAAATAGCAGCTAAGAGAAAACTTAGTGTACTTATATTTAATATTCAAAGATATTCTGGAAGTAAAATTGCATCCCATGAAGAGGGACTTAAGTATCTTGAAGAATTAGGATTTAGTGTTAGTCCGAATAGATTTACATGTAGTGATATAGAGTCTGTAATAGATGCTATAGGTAGGATTGGAGAAAATAGAGATTCTATTCCATTTGAAATAGATGGTGTTGTTGTAAAGGTAGATAGTATTTCACAAAGAGAGGAGCTTGGAGAAACAGCTAAGTTTCCAAGATGGGCAGCAGCATATAAATTCCCTGCCCAAATGAAAAAAACTAAGTTAAAGGATATTATTCTTCAAGTAGGAAGAACAGGAGCTATAACTCCAACAGCTATTTTAGAACCAGTACTTGTTTCGGGAAGTACAGTTTCTAGAGCCGCACTACATAATGAGGATTATATTAAGGAAAAAGATATAAGAATAGGCGATAGTGTTTACATCCAAAAAGCAGGTGAAATAATACCTGAGGTTGTTAGTGTTATTGAGGAGGATAGAGATGGTAGTGAAATTGAATTTAAAATGCCATCGGTATGTCCTGCATGTGGAGAACCAGTAGTTAGAAATGAAGGAGAATCTGCAGTTAAATGTATAAATGTTAACTGTGAAGCACAGCTAAGAAGAAGTATTATACATTTTGTATCTAGGGATGCTATGAATATTGAGGGTATGGGACCTAAGGTAGTAGACCTTCTTATAGATAATAATCTACTAGAAAACATAGCAGATATATATAATTTAGATAGAAGTAAGCTACTAGAACTTCCAAGAATGGGAGAAAAGTCGGTAGATAAACTTTTAGACTCTATAGAAAAAACTAAAGAAAACCATATTAGTAAGCTAATATTTGGACTTGGTATAAGATATATAGGTCTTAAAGCTGCAAAAAATCTTGCAAAAGAATATAAAAATATCGAAAAACTTGCAAAAACAGACTATGAAAGTTTAATACAGGTTGATGAAATTGGTAGCAAGATGGCTGAAAGTATAGTGCAGTATTTTAGTGATGATAAGAATATCTCCCTTATTGAAAAACTTAAGTTAAGTGGATTAAGATTTGAGGAGGAAGAGAAAGTTACTGAAAATACTAGGAGTGTAAGCTTTGAGGGGATGACTTTCGTATTAACAGGAACACTTGAACAATTTAATAGAAGTGAGGCGGCTGATATTATAGAATCACTTGGTGGAAAGGTATCCTCAAGTGTATCTAAGAAAACAACATACTTACTTGCAGGAAAAGATGCAGGAAGTAAGCTTAAGAAGGCACAGGATCTTTCGGTTAATATAATAACTGAAGATGAGTTTAGGGTAATGATCAATGGTTAGGTTTTTAAAGATAGTAGATTGTTTAACCTGGGTTATGATGGTTATAACATTTATGGTTGCTGTTTTTACCATGTTAGTAGCCTTTGGGATATCATGGAGGTCAGGTTCTATATATTTTATTAACCTAAAGGTTGTTGAAATTTGTCTAGCTATTACACTTGCACTTTGGGGAACAACAGCAGTTACCCTTAAGGATAAAAAATCTAAGGTACACGGATGTATTTCTTATGGACTTTGTATAATTCTAATTATTTTTGTTGCATTTGGAATATATTAGTGTTTTACTATGAAATACATATGTTTTACTAAGAAAAAAAGGATAGAAAGCTTTCTATCCTTTGATTTTTATCCTAAATATTTGAATAAATGTAATTAATATTTAGCAATATATTTATACTGAATAGTATAAATATTAAAAAAAGTAGATTTATCCTTGTTTTTGTATTCAAAATAATATATAAATATATTATGTTATTCGTAAAAAGCTTGATTTTCTGTAGTGATTTTTCTATAATATGAATAATTTAAAAAGAAAGTTTCACTCTTTTATAGAAAAATATTGTCTAAACCAATTTTTACAAAATTTATTTTATCGTAAAAATCGACAAAATAATGTATAATAGACTTTATCATATTAAGTCGATAAAAGATAATCTTATATAAATTGTATGCAGATTAGAAAATATTTCTATTTAAGTAGAAAGCGTTTTCCAAAATATGGCATTATTTGAAGAAAAAGTAGAGGGTTAGGAGGAAAAATTATGTTAACTTACATCGGAAAAAGACTATTTGCTAGTTTACTAACATTATGGATAGTAATCACAGCAACCTTTTTTCTAATTCATTCATTACCTGGAGGACCATTCCAAGGTGAGAAGAACTATCCGCCAGAAGTACTTGCAAGCATGAATGCTAAGTATGGACTAGATAAGCCTATATCAGAGCAGTATGTAAACTATATAACTGGACTATTAAAGGGAGATCTTGGACCATCACTTAAGTACCAAGGTAGAACAGTAAATGATATCGTTGGATATTCATTCCCAGCATCAGCTAAGCTAGGACTTGTTACTGTTGTAATATCAGTGGTAATTGGAACGTGGATGGGTATAGTTTCAGCATTAAATCAAGGAAAGTGGCAGGATAAACTATGTATGGTTGTATCCACTTTTGGAGTTACGGTTCCAAGTTTCGTACTTGCAACATTCCTAATATATATATTCTCGTTAAATCTAAGACTATTGCCAACTATAGGCTTTAGTGAGCCGATACATTATATAATGCCGGTATTAGCATTAGGGGGTTACTCTATTGCATTTATATCAAGATTATCAAGATCAAGTTTACTTGATGTTATAAGACAAGATTATATGAGAACAGCGAAGGCTAAGGGATTATCACAAAGAACAATCACTTACAAGCACGCACTTAAAAACTCATTGATTCCGATTATTACCTACCTAGGGCCGCTTACAGCAGCTATTATTACAGGAAGCTTTGTTGTAGAGCAGATATTCGGTATTCCAGGGCTTGGACGTGAGTTTGTTACAACTATAAATAATAGAGATTACACAGCTATCATGGGTATTACAGTATTCTACAGTTCATTAGTTATATTCTTTAACTTTATTGTAGATATACTATATTCACTAGTAGACCCAAGAATAAAGCTTGGTCAATAGGTAAAGGAGGTATATTATGCAATTAACAAGTGAGAAGTTTAAAAAAGTTGCTAAGGAAGATATAGCAAAACAAGAAGTCATAAGACCTAGCGTAACCTATTGGCAAGACGTATGGAGAAGACTTAAATCAAACAAGTTAGCAATGGCTGGACTTGTAATGGTAGTAATAATGGTACTATTTGTTTTAGTTGGACCTATGATTTCACCTTATTCATATTTTGAACAAAACTATGATATAACAAATCAAGGACCAAGTGCAGCACACTGGTTCGGTACAGACCAATTTGGTCGTGACATATTAACAAGAGTTATGCACGGTGGAAGAATATCACTAACAATTGGTTTTGTAGTAAGTATTCTTAACCTAGTAATAGGTGTTATCTACGGAGGTATCTCAGGATACATTGGTGGAAAAGTTGATGATATGATGATGAGAGTTGTTGACGTACTTTACTCAATTCCAATGATGATATATGTAATACTTCTAATTCTAGTACTAGATGCAGGTATGTTTAGTATTATAGTTGGTATTTCTATTTCAAGCTGGGTTGGTATGGCTAGAATAGTTAGAGGACAGGTTCTATCTCTTAAGGAACAAGAATTTGTACTTGCAGCTAAAACACTAGGTGCATCACCGGTTAGAATATTATTTAAGCACCTTATACCTAATACAATGGGACCTATAATAGTATCTGTAACACTTGCAATTCCAAGTGCTATATTTACAGAGTCATTCCTAAGCTATATTGGACTTGGTATATCAGCTCCAGATGCTTCATGGGGAACTCTATGTTCAGAGGCTATGAAGGGATGGATAACATATCCTTATCAATTATTCTTCCCAGCAATGGCAATCTGTGTAACAATATTTGCATTCCAGCTACTAGGTGATGGATTAAGAGACGCTCTAGATCCTAAGATGCGTAAATAAGGAGGAAAAGGAAATGAAGAATATACTAAAAGTAACAAACCTGAACACCTCATTCTTTACTCATGCTGGAGAAGTTAAGGCAGTAGGAGGAGTATCCTTTGAACTAAAAGAAGGAGAAGCTCTTGGTATAGTTGGAGAATCAGGTAGTGGTAAGAGTATTACAATGATGTCTATTATGAGACTACTTGCTGATAATGGAAAGATTATAGAGGGAGAAATCCTTTTTAAAGATAGAAGTATAACTGAGCTTACAGAGAAGGAAATGGAAAATATCCGTGGAAATGAAATGGGTATGATATTCCAGGACCCAATGACAAGCTTAAACCCTGTATTAACAGTTGGTGATCAGTTAATGGAACCTTTAAGAAAACACAAGAAGATGAATAAGGAGGAGGCTTTCAAGAAGGCAGTGGAAATGCTAGAATTAGTTGGTATTCCAAGTCCTGAAAGTAGAATGAGCCAGTATCCACATGAGTTTTCAGGTGGTATGAGACAGAGAGTTATGATTGCTATGGCACTAACTTGTCAGCCTCAACTTCTTATAGCTGATGAGCCTACAACAGCACTTGATGTTACAATACAGGCACAGATTCTTGAAATTATGAAGGATCTTAAAGAAAAAATAAATACATCAATTATTTTAATTACCCATGACCTTGGTGTTGTTGCAGATGTATGTGACAGAATCAATGTTATGTATGGTGGAACTATTGTAGAAAGTGGAAAAGCAAACGATATATTCTACAATCCAAAACATCCATATACATGGGGACTACTTAAGTCAGTTCCAAACCCTAAGGAATTAGTTAAGGAAAGACTTAAGCCAATAGATGGTCAACCGCCAGATCTTTTAAATCCACCAGTTGGATGTCCATTTGCAGCTAGATGTGACTATGCAATGGAGATATGTGTTGAAACTAGACCAGAAGCTTTTGAAATAGCTGAGGGACACTGTGCAGCATGTTGGCTAAACCATCCAGATGCTCCTAAGGTAGAAGCACCTGTAGGAAGGGAGGCAAACTAATGACTAAGCCATTATTAGAAGTTAAAAACCTTAAAAAATACTTCCCTATTAAGAAGGGACTACTAGGAAACAAAATAAGCTATGTTAAGTCAGTAGACGATATTAGCTTTACTATAAACAAGGGGGAAACCCTAGGACTTGTTGGAGAGTCAGGATGTGGAAAGACTACAACAGGAAGAACAATACTTAAGCTTTATGAGCCAACAGCAGGAGACATTATATATAATGGAGTTAATCTTTCACCGTTATCTTCAGGTCAAATGCAAGATTACAGAAAGAAAATGCAGATGATCTTCCAAGATCCATATGCATCACTTAACTCAAGAATGACTGTTGGAGATATAATAGGAGAGCCTATAGATATCCATAAAATAGCTAAGGGACAAGAAAGAAAAGACAGAATAAGCTACTTACTAGAAAGAGTTGGTCTTAACAGTGAGCATGCTAATAGATACCCACATGAGTTTTCAGGTGGACAAAGACAAAGAATAGGTATTGCTAGAGCACTAGCAGTTGAGCCAGAATTTATTGTATGTGATGAGCCTATATCAGCTCTTGACGTATCAATTCAGGCACAGGTTGTAAATATGCTTGAAGACCTTCAAAGCGAACTTGGTCTAACTTACCTATTTATAGCCCATGATTTATCAATGGTTAAGCATATTTCTAACAGAGTTGGAGTTATGTATCTTGGAAACATGGTAGAACTTGCAGAAAGTAATGAGCTTTATAGCAATCCATTACACCCATATACACAGGCATTATTATCTGCAATTCCTATTCCAGACCCAGAGGAATCTAGAGCTAAACAGAGAATAATACTAGAAGGAGATATTCCATCTCCAATAGACCCTCCAGCAGGATGTAGATTCGCTGGAAGATGTAGATACGCTAAGCCAGAGTGTTTTGAAACGAATCCAGTTGTTAAGGAAGTTTCACCAGGACACCAGGTAGCATGTCACTTATATTAGTATTAGCATAAAAAACTAGCCTAATATAATTTAGGCTAGTTATACATAAAATGGTATACAAAGATACCTACACATTTAAATGCTATATTCTATCAGTAATGGTAGTTATAAATAAATTTATAGGGAGGATAAGCATATGCTTAAAAAGAGACTATCAAAAGTCGTAGCTGTAGGACTTACTGCAGTACTTATGACTATAAGTCTTGCAGGATGCGGTAGTTCAGGAAAGCCTGATAACACAGTTGTTATCAACATTTCTGAAGAAGAAAAGACTATCGATCCAGCTCTAAATGAGTCATCATACGCAGGTTCACTAATTGACAACTCATTTGAAGCTCTAACAAGACTTGACGACAATCAACAACCACAACCAGCAGTTGCTGAATCATGGACAGTTTCACCAGATGGACTAGTTTACTCATTCAAACTTAGACAAAACGCTAAGTGGTCAGATGATAAGCCAGTTACTGCAAAGGATTTCGCTTTCGCATGGAAGAGAGTTCTTACTAAGGAAACTGCAGCACCATACTCAGGATACCTAATGTACATTAAGGGAGCACAAGACTTCTTTGATGGAAAAGCTAAGGACGTAGCGGGAATCAAGGTTAAGGACGATTACAATATCGAAGTTACACTTGAGCACCCAGTATCATACTTCCTTCAATTAACAGCATTCACTCCTTACATGCCTGTAAGAGAAGATGTTGTTGGTGATGCAGCGTGGGCTACTAAGCCAGAAACTTATATCTCAAACGGACCTCTAGTTCTTAAGGAGTGGAGACCAAAGGATATAATGGTTTACGAAAAGAATCCACACTACTGGAACCCAGAAGTTGTTAAACTAGATAGACTAGAAGTTAAGATGATTGCAGAGCCATCAAACGCTCTTAATGCATTCAAAACTGGAGAGCTTGACTACATAGAAAAGCCACCAGCACAAGAAATTCCAAACCTACTTAAGGATGGAACAGCTGTTCAATCAATGAATATTGGTACATACATGTATCTATTTAACCTAAGCGACAAGATGAAGCAGAAGAATCCTGCTGCATACAAGGCTATGAGCGACGCGAAGGTTAGAAAAGCACTTGCACTTGCACTTGATAGAAAAGCTATCATTGAAACTGCAACTAAGGGTGGAGAAGTTCCAGCAACTAGTATAGTTCCACCTGGAATTAAGAACTCAAAGGGTGAAGACTTTAGAACTAAGGATTACATCCCAGTAAACGGAAACGTTGAAGAAGCTAAGAAGCTTCTAGCTGAGGCTGGATATCCAAATGGACAAGGATTCCCTCAAATTGAACTACTATACAACGTAGGTTCAGGACATGAGCAAGTAGCTCAAGCTATGCAAGAAATGTGGAGAAAGAACCTTGGTATTAACGTTAAGTTAAGCAACCAAGAGTGGAAAGTATTCCTTGATAGCAAGTCAAAGAAAGATTTCGAAATGTGTAGAATGGGATGGATTGCAGATTACACTGACCCATCAACATTCCTAAAACTATTCGAAACTAACGGAGAAAATAATGATACTGGATATAGCAACAAAGAGGTTGACGATCTAATTAAGAAGGCAGCATCAGAAGTTGATGAAGCTAAGAGAACAGATCTATACCGTCAAGCGGAAGCTATTATAATGGATGCTATGCCAGCTATCCCAGTATACTACTACACTGATGTTATCTGCATCAATCCTAAGGTTAAGGGTATTAAGAAGTCACCACTAGGTAGAATTCTTCTATACGGAGCA
>NZ_JAVWJB010000001.1:24817-43886 GCF_036639235.1 Clostridium sp.
TAAGGTTAAGGGTATTAAGAAGTCACCACTAGGTAGAATTCTTCTATACGGAGCATCTAAGGAAGCGTAGTAAATAAAGGGACTCTTAGATTTATCTAGGGGTCCTTTTTAATTCCTATAGAAATAAGTAATAGACATTTAAAGTTTATTACTTATTTCTATTTTAGTATTGATAAAAATAATGCTATACTTTCACTGTATTTGTCTTAAAAATAATTAAGAATTAAGGTGGAGGTAATTTTAAATGAAAAACTTCTTTTTAAATAATAGATATAAGTTATTATTTTTAATACTTGTAATAGGTATTTATATGTTTGTAGAACCGATAAAGGTAAATGTTAATAAAGCAATGGTTATTATGCAAAATGTAGATGTAGAATTAGTACGTGAGTATATATTAGGATTTGGTGTATGGGCACCTATAGTATCATTTATATTAATGATTCTTCAATCAGTTGTAGCCCCGCTACCTGCATTTATAATTACATTTGCTAATGCAGCTATATTTGGATGGGTATATGGGGCGATTCTCTCATGGTCAAGTGCTATGGCAGGAGCAGCACTGTGCTTTTTTATAGCAAGACTACTTGGACGCGATGCTATTGAGAAGTTAACATCAAAAAGTGCAGTTAAAAAGGCTGATGACTTTTTCAAGGATTATGGTACATATGCGGTGCTTATAGCAAGGCTTCTACCATTTATATCATTTGATATAGTAAGTTATGCAGCAGGGCTTACAGGAATGAGATTCTGGAGCTTTTTTATAGCTACGGGAATAGGACAATTACCTGCAACGCTTATTTATTCTTATATAGGCGGAATGCTTACAGGAACAATAAAAATGGTGGTTACAGGGTTGTTAATATTATTTGCGGTAAGTACATTAATAATATTACTTAAGAAAGTATTGAGTAAAAAAAGTGAAGCTACTAGTGAGAAGGCAGTATAATAAAAGTATATATTAAAAAATAGCAGAATTTAATTTATACATGGTAGTTTTTAATATGATATATAAAAGAAAAAAAGTAGGGGATACCTACTTTTTTTGGTTTGGAGAAGAATGTGGGGTAAAGTATGCACAGTCAGAATTGTAGCCAATATAATTTGAGAACTTGTCTACAACATTTAAGCAGCACTTCCCACTAATAGAATGAATACAATTTTCAGAGCAGTTAATATTAACCATAGCATCTCCTCCTTATACATAGTGTTATCAATATATTAATAATTATTTACCCAATATTTTCATCGGGGTCATCTATATTATTTTTACTATCTATTGTTGTAGAGACTTCATTAATAGTATCATCATCTGTTATATCATATTCTTCAATATCTTCAAAGTTACGGTTAAGAATATTATAGTAAATATCCTCAACAAATTCGTTGCTGCGCTCAGATACCTCTCCCTGGGATAGTTTTTTATACTCTATAATAGGCTTAAAATAAAGTGTATATATAAAGCTTGAATATAGGCCATAATAACTATTAAAGCCACGACAGGTAATAGGTAGATGTGACTTTTTAGTATTAACCTTAAATCCCTTTAAGAACACAGGCGCTTTTTTATTTTGTTCATATAATGGAATATTATCTGGAATTTTTAGTGTATGTGATAAAAATTCAGGGTTTCTTTCCTTAGTACTTGCAAAGAGGTTAGCCTCTTCAATAGAGGTTTTATAAAATGCCTTAAGTAAATTAAGTGATGTTTTATCATTTTCAAGAACATTATATAGTGTTAGTGACTTTATAACCTCAGCAGCATCCTTTGAGGTATAACGAAGTTTATATTCAGACTTTCTCATAAAAAGTCCAGACAGTGGGTCATGACGATCATTTAAATACTTAAAGAGTCTATTTGACGCACTGCGAAGTGGGTATAGCCCTGTAATAAAATAACCTTCGATTAATGCGCCTAGGGTTTTAAAATGGGTTATCATACTAGAGGAAGCATCATCACTATTACTTCTTTCAACATTACCATCTGAGGATACTCTAGATTCTAGCTCTAGTGAAAGTAGAGTAATCATACTAAGATATTCTTCCTTGTAGGATTCTTCAGTTTCAATAGAGTAACATCTATAAAGTGAAGAAATAACAGATGAAAGATCCTTAGACTTTAGGGATATTAAATAGTCACGTCCCTCAAATAAATGTCTAAATAATTTACGAGACTCCTCAAGGTATAGTTCAGAGTTTTTAAAATAATGTCTATACTTAACATTGTTAGTCTCGCTATAAAGCATTAAGAATCCTTCATGTAAATAAATTTGACAAATAAGGTCTGGATGCTTATCTATTCTTTTAAGTGTTAAATCCTCCTTGTGGGACGCTGTTTTATCCTCATAGGACACAAAGTGACCTTCACCTGATTTCATATTCTTAACAAGGAAGTCGAATATACTATCAGCATTTTTAAGCATGGTTACAGAAAGAAATTTTTCATGACGCTTAATAAGACTAGAGATGCTACATAGGGATAGTATTGTAAAAGCCTGTGATAATATAGGAAGTTCCCTGCTATAGGTATCAGAGCGCCATAGATATTTTCGATCCCGCTTAGATGACTTAAGTGCTTTTAAGAATTCAGGACGCCCCTTTTTATACATACATTTAATAGAATAGATTAAATCAGTATCCCTATCATCAGGTTTTATTTTAAAATGGCTATAAAACCTTTTAAGCTCCTTATTTGATATATGATTATATATACCAAGTCCAGAGTAGAGAACAGCCCACTCTGTACATCTTGTAGACATATAAGAAAGATTTAGGGCAATATGTTCAAGATTTGAAGATATATCTTCGTTAAGAGGAAAATACAATTAATTCACCGCCTTAAAAATAAAAAAACTCATAATATTCTATGTGTTAACAGGGCATAACTTGACTAAAATAATGTAATTCTTTGAAAAATAATATCTTTACTCTATAATATTAATCAGGAGGGGAGATAAATGAAAATCGGAAAGCTACCTAATGAGATACTTAAAAATGAAATTCTTTCTAAAATTAACATAGATAATAGGGATGTTTTGGTAGGACCAGGTATTGGAGAAGACTGTTCAATTATTGATTTTGGAGAAGAAAAATGTGTAATAACAACTGACCCCATAACGGGGGCAACAAGTGAAATTGGAGCATTATCTGTACATATATCATGTAATGATATAGCATCAGCAGGGGTTAGACCAATAGGGGTTATGGTAACTATACTAGCACCTGTTGATTCTACGGTTGAGGATATTAAGAAGGTAATGGATGATATAGTTAGATCTTGTAGTGAGCTATCTGTACAGGTACTAGGAGGTCATACTGAGGTTACAGATGCTGTTAATAAGATGATAGTATCAATTACGGCTATAGGCAAAGGTAAGGAAGTTGTAACAACTTCAGGGGCAAAAATTGGTGATGATATAGTAGTAACAGGTTACGCAGGACTTGAGGGGACGGTTATAATTGCCTCAGATAGAGAAGCGGTTTTGTCTAAACACTTTACATTAGACGAGATTACTAATATGAAAGATATGATGGAAAGTATAAGCGTTGTAGAAACAGGAATACTTGCAGCTAAGTTCAAGGTTAATTCTATGCATGATGCTACTGAGGGTGGAATACTTGGTGCTATTTATGAGGTAGGAGAGGCTAGTGGACTTACTGTTAAGATATATGAAGATATAATTCCAATAAAAGAAGAAACTAAAAAGGTATCAAAAATATTTAATTTAGATCCATATAGATTAATTTCAAGTGGAAGTATGATTATAACAACAGATAGGGGAGAAGAGCTTTGTACTTATCTTAAAAGTCATGGAATTAATTCAGCTGTTGTTGGTAAGATTACTAATGAAGAGAATATTCTTGTAAAAAACGGGGTAAGTACAGTACTTTATGGGCCAGAGGTTGACGAAATTTATAAGATATAATTTAAGGAGCATTTATGAAGAGAATTGATAACAGAGAGAATAGTGATTTAAGAGAAATAAAGGTAACAAGAGGATATACCAAGCATGCAGAGGGTTCAGTACTTATAGAGTGTGGAGACACTAAGGTTATTTGTACTGCCTCTATTGAAGATAGGGTTCCATCATTTTTAAAGGGAACAGGTGAAGGATGGATTACAGCTGAGTATGGTATGCTACCAAGATCTACAGGAAGTAGAAAGCCTAGAGAATCATCAAGGGGTAAAGTTGATGGTAGAACTTCAGAGATTCAACGTCTAATAGGCAGAAGCTTAAGAAGTGTTGTTGATATGAAGGTTCTTGGAGAGAAGACTATATGGATTGACTGTGATGTTATTCAAGCAGATGGAGGAACTAGATGTGCATCTATAACAGGAGCATTTATCGCTATGGTAGATGCTATAAATGTACTATCTAAGCAAACTCCATTTAAGGTTTATCCAATAAAAAGCTATGTTGCAGCGGTTAGTTGCGGAATATTAGAAAATGAGGTTATACTAGACCTTTGCTATGAAGAAGACTCAAATGCCCAGGTAGATATGAATGTTGTTATGACAGATGTACATGAGTTTATTGAGGTGCAGGGAACAGGAGAGGAAAGACCTTATACATTTAATGAAATGAATAGAATGCTTGGAATGGCAAAGGGTGGAGTTGATTCACTTATTAATATTCAAAGAGAAGCACTAGGTAAGGATGCACAGAGAATTGGAGAAGGTAGAAAAAGAAGAATTGATAAGATTGTTATAGCAAGTAACAACAATCATAAAATAGTAGAATTTAAAAATATAATGGATACATTATGTATAGATGTTGAATCACAAAAAGAAGCAGGAATTAATATTGAGGTAGTAGAGGATGGAGATTCATTTGAAGCTAATTCATATAAGAAGGCAAGTCAAGTTAAGGAATTAACTGAATATGCTGTACTTGCAGATGATTCTGGTGTAGAGGTATTTAGTTTAGATTTAGAGCCAGGTGTATACTCAGCAAGATATGCAGGAGAAAATGCAACTGATGATGAGAATAATACTAAGCTTTTAGAAGAATTAAAGGACTTTCCACTTGATAAAAGAGGAGCAAGGTTTGTAACAGTATTAACATTAATTACAGCTGAAGGTGAGAAGATAACAGCTAGAGGTGAGGTTAGAGGAAAGATTATATTTGAACCTAGAGGTAAAAATGGATTTGGATATGATTCTATTTTCATACCTGATGGATATAATAAAACATTCTCAGAGCTTACACTAGAGGAGAAAAATAGAATAAGTCATAGATCAAGGGCACTTCTTAATCTTAAAGCTAAACTTAAAAGATTATAATGAGGTAGAGAATGAGAATAGGGATAGTTAGTGATTCACATGGTGATTTATACATGTTAAATAGGGTTATGGAATGTTTAGAGGATGCAGATATTATAATTCACCTAGGAGATCATTATGAGGATATTATAAAAATCAACGAGAAGTACAACAAAAATATTATATACGTTGCAGGAAATAATGATAGATTATTTGAAAATGGACTTGAAGAAAAGGTTATTACCATAGAAGGAACTAGAATATTTTTAACCCATGGACATAAATACGGGGTATATTATGATTTAAATAAACTATTTTATAGGGCCTTAGAGCTCGAATGTAACCTGGTTTTATTTGGTCATACACATAAACAGCACTATGAAGAGATAGAAAATATAACATTTTTTAACCCTGGAAGTGCAGCTTATCCTAGGGATATTGGAATAGGATATGGTATTTTAGATATAAATTCTAAAGAATTTAGTATATTTCCTTGTAGAATGTAAGTGGCTTAAACCATTGCTACATCAATGGTTTAAGCCTTTTCTAATACCTGGAATTATAAAAGTTTAAAAAAAATCAAAAAAAGTTTAGAAAAAGTGTTGACGAATAGGTGAACATAATATATACTTAATCTTGTCGCTAGGGCAAACGCCGAGGGGCACAAACACTTTCGGGGTGTGGCGCAGATGGGAGCGCGCGTGGTTTGGGACCATGAGGTCGCAGGTTCGATCCCTGTCACCCCGACCAACTTCTTTAACTTTAAAAGTTTTTAAAAAAAAGAGGTTGACAAAACAAAATGAAAACATTAAAATAGTAAATGTTCACAAGGACAAAATGTTGTTAAGTGTCACATGCGGGTGTAGTTCAATGGTAGAATTCCAGCCTTCCAAGCTGGCAGCGTGGGTTCGATCCCCATCACCCGCTCCATTAAATTTTAAATTATGCGCCTTTAGCTCAGTTGGATAGAGCAACGGCCTTCTAAGCCGTGTGCCAGGAGTTCGAATCTCTTAAGGCGCACCATTTAACTTAACACATTTAATATGGTGGGTATGGCGCAGTTGGTTAGCGCGCTAGATTGTGGCTCTAGAGGCCGTGGGTTCGAATCCCATTATCCACCCCAATAACGTTGGGTTATCGCCAAGCGGTAAGGCACGGGACTTTGACTCCCGCATGCGTAGGTTCGAATCCTACTAGCCCAGCCATTGTGAGTCACTAGCTCAGTCGGTAGAGCACTTGACTTTTAATCAAGTTGTCCAGGGTTCGATTCCCTGGTGACTCACCATTTTTATTTATTCCACATGCGGATGTGGCGGAATTGGCAGACGCGCTAGACTTAGGATCTAGTGTCCATGACGTGGGGGTTCAAGTCCCTCCATCCGCACCATTTTTTTTATTAGCGGAAGTGGCTCAGTGGTAGAGCGTCACCTTGCCAAGGTGAACGTCGCGGGTTCGAATCCCGTCTTCCGCTCCAATACGCGGGTGTAGTTCAATGGTAGAATTCCAGCCTTCCAAGCTGGCAGCGTGGGTTCGATCCCCATCACCCGCTCCATTAAATTTTAAATTATGCGCCTTTAGCTCAGTTGGATAGAGCAACGGCCTTCTAAGCCGTGTGCCAGGAGTTCGAATCTCTTAAGGCGCACCATTTAATGTGGACCATTAGCTCAGTTGGTAGAGCACCTGACTCTTAATCAGGGTGTCCTGGGTTCGAGCCCCCGATGGTCCACCAATCCTTTAATTTAATATAACATATTTTATAATATGGACCATTAGCTCAGTTGGTAGAGCACCTGACTCTTAATCAGGGTGTCCTGGGTTCGAACCCCCGATGGTCCACCACATAAGTCATCTATTTTAGATGACTTTTTATTTTATCTATAGATTCCTAAATATTACAAAAAATAAACTAACAAATAACTTTTTTTATGATGACTTTTTAGTTATAATATACATAGTAGTGTTAGGAGGTAGAATCATGGCAAAACCAAGTATATTTAGTAGAGACTACGAACAAAAAATGAAAAGAAGAAAAATCAACATAATACTTTTCATACTTTTACTAGTATGTATGGCATTCTTTGGTGGTCTTTACTACCTAAAGAAAAATAATATATCAATAATGCCAGACTTTATTTCTAATATAGGTTCATCTTTAAATAATAAAGAAGAAAAGCCTAAGAAGGAAGATAAGGTTGAAAGTAATGTTAAAGAGCCGGTAGCTAGTGTACTTGTATATGAATATAAGGCTAAGGATTCAACTACACTAAATATTGAATACTCAAAGAGTGAGGGTAAAAACGAATTTAAGGGTATTAAGGGACTAGTTGAGGGAGTAGATTTCTCAATATCTAAGGACAAACAAAAAATAGTTTTTGTAGACAAGGGCGATCAGTCACTTATACTTTATAATATAGACGGAACATTAAGGGATATAACTAAGGAAAGCGTATCCTATAAAACAGGTAAGAAGTTAACTAGAAGTATTCTAGAAACTAAAAAGGACTTTATATGGAATGCAATGCCTCAGTTTACAGCTGACGGTAGCATAGTATATCTATCTGATATGCCAAACCAAAGACCAGGTGCAGGATTAACTATTTGGAGAGTATCCCCTGAAAGTCCTGATAAGCATACAAAGACTTTAAAGGTTCCAGGGGATATTGCTTCCCTAAAATTTGAAGGTTTTGATGAAAAGGGAATTCTTAAACTTAATACAGTAGAGGGGTACCTATACATATCAGAAAACGGAACTAAAGCATCTAAATAGGATAAAATATATTGCTATTAAAATCAAAGACTATCAATTCGATAGTCTTTTTTTTATTATTAATCTTAAAAAAGCTATTATTAGCATATAGATATAGAAGAAATATATCGGAGGACATTATGAAAAATGCCAATATATTTAGCATAAATAGTTTATTTGGCGGTTACAGTGGTGAAAAAAAGGAAAAAAATAATATGATAATGTCTACGCTTATAGGTAACTTTCAAAAGAAGTTTGGACTAAAGAGTCAAGGAGTAGATATTATTTCCAATATTATCAATAACCTTTCAGAGGATACTGAGTGTATTGTTGAAAGAAATATATTAGTGTTTAACTTATATAACCTTATTGATGAATACATCGACCTTGAAAGATATGATTTAGCCTATTCATTAATAGAAAAGGCGAAAAGATGTTTTTCAAGAGATGTAATACTAGGGGATAGCCTTGGGAGCTTTCATGTATCGTGGATTGAACAAATTATGCTTAAGGAAGCTAAGCTTAATATGAAGATAAAGGAGAATCAAAGAGCAGAGGAGATTTGTAGAAATGTAATTGATATGAGAGAGCAGGTTAGATGCAGTGCAGCATTTATAGATGAAAATATAGACACAGATTTGTGCCTTGCAATTAGTTATAGATATTTATCAAAAATCAATATTCACAAGAACAATTCCCTAGGAGCTGACTATATAAAAAAATCTATTTATTACAAATGTATCAATAAAGATGATTATAAAGCATATATAAAAAGATACAGTGATATAAATAATGAGAAAGATCAAGAGGCTTATTCCTTTTTAGTAAAAACCTACTTAAATGAATTACCCCCATCCTACGATAATATTAAATATGGGTATTGTGAAACATGTAGCTATAATTGTAATAATTATTGTCAAAAACACAATATAAAGGTTTCATGTAAAAAGGCATGTGCACAATATATGTCGAATTGTGAGAAAATTATAAATAAAACATATAACTAAAGTAAAATTACTTCCTAATATGGTATAATAATTAAAATAATTTTTTTAACAAGTTTTAAATAAATAATTTAGGGCTATAATCACAAGGTATGGTTATACACTGAAGGGAGCATAATAGTGAGGGTTTGTTACGACAAAGAAAAGGATATAGTTAGCGTATACTTTGGAGAAGAGAATACACAGGAGAATATAGATACTTCTACCCAGAAGGAAAATATACCAGTTGAGGAGAATGTATATAATAGTGAGGAGGCTGCAAGCCTTATATTAGATACTGTAGATATAGTTGAAAACGATCAAGTAATAGGCTTTAGAGTATATAAAGCTTCTTTATATTACGATAAGCATCTTCTTGAGGCTGCTGACCTTGAGATTATCCCACCAGAGGACTTAAATAGACCTACAGAAAAGGTAATTGCTGTAGTTTCTAGTGGAGGAGTTTTAAACTAGGGCTTTCACTTGAATATGAAGTCACACTATGATATCATTACAATGTTATACTATAGGTATGTATCGATAACGCATTTTTATTTTAAATTATTAACTACAAATTAGGAGGAATAGTGATGAGCGTTAAAGTTGAAAATCTAGAAAAAAACTCTGTTAAATTAGAAATAACAGTATCAGCAGAAAAATTTAATGAAGCATTAAATAAGTCATATAAGAAGAATGCAAAGAAATTTAATGTACCAGGATTCAGAAAAGGTAAGGCACCAATGTCTGTTATAATGCAATACTACGGAGAGGCTGTTCTATATGATGATGCAGTTAACTTCGCATGTGAAGCAACATACCCAGAAGCTATTAAAGAAAACGGTATTGACGTAGTTGATTACCCAGAAATTGATGTACTTAGCATTGGTAAGGGGAAAGAACTTGTTTATACTGCAACTGTTTCTGTTAAGCCAGAAGTTACAGTTGGGGAGTACAAGGGTATTGAAGTAGAGAAGGTTGAGTACACTACAACAGATGAAGAAGTAGATGCTCAAATTCTTTCAATGAGAGAAAAAGCAGCTAGAATCGTTACTAAAGAAGAAGGAACAGTTGCAGATGGAGACATCGCAGTTATAGACTTTGAAGGATTTGTAGCTGATGAAGCATTTGAAGGTGGAAAGGGAGAAGACTTTGAGCTAACAATTGGTTCAGGAACTTTCATTCCAGGATTCGAAGATCAACTAATTGGAACTAAGGTTTCAGAGGAACTTGATGTTAACGTTACATTCCCAGAAGACTACAGAGTAGAAACTCTTGCAGGAGCAGCAGCAACTTTTAAGGTTACTGTTAAGGGAATTAAGGTTAAGGAAGTACCAGAACTAGATGACGAATTCGTTAAGGATGTATCAGAATTTGATACAGTAGCTGAGTTTAAGGCTGATATGAAGAAGAATCTTGAGCAAGCAAATGCAGAGAAGGCTAAGAGAGAATTCGAAGATGCTCTAGTTAAGAAGATCGTAGATGCTTCAGAAGTAGAGATACCAGACGTTATGATAGAAAGAGAAATTGATTTTATGGTAAGAGATCTTGATATGAAGCTTAAGTATCAAGGACTTGACATAAATAAGTACATGGAACTTCTAGGAATGACAATGGATAAGTTAAGAAGCGACTTTAGAGAAGTTTCAACTACTAGAGTTAAAACTAACCTAGTTATTAGCGCAATTGCTAAAAAAGAAGGAATAGAAGTAACAGAAGAAGAACTTTCAGCTAGAGCAGAAGAAATTGCTAAGAGATATGGCGATAAGGATGTTGAAAAGATGAAAGATATCATTCTTACTGCAGAGAAAGATAATATAAAAGAAGAAATTTCAAATAATAAAGTTATAGACCTAATTGTTACTAATAGCAAGGCTATATAACTTAACCTTGTAGGCGGTTTGTAATTTTATCTTAGGAGGGATATTTATGAGTCTTGTTCCTATGGTAGTGGAGCAAACAAGTAGAGGAGAAAGATCATACGACATTTTTTCTAGACTTTTAAAGGATAGAATAATTATATTAGGAGAAGAAGTTAATTCGGTAACTTCAAAGCTTATTACGGCTCAACTTCTATTTTTAGAGGCAGAGGACCCTGATAAGGACATCTACCTTTATATAAATAGTCCTGGAGGTTCTATAACTGATGGTATGGCTATATATGACACTATGAATTATATTAAGCCAGATGTATCAACTATATGTATAGGTATGGCAGCATCTATGGGTGCATTCTTACTTTCAGCAGGTGCTAAGGGTAAGAGATTCGCTCTCCCAAATGCAGAAATAATGATTCATCAACCACTAGGTGGAACACAAGGGCAAGCAACTGACATTGCGATTCACGCAGAAAGAATTATTAAGATGAAGAAGCATCTTAATGAAATTTTAGCTGATAACACTGGTCAGCCCCTTGAGAAGTTAGAAAAGGACGTTGAAAGAGATTACTTTATGGCAGCTAATGAAGCTAAGGAATATGGTCTTATAGACGAAGTAATCACTAAGAGAAAGTAAGATTTATAAAGGGGTGTGAAAATGCCGAAACTAGATGATAAAAAGCAACTAAAATGTTCATTTTGTGGAAAAGGTCAGGAACAGGTAAAAAGGCTTATAGCAGGTCCTGGGGTTTATATATGTGATGAATGTATAGAACTTTGCTCAGAGATTATTACTGAGGAACTTGAAGTAGATCAAGACATGGATATAACAGAGCTTCCAAAGCCACAACAGATTAAAGAGTTTTTAGACCAGTATGTTATTGGACAACAAGCTGCTAAAAAATCACTTGCTGTTGCTGTTTATAACCACTACAAAAGAATTAATTCTCCAAAGGCAAAAAATGACGATGTAGAGCTTTCAAAGAGTAATATATTATTACTTGGGCCAACTGGTTCAGGTAAAACACTTCTTGCTCAAACGCTTGCTAGACTTTTAAATGTACCTTTTGCTATTGCGGACGCAACTACTCTAACAGAGGCAGGGTACGTTGGTGAAGATGTTGAAAACATTCTTCTTAAGCTTATTCAAAGTGCTGATTATGACGTTGAAAGAGCAGAAAGAGGAATTATATATATCGACGAAATTGATAAGATTGCAAGAAAGTCAGATAATCCATCAATAACAAGGGATGTATCAGGTGAAGGAGTTCAGCAAGCATTACTTAAGATACTTGAAGGAACTACAGCATCTGTACCACCACAAGGTGGACGTAAACATCCACATCAAGAGTTTATCCAAATAAACACAAGTAACATTCTGTTTATTTGTGGTGGTGCATTTGATGGCGTTGATAAGATTATCGAAAAGAGAACTCAAAATGGTACTATGGGATTCGGTGCTGATATTAAGAGTAAGTCAGACAAGGACGTAGGAACACTGCTTAAGTCAATTGTTCCTGAGGATCTTTTAAAGTTTGGTATGATTCCAGAGTTCATTGGAAGACTACCAATAGTAGTTACTCTTAACTCACTAGATGTAGATTCTCTAGTTCAGATTCTAACTGAGCCTAAGAACGCCCTAGTTAAGCAGTATAAGAAGCTGTTTGATATGGATGGAGTAGAGCTTGAGTTTGAAGATGAGGCTATAAAACTTATAGCTGATGAGGCTCTTAAGAGAAAAACAGGGGCAAGAGGTCTTCGTGCAATACTTGAGGATATTATGATTGATGTAATGTATGATATTCCATCAAGGGAAGATATTGAAAAATGCCGCATAACAAAGGATACTGTTGAGAATAAGTCATTACCTGAAGTAGTAGTTGGTGAACCTAAAAAGATTGCTAAAAAGTCACCTGCTAAAAAGGTTACATCAAGTGATGATGACAATGAAATAGTTTCATAGTTAACATAAAAGAGGAAGATTTAACTTCCTCTTTTTTATTTTTTGTACTATTTATACCTAAAAAATTAAGTATAAAAAGAAAGCATCTGGTTAAAATATTATTATCTTGAAAGGGAGGCGTTGATATGGGCACCTACAAATTATTAATATTAGTTAATATAGTTTTTACAGTATTATTTGCACTATATTTCTATAACCAGATGAAGACACAAAAGAGCAATAAGTCATATATGGCTAAGGACAGCGAAAAGGAAATGGAAAAACTTCAAAAGATGAGAGAAATGTGTCTTACAGAGCCTCTAGCTGAGAAAACTAGACCGACTTCTATTAAGGATATTGTTGGTCAAGAAAGAGGACTTAAGTCTTTAAGAGCTGCTGTATGTGGTCCTAATCCACAACATGTTATTATATATGGACCTCCAGGAGTTGGTAAGACAGCTGCAGCTAGAGTTATACTTGAAGAAGCTAAGAATAACCCAATATCTCCATTTAGTGATGAAGCTAAATTTGTTGAGATAGATGCTACTACTATTAGATTTGACGAGAGAGGAATAGCAGACCCATTAATTGGTTCTGTACATGATCCTATATACCAAGGTGCAGGGGCCATGGGAGTTGCAGGAGTACCACAACCAAAGCCAGGGGCAGTTACTAAGGCTAACGGTGGAGTATTGTTTCTTGATGAGATAGGAGAACTTCACTCAATTCAGATGAATAAGTTATTAAAGGTATTAGAGGATAGGAAGGTATTCCTTGAAAGTGCATATTTTAGCTCAGAGGACCCTAAGATACCATCACATATTAAGGATATTTTTGAAAATGGTCTTCCAGCAGATTTTAGATTAATTGGTGCTACAACAAGAACACCAGAAGAAATTCCACCAGCTATAAGATCACGTTGCGTTGAGATATTCTTTAGACCATTATTAGCTGAAGAAATTAAGTCTATTGCAGATAATGCAGCTTCTAAAGGTGGTTTTAAGATAGGTGATGATTCTGTTAACTTAATTGGTAAGTATGCAACTAACGGACGTGAAACAGTTAATATTATACAAATTGCAGGTGGTATTGCTGTTAACGAAGGAAGAGATTATATTAAGGCAGAAGATATTGAGTGGGTAATAGAAAGTGGTCAATATAGCCCAAGACCCGAAAAGAAGATAGAGTCAAGACCTCAAATTGGATATGTAAACGGCCTTGCTGTTTATGGACCTAACATGGGTACTATTATTGAGGTAGAAGCAACTGTTACAGAATCTAAGGATTCAAGTGGAGCTTTAGTTATAACAGGAATAGTTGAAGAAGAAGAAACAGGTTCACATTATAGACGCGTTAAGCGTAAGAGTACATCAAGAGCTTCAGTTGAGAATGTATTAACTGTTACAAGAAAGTATTTAGGTCTTGATACTAATAAGCTAGACATACATATTAATTTCCCAGGTGGTGTTCCAGTAGATGGACCATCAGCAGGAATAACTATAGCAACAGCTGTATATAGTGCTATAATGAAGATTCCGGTTAGCAATGAAATTGCTATGACAGGTGAGGTTTCAATTAGAGGATATGTTAAGCCAGTAGGTGGTATCATAGCTAAAATTGAAGCTGCTAAGAAGGCAGGGGCTAAGAGGGTACTTATACCACGTGATAATTATCAAGATACATTTAAGGATTATGACATTGAGGTTATACCAGTTGATAAGGTGGAAGAAGTTATTCAATATGCTACAAGTGAAATTGTAAAGACCACAGTAACCGACGAAAAGATTTTAGTAGCAGAAAGCTACAACTAAAATATAATATACTATACTTCAAAAAAGAAGCTTTCAATAATGAAGGCTTCTTTACTTTGATTATATTGAAACTCTAGTTGCAAATAGGTTATAATATTTAGAGTTATGATAATCAAGCCCTTTGCTATATAGGAGTTGAAATAATGAATATGAGAAGAAACTGTATTTATACAAATAATGAAGAATCAGAAACTACAGTAGAAGAAGTTAATTATATAAATCCAAGAGATATGCAGCTACCACTTTTACCAGTTAGAGGGTTAGTTGTGTTTCCATATACAGTGGTTCATTTTGATGTAGGTAGAAAAAAATCCCTTGCAGCTGTTAACTCTGCAATGTCTACAAACAAACTTCTATTTCTAACTACACAGGTTGATGATGGAATAGAAGAGCCAAATGAGGAAGATATGAATGTATCTGGAACTGTTGCTAGTATTAAGCAGGTACTTAAGCTTCAAAATGGAGTTGTAAGAGTGCTTGTAGAGGGGCTTTATAAGGCAGACCTTAAGTCACTTGTTAGCATAGAACCTTATTATATTGGTAATGTTATAGCATATGATGAAGAATATAATGACTTTAATTTAACAAGGGCCCTTGCAAGGCAGTTAAAGGATAGGTATACAAAGTATTCAAGTGCTATGAATATGAAGGTTGAAGCGCCTAAAATTAAATTTAGTTCATTTAAGGAAATTGACAAATATGTGTATATAACCTCTTCAACTATGATATCTATATTAGGATTCCATGAAGAACTTATAAATAAGAGAACTCTTATTGAAAGAATTGAGTTTATTTTAGAGGTCCTAGATGATGAGATAGCTGTTTTAAAGCTTGAAGATGAAATAGCTAAGAAAACTAAGGATAGAGTAGACAAGCAGCAAAGAGAATACTACTTAAGGCAGCAAATAAAAACAATTCAATATGAGCTTGGTATGAACGGGGATATTCAATCTACAGCCTACTCTTTTAGAAAGAAGACTGCAAAATTAGATGTTTCAGATGAAATACGTAGTAAATTATTTAGTGAAATAGATAAGTTTGAGAATTCAGAGGGAGCATCAGCTGAAATTTCCGCAATTAGAACATATATAGAAACAGTACTTGCACTTCCATGGAATAAGGAGTCTAAGGATACTGTTAGTATGAGTAAGGTTAAAAAGGTTCTAGAAAGTAGCCATTTTGGACTTGAAGATGTTAAGGAAAGAATTCTTGAGTTTATAGCTATTAGAAAGTTAAACAAAGGACTTAAGGGTCCGATTTTATGTCTAGTAGGACCTCCAGGGGTTGGTAAAACATCAATTGCGAAGGCTATTGCAGAATCTATGAATAGAAAGTTTGTAAGAATGAGTCTTGGTGGGGTTCGTGATGAGGCTGAAATTAGAGGTCATAGAAGAACTTATATAGGCTCAATACCAGGAAGAATTATATCAAATATGAAGGACGCAAAGGTTAGTAATCCAGTGTTCTTACTAGATGAAATAGATAAAATGGCATCAGATCATAAGGGGGACCCAGCATCAGCAATGCTAGAGGTTTTAGACCCTGAACAAAACTCAACATTTAAAGACCATTATCTAGAGGTTGAATATGACCTATCAAAGGTTTTATTTGTAACAACAGCAAACACTTTAGATACTATTCCAGGACCTTTAAGGGATAGAATGGAGGTTATTGAAGTAGCTGGTTATACAGATGTTGAAAAATTAAGAATAGCAAAGGACTATCTGGTGCAAAAACAATTAGAAGAACATGGAATAGATAAGAAATCGCTTAAAATTTCACAGGATGCTATTAAGTATATTATTGAAGGTTATACTAGGGAATCAGGAGTTAGAAGCCTACAAAGAATGATTGGTAAGGTTTGTAGAAAGGCTGCTGTTGAAATAGTTGAAAACCCTGATAAAATTATAAAGATTAGTGTAAAAAACATTGAAAAGTATATTGGAAAGCCTAGATACAAGTATGATGATGCTTCAAAGGAAGATCAGGTAGGAGTTGTTACAGGTCTTGCTTGGACTCAATATGGTGGAGATACATTACCAGTTGAGGTTAGCGTTATGAAGGGTTCAGGTAAACTAAACCTAACAGGTAAACTTGGTGAGGTAATGCAGGAGTCTGCTAAAATTGGCTATAGTTATGTTAGAGCGAATGCTTCAAAGTATGGAATCGATGAGGAGTTTTATAAGAAGCTTGATATTCATATACATGCTCCAGAGGGTGCGGTTCCAAAGGATGGACCTTCTGCAGGTGTTACAATGATAACAGCTATGATATCAGCACTTTCAAATACTCCAATTAGAGCAGATGTTGCGATGACAGGGGAGGTTACTTTAACAGGTAGCGTTCTAGCTGTAGGAGGAATCAAAGAAAAAGCTCTATCTGCATATAGATCTGGAATTAGGACAATAATATTACCAGAGCAAAATAAAAAGGACGTAGATAAAATACCATCATATATAAAGGACGAAATGGAATTTATATTTGCGAAGAAAGTAGATGTGGTACTAGATGCTGCACTAAGAGGTGAAAATAATGATAATTAAAAACTCAGATATATACGCAACAGCAGTATCTCCTGCACAGTATCCTGAAACAGGACTTCCAGAGATAGCATTTGCAGGTAGAAGTAATGTAGGTAAATCATCACTTATTAATTCATTAGTTAATAGGAAGTCACTTGCTAGAACAAGTTCAACACCGGGTAAGACAAGAGTTATTAACTTTTTCCAGGTTAATGAGGATCTATATCTAGTAGACTTACCAGGTTATGGATATGCGAAGGTTGCTAAGGATGAGAAGGCTAAGTGGGGTCAGATGATTGAAGATTATCTAAACCATAGAGAGCAGCTTAAACTAGTTATATTATTAGTAGATGTTAGACATGAGCCTACTAAGGATGACAAGATAATGTTTGATTGGATGAAGGCAACAGGCTCACAAATGGTTGTTGTAGCAACTAAGTCAGATAAGCTAACTCGTAACCATAGAAATAAAAGTCTTCAACAAATTAGAAAGTCACTACAGATGTCTCAAGATGATATATTACTTCACTTCTCTTCACAAACAAAAGAGGGAAGAGATGAACTATGGGAGACAATGGAGAAATTTAGTAATTTAGGCTAATAACTAAGCTGCTTTGAAGATTATACTTTAAAGCAGCTTATCTTTTAAAATAAGGGGACCAAAACATATGAATTTAATAATCGAGGTTTTACAGAATACTATACAAATAGCCCTATTGGTTTTAGTTCCATGGATTATGCTTATATCAGTAATGAAAAAGACTAAATCTAAAAATCAAAAAAGGATATTGGTTATAGCATTCTTACTATATGTAGGTATATCTATAGTTACAAAGAATATACTGCCTACAATTATTACTTTTATATATTTATCTGTTATATATAAGAGCAATAAACATGAAAAGGAAAAGTATTATTTAAGACCTCTTAAATCAAAGAAGTACAAGCTATCAATACTTAAAAGCACATATACTATTACTGTTGCAAATGAAAGAATTAAGGTAATTAGTATGAGTCTAGTATTTAAAATACTTGTAACTGCTTTTGCACTTTGGTTTATGGTGTTTTTAAATGCCTACGGTATAGAAGCATCAGAACAGGAAATTACGAAAGAATTTTTAACTTCATCAACTTTAAAAGCTATTTATTTAGGAATATTAATTGTTATAACAGGGCCAATTTTAGAAGAGTTTATATTTAGACATGTAATGTATAGAGTTTTTAAGAAGAGTATTGGAAAATACGTATCCGCTATAGTTACAAGTATACTGTTTACTGTACTTCATTATAATATAGCAGGTGTGCCAGTGTTTTTCTCAATGGGACTATTTAATTGCTTTCTTTATGAGAAGTATGGATTTAGAGCAGCTGTAATTAACCATGTAATATTTAATTCTATAACGTTATTATGGTTAATATTAATCCAGTAATACATAATAGAAAAATCTACTTGCTTAGCAAGTAGATTTTTAAGATTGTTGACAAATAATTATTTTATCAATATTTATTTGTCCTATGAAAAATCGTAGTTAATTTACTTTTGTCCATTTAAGTTTTTAAGTAACTGTTCTACCATTGCTATTTTGTCTGGTGGCATAAATGGTTTTAGAGCATTTACTAATGAAGAAGCTTGTGATGGATTTGGCATATCGCCTCCACCTTGTTGTCCACCCATTTGAGATAACATAGACATTAACTGATTAGGATCCACATTGTTTAAAAGTCCCATTAAGGCGCTTAAATCGCCACCTTGTTGATTTTGACCACCTTGCATATTTGGCATCCCTCCCATATTAGGGTTCATATTCCCTTGCATATTTCCCTGCATATTTGGATTCATATTAGGATTCATGCCCCCTTGCATATTAGGGTTCATATTTCCCTGCATATTAGGATTATATCCCTGCTGCATATTAGGGTTGTAACCC
>NZ_JAVWJB010000001.1:43986-80146 GCF_036639235.1 Clostridium sp.
CATATTTCCCTGCATATTAGGATTATATCCCTGCTGCATATTAGGGTTGTAACCCTGCTGCATATTAGGATTATACCCTCCCTGCATATTAGGATTAATCATGTTAGGATTATATCCCTGCTGCATATTAGGGTTGTAGTTGTAAGGTTGATTTGGGTTTTGGTAGTAGTCTCTATCCTTATCCCTATCTCTCTTGCTTTTTTTTGACATAAAATGCCTCCTTATAATTACTCTTCACAGCCGCTGCTACAACAAGAAATTAAAGCAATAATAATAAGTAGTATTAAGATATTTTCATTAGAATTACAGCTATAAGTGTTGTAGGGATCATATAGATTATAATTATGCTCTAAGTAGGGGGAATTATGATAGTTTGGGTCTCGATAACTTGGATCATAATAGCTAGGCTGAAAATAATCTCTGTAATTATCTTCATTAGATTTCTTATAACGTCTTTTTCCATAACATTTCTTTTCATATCTTTCACAGCAATGATTCAAGATATTTTCACATTCATAGTATCGAGTCATAGGATCACCTCTAAATTTCTCATAGGAAACTATACTACTATAATATTCAATGAAACTTGAATATGTTACATAGGTAAAAATAAAAAATAAGGCGCAGTGCGCCTCAGGTTTTTGACTAAGTCAATATACTATTTTGGTAATAGGTATTTATAGATTTATTAGCGTTTTCCCATAAACTTCATTAGCATATTCATCATAGGATTCATACCACCCATGCCGCCCATGCCGCCCATATTTCCCATCATACCCATAAGATTACCTATACCACCAAGTGGTCCGCCACCTTTCATGCCAGCGGGACCACCCATCATGCCCATAAGATTGCCTAAGCCACCAAGTGGGCCTCCTCCATTCATGCCGGATGGACCACCCATGCCGCCCATCATACCCATAAGATTGCCAAGGCCACCCATGCCAGAAGGACCACCCATCATACCCATAAGATTACCCATACCGCCCATACCACCCATACCGCCTAGCATAGATAATATATTTGGCATTTGGTTTTGATTATTCATATATGGTTGACGGTTATTTCCGTTAAATCCATTTTGATTAAAGCTTTGTCTCTGGTTAAAGTTGTTATTTTGATTAAAGTTTTGTCCCAGATTAAAACCGTTATTTTGATTAAAGTTTTGTCCCTGGTTAAAACCATTATTTTGATTTAAATTATTTCCTTGGTTAACCCCTCCTTGGTTCATAGTTTGCATAAGCATACTCATTAGTGAGTTTAGATCAGAAACTTGTCCATTATTTAGGTTACCATTATTCATACTACCAGTTGAATTCTGGTTCATATTATTAGAGTTCATGTTATTTTGCTGTTGGTTATTTTGAGAAGCATAGTTATTTTTGTTGTTTGGATATGATTCTCCTCCTTGAAGACTCGATAAAAGGGAGTTTAAATCAACTGTAAACATGCTAAAACCACCGGCCATTTGGCTGGTGTAGTCATTTTGGGAATTATTATTTTGAGTATTGGTATTATATTGTCTTTCCTGATCTTTTTCCCTTTCAGTAATTATAGTTTCAGGGTCAACAACCTCTTCAATTATATCATTATTAGAATTTGGGTTTTCTATTGAATTAATTGCCTTTGCTATTTCCTCTGGATCTATATTATTTAATATGCTAGCTAACATATTAGGATTAAGCTGAGATAATAAATTATTTAACATATTAGGATCTATTTGATTTTGGGCCATTTTGCACCTACCTTATATTAGTATGTAGTGCTAGGGGCTTCCCCCTAGCTAGCGATTAACTATTTAATTAGCATCCGCCACAGCAGCAAAGAAGTAGGATTATGATGATGATCCAGCTACATCCACCGAATCCACATCCATCATTACATCCATCATTGCATCCGCCGTATCCTCCGCCACCACAGCAGCAAAGAAGAAGAATGATGATTACGATCCAGCTACATCCGCCACCAGACCCGCAGCCACCGAATCCACCAAATCCTCCAAATCCACCACCATATGGCATTGGTTGAGGCATTGCACACATAGGAGCACATCCATAGTTTACATTACAGCATGACATATTAATTCCCCCTTTTTATTAAATAAATTAAATAAAATTAGTTATTAGCACCCGCCACAGCAGCAAAGAAGAAGAATGATGATTACAATCCAGCTGCATCCGCCAAATCCACATCCGTCGCCACATCCATCATTGCATCCGCCGTATCCTCCGCCACCGCAGCAGCAAAGAAGTAGGATGATGATTATAAGCCAACTACAACCTCCGCCAGATCCGCAGCCGCCAAAGCCACCGAATCCACCTTGTTGCATTGGATAGCCACCTCCACATGCAGGAACATTATCATAAACTAATTGAGGAACTGATACCATTTGGTAAGCTTGTGTTGGGACAGCCATACTACCACAGCACATTCTTGGTGTTGGACATCCACAAGGCTCCATTTTACAGCATGATGATTTCTTTGACATAGAAATTACCCCCTTTAAAGATAATTAAATTTAGATAAAATAATAAAATGGTATGAAATTATAACTAAAAGTTATAATTTTTTTATTTATAATAGTTAGCCTATGGCTAGCTATTAAAAATCAAATTAGTAGTTGTAGTATCCTTGACTACAGCAACAGCAGCACTGACAGTCATTAGTATTTTTCTTTTTATCTTTTCTTTTTTTCTTCTTATCCTTCTTATGATTTTTATTATTATCACAGCAATAATCGTATTGTTGCTGTGGACAACAAACAGGGCCTTGATAACATACCTGCTGATATTGTGGTTGTTGATAGGAATTACAGCAGTTGTTTACGAAGGGATTGTAATTGTTGTTACACCCATATTGCTGAGGATATTGGCACCATTGAGCGTTGCATGGATTATACTGTTCATAGCATTGTTGGTTATATGGGTATTGATTGTAGCAGCTGTTATCACAAGGTGCACAGCCACCGAAAAGACTCGAAAGTAGAGCATTTAGCATATATATCCCTCCTTTTGCTTAACTTTTTTAATCTTAATAACAATTTATGACAAAGTATAGTTTTTGGTTACAAAAAAATTATGACACTTTTTTTATATAAAAAATTAGTGAAAAGCCTTGATATGTAAGGGTTAAAAAAGAAAACCTATGTTACTAAAATTTTTAAAAAAATAGTAACATAGGTTTTTTATTTGCAGTAAAAATAATATTCAGGTGTAGATTCATCTAAAACTTTAAATGTATAACCTAGTGATTTATAGTGTTTAATAAGTTTTGGAAGTGCAAGTGCTGTGTTTTTGTTATTAGGTCTATTATGAAGTAGAACTATAATATTATTACGTTTTGTTTTAGTTGATATAGCATTTTCTATTAATTTATCAGGTGGAGTGGAAGGATACATGCCATCACCTACACTAGTGTGCCAATCGTAAACCTTATATCCACATTTATGGAGCTTTGATAAAAGTGTAGGACTTAACCTTTTATATGTTCCACCTGGAAATCGAATAATATTTGTTTTAATGTTAAATTTGTTTTGAAGAAGCTTATCTGATTTTTCCATTTGGGATATAAATGCAGCATCAGATTTATATACATCTTTTAATATGTGGTTATAGGAATGTAGACCAATCTTATGTCCATCATTAACCATGCGCTTAAAGGTTGATGGATAGTAGTTTAATCTTTCACCAACAACAAAAAAGGTTGCAGGTACCTTTTCCTTCTTTAATATATCTAAAATAACAGGAGTTGTTTTAGTATCAGGTCCATCGTCAAAGGTAAGATAAATTGTTTTTTTAGGAGAGGATAGGTTAGTAGAATCAAAAGTCATAGAATTACTGTAGGCTAGACTAGAAACTGGAAAAAGCATAAAAAGCAAAAATAATACAAAAATAATTACTAGACGATTTTTTATGTTAAAATATTGCATAATAGACCTCCTTAATTAAGTTAATATTAGTTTTACCATAAATCTGTTATTTAAAAGTATTTATTTATGGTAAATTAAATGATAAAATATTTATACTGAATAGTTAATTAATTTCAACAATTAAAAAGACAAAGAAAATTTAGAGGTGGATAGGTTATGAACAAAACAAAGAAGGTAATTTTTGAAGCGGCTATTAAGTCCTTTTCAAAAAAGGGGTATCACAAATCGACAATGGATGAGATAGCGGAGACAGCAGGTGTTGCTAAGGGTACGTTATATTACCATTTTAAAAGCAAGGAAGATATTTTTAAATTTATAATTGACGAGGGGATTAGATTAATAAAAGAAGAGCTTTTTGATAAGACGAGACATTTAGAAGAGCCTACTGAAAAACTTAGAAAGGTCTGTGAGGTACAGTTAAAGATGGTTATTAATTATTTACCATTCTTTAAAACTATACTAAGCCAAATGTGGGGAGATGAAGAAAGACAACTTCAGCTTAGAGATTCACTTGAAAAGTATTATAAGATAATTGAGGGATATCTTCGTGAAGCAGCAGATGCTAAGTATATAGAAAACAATAATATAGAGATAATTGCATTTAACTTCTTTGGTGTTATGACATCTACTGTTGTTTATAGCGTTACTCACAAGGACATAGATACAGATGACCTTCTAGATACTCTTGTAGAGTTTTTAATGAGGGGAATAGGTAAAAAATAAAATAGATAAAACACATATAAGATATAATTTTAGCAAGATACGTTTCAGCAATAATAGATTTAAAGTTATTAAGGTACAAAAAATATTTTATTTGTCAACAATTTAAAGTAGTCATTTGACTACTTTTTTTTATTTGTGTAATATTTTAAAAAAATTTAAAGGTAAAATGTAAATTTAATAGAATTATACATATAAAACAAGTTCTTAGTATCATATAGGAGGAAAATTTAATGACTGATATTGAAGTTTTAAATAAATATAACAAACAAATTGATATCAAGCCTCTACTAATATGTAATATAGATAAGGAACTTAAGATAAAAAACATTTGTGGTGATGTAAATAATATATTTAATGTTGATTCAGACATTCTTATAATGGACAATATTTTAACTTTATCAGATGATAGTTCTGATACTTCAAATAAATCATTCTCCTCTTTAATAGCTAGTATTGAAAGAATATCGAAGGGGATTACTATAAAAGAATCTACTAATGTGTATATAGGAAAAAAATATGGCATTTGGTATGAAGTGGATGTTGTTAAGCGTTCAGATAGTATAATGCTTATATGGTACTATATTCAAAATAGTAAAAAGGTTTTAGAGGGATTTTCCCTAGAACAAATAGAAAAAAGTGAAGGTAAAATTGAATATTTTGCTGACGTTTCCCATGAGCTTAGAACCCCACTAAATGTTATATTAGGGGTTGTACAACTACTTAGCCACCAGTTAGACAATGGAAATATTAGCGATAGGGATAAGAAGCTTAATGAATATCTATCTATTACAAGATTTAATTCATTAAGACTACTTAGACTTGTAAATAATATAATAGACCTTACTAAAATAGATTCAGGGTATTTAGAAATAACCCAAAGAAAGTGTAATATAGTTTCTTTTGTAGAGGATATAACAGATTCTATAACTCCTTATATTGATAATAAGAATATAGGAATTACATTTGATACTGATAATGAGGAAGTAATAGCATTAATAGATCCAATTAAAATGGAAAAGGTAATTTTAAATATACTTTCAAATGCTATTAAGTTTACCCAGGAAGAGGGGAGTATATCTGTAAATATATCAACAGATAGTAACATTAATATTAGTATAAAGGATAATGGAATAGGTATGGAAAAGGATAAGCTTCAACTTATTTTTCAAAGATATGCCCAGATTAACTCAGGATATACCCGTAAAAATGAAGGAAGCGGTATAGGGTTATCACTTGCAAGACATATAGTTAATCAGCATGGTGGAGATATTGAAGTTTATAGTGAAAAGGGAAGTGGAAGTGAATTTATAATTAAGCTTCCATATGATGTAACTATGCAAAGAGAAGATGGTTTTGAAGCATATGAGTATAGAAGTGAAACAATAGAACTAGAATTATCGGATATATGTTTTCACAAATAGGGTATAAGAGTCCTTATTAGCCCTAGGAAGATAGTTTAATAGTTTAAATGAGTAAAGACAAGCATTAAAATTAAAACCTCTTAAAATTCAAATTAAATACATTATATTGAATTATTAACCTATATTATTAATGTTATAATAATATAGGTTTGTTTTTTTATAGGAGGAAGTTATGAGAAATATAAGTAGTGAAATAATAATAAAAGAAGTAAGAAGACTTTGTATAGAGTCTAATTTACACCTATCAAGTGACATTAAAAGTGCACTAATAAGCAATAAAAATAAGGAAGAGGGACTTCCTAGGGAAATACTAGATATAATTATTAAAAATAGTGAGGTAGCATCAAGTGAAAAAATGCCAATGTGTCAAGACACAGGTATGGCTATTATATTTGTTGAAATAGGTCAGGATGTACATATTGAAGGAGATTACATTGAGGATGCTATAAATGAAGGGGTTAGAAGAGGATATGAAGATGGATATCTTAGAAAGTCTATAGTATCAGACCCAATAGAGAGAATTAATACAAGGGATAATACTCCAGCTGTTATTCATTATGAAATAGTAAAAGGGGATAAAATAAAAATAACAGTATCACCTAAGGGATTTGGAAGTGAAAATATGAGTCAGATTAAAATGCTTAAGCCATCAGAGGGAATTGATGGGGTTAAGGATTTTATTCTAAAGGTAGTTAAGGAATCAGGGTCTAATCCATGCCCTCCTATTATTGTAGGAGTCGGGATAGGTGGAAGCTTTGAAAAGGCCGCTCTATTGTCTAAAAAGGCATTACTTAGACCAATAGATAAGGAGAGTAATAATCCCTATTATGCAGCATTAGAAAATGAAATTTTAGAAAAGATTAATAAACTTGGAATAGGGCCACAGGGGTTTGGAGGATACACTACAGCAATTGGTGTAAATATTGAGGTTTATCCAACTCATATAGCAGGACTTCCTGTGTCAGTTAATATAAGCTGTCATGCAACAAGACATATGTCAGTGGTTATATAGGAGGAATGTAATGAGAATTAATACACCATTAACATACGATAAGATTAAAGACCTTAAAGCAGGGGATAGAGTGCTTTTAAGTGGATATATATATACTGCAAGGGATGCAGCACATAAGAAAATGGTAGAGGCCCTAAGTAAGGGAGAGGATCTTCCAATAGATATTAACGGGAATGTTATATATTATGTTGGGCCAACACCTAGCAGGGAAGGTATGGTAATAGGTTCTGCAGGACCAACTACTAGTTATAGAATGGATTCTTATACGCCATCACTTCTTGAACTAGGACTAAAGGGAATGATAGGTAAGGGAAATAGATCATCTGAAGTTATAGAATCTATGAAAAAAAATAAAGCAGTGTATTTTGCTTCAATAGGAGGTGCAGCTGCATATACTTCTAAATGTATTAAGGAGTGCGTGGTTATTGCATATGATTATTTAGAGTCAGAGGCAATACGAAAGTTGTATATAGAGGATTTACCCTTAATAGTTGCTATAGATTCAAAGGGAAATAATTTTTACGAATTAGGACAAAAAGCCTATTTAAATTCGATTATTTCCTCGGAAATATAATTAATTTGTAAAAAAAATTTGGATAAATAATATATAATTACACAAAATAATATAGGGTGATTATATGAAGAATTTATTATCAAATATTATTGAGAGCAATAGATATATTACATTAGAAGGTGAGGTTGCAAACTATATACCTGAACTTTCTAAGTCTAATAAGAACCATCTAGGTATTTATGTATCTAGTGTAAGTGGTGAGGAATATTATGCAGGTGATTATATGCAGAATTTTACACTTCAGAGCATATCTAAGGTTATTACATTAATGCTTGCTATGATTGACAATGGTAAGGATAAGGTTTTTTCTGTTGTTAATGTTGAACCATCTGATGAAATGTTTAATTCTATTATCAACCTTGAGATTAAGGACGCTAAAAGGCCATTGAATCCTATGATTAATGCTGGGGCAATAGCAACAACCTCCCTCATTAAGGGAAGAGATTATAAGGAGTCATTTAATCGTATACTTGAGTTTACCAAGAAGATTACTGGAAATCCTAGTCTTACAGTTGATTTAGATGTATATAATTCTGAAAGTGAAACGGGATATCGAAATAGAGCACTTGCTAACTTTATGAGAAGTACTGAAGTTTTTAAGGATGATCCTGATGAAATACTAGATGTTTATTTTAGACAATGTTCTATAAAGGTTAACACCAAGGATGTTGCAAGAATTGGAGCTATGCTTGCAATGGATGGAATACTTCCCTGGTCAGGTGAGAAGGTTATAGGACGTGACATAGCCAGAATAGTTAAGACTATTATGTTAACCTGTGGAATGTATGATGAGTCAGGTAAGTTTTCTATTGATGTTGGAATACCTGGAAAAAGTGGTGTTTCAGGGGGGATACTATGTACTGCACCTAAGAGAATGGGAATTGGGGTATATGGCCCATCCTTAGATTCTAAGGGTAATAGTATTGCTGGAATGGAAGTTTTAAAGCAGCTTTCAGAAGAAATAAGGCTTAGTATATTCTAATATGAACAAAATATTAATAAAAAATATATTGACATACTTGAAATACCCAATTAAATAGTTTAGAATAATAATTAGTCGAATAAAAGTTAACATTTTATTCACTATATATAAAGACGTTAGTTAAATAGTATTCTATTTAAAATTAAACGTCTACGCTATAAGATACCCGTTTGGCTGTAGGAAACTACAGCGTTTTTTTTATTTTTTGGCATTTTTTAGGCTGTTATTAAGTTAATAACAGCCTTTATTTATAGAGATTTGTATTTAGGGTAGAAATAGATTCCAAGATTCTTAAGGGGGATTTTAAATTCACGGGTACCTGAGGAGTAGGGAGCTATTTCATATTGGTTAAAAAATATTACAAGGAAAGTATCTGATACATAGAAGTTTTTAAATTCTTTAAGAGAATTAATATAATCTACTGAATCGTTAAAATAAATATCAGGGTCTAATTTAATAGAAGTAGTTATAATGTTTTTTAAATATGGCATATAGTCAGGGGATTTAAATAGGTCATTAAGTGAAAGTGATTTACCTGAAATAGGATTAAAGTTATAACCGATTAAATTAGTCATTCCGTGGGCTCCACCTGTGTATTCATAGTAGGTTATAGGAATGCTTAGAAGGTTTTTGTTATTTAACATAACCTGGTAGGAAGTAACCCCGTTATACGGGAAAAAGTCAAAGGAGCCATTTTTACTAGATTCAAAGGAGGCTTTTGCATCTGATTCAAGCGAGGTAACAAAATTATCTACACTAGTTTTAATTAGGGAATTAATTAAAACAGGGCCACTATAGTTTGATAAAATCTGTGGATACTTAATATCCATGGAGATATAACTATTGCTATATTCTTTTGAAATTTGATTAATATTTAATGCCATAGAACTCTTAGCATATGAGGTAATAGGTAGGATAAGTAGGATTAGAGATAAAAAAAATAAGCGGAATAGTTTCAAAATAGCCACCTCCAAATTTTATATACTAGTTATAGTATTAGCATATTCAAAGGTTTTATCTTGGTATATTATCCCGCTACAGAAAAAACAATTAAAGAAAATTTTTCTTAAAGCTTTTTTCGATAAATTCCTCACATTCACTGTGAAAATTTTTATAGCTTAAAATAAGCTCCTTAGCTTCTTCAGTTAAAGTGGAACTTCCGCCATTAACTCCACCAATCTTCTTGATTAATAGTTTAGTTTCAATGTTTTTTTCAATTCGTTTAATTAGGGTATGAGCTTTGTTATAGGACATTCCCATAACCTTTGCAGCCTCAGATAGAGAGCCTGTTTTCTCTACTTCTTCTAGAAGTAATAAAGGACCTTTTCCAAATACTTTTCCATCGTTGTCAATCCATAATTTAAAAATAGGCTTCATATTTCCTCCTCAATTCAGTGTTTATTTACTATAAATAATTATAAGACATTTAGGAAAATAATAAAAATAAAATAATAAATTATATTTTTTTGATTTATATTGAAAATTAAGGTAAAATAATTAGTAAATTATAGATAAAACATAAAAGAAGAGGTGCATAATGAGATTAGTTAGGTTATCTTCTGTTGTTCCTGGTGAAGAACTTGCACAAAATATTATCGGTAAGGACGGAAGTATATTACTTAAAGCGGGGGTATCGCTTACGGAAGGATTCATAAACAGTCTGGATAGAATTGGAATTAACTACATATATGTTAGGGATGTGGACCTTGATGATATATTACCAGAAGATTGGAAATTTGTAGAAATTAAAAGTGATGCTTTAAGATCCATTTCAGACGTATTTAAGAAAGTACAAAATAGTGGGTCTATAAAAATTAAAGATACAATAAGTGTAGTAGAAGATATGGTCGAATATTTAACAACAAACAAAGAAGTAACATCAATACACCTAACTGAACTAAAGACCTATGATAATTATACATACATGCATTGTTTAAATTCATCTGTTATAGGATTGTATTTTGGAATTGAAAGAGGACTTACTAAAAATATGTTAGTAGACCTTGGAGTGGGGACCATACTACATGACATTGGTAAGATGAAAATACCTATAAATATTTTAAATAAAAAGGGACAATTAACAGACGAAGAGTTTGAAGAAATGAGAAAACATCCACAATATGGATACGACATATTATCAAAATCAGATCACATAAGCGAAAAATCAAAAAGTGTTGTACTACAACATCATGAGAGAATTGACGGCAAGGGTTACCCTTATGGTATAGAAGGGGACAAAATATCTTTTTACGCAAAAATAGCCTGTATAAGTGACGTATATGACGCATTAATAAGTGACAGAGTATATAGAAAGGGATTCCCAGCAAATGAAGCATATGAGATGATTCTCGGAGAAAGTGGAAAAATGCTGGACGAAAATCTTGTAAAAATATTCTGTAATAATTTCTCAATGTATCCACTAGGAGTTGAAATAGTTCTATCTAATGGGCTAAGAGGATTTGTGGTAGGCCATAACAAAGGGTTTCCAGATAGACCTATTGTTAGACTTACTAAAAATGAATGTAATGAAAGAATGAATCCTGTTGAGGTAGATCTTTTAAAGACACTTAACATTTCTGTTAGCAAATTGGTGATATAAAAAAAAGCCTAGATTATCTAGGCAAAGGGAATAAGAGAATATGGAGTTATTCTCAAAAAATTATCACCATTAGTGTACCATATAATACAAAAAGAAGTCAATATATTTTGTAAAATAATACACTATATGTTAATTAAAAATGAATAATTTGTTAAATGTAAGAAAATCCTACCAATATTTATATTGGTAGGATTTGTTGTATTATATAATGACACTTAAAGGAAAAGGGAAAAATGGCGAAATATATTAGGATAAAGTTTGTTTTAGGAAGGCGGAGGAAGATGAAAGGTAGACTTAATTCAATTACAACAAAACTTACTTCTATGGTCTTAGTAATAATTATGATACCACTTATTATTATGGGTAGTTTTATCTATATAGGTTGTAAGAATATCTTTATTGAAGATCTTAAGAAAAATGCTGATGTGGTAATAGGGCAAGTTGATACAGGTATTGATAGGTTTTTAACTGATAATGAAGAAAATATGAAAATGTTAACAACAAATCTTAATATATCTGATGCTCTATATTGGCATAATACACCTATTATTAGTTTTATAGATGGAACGTTAGAAACATATTTAAAAACACATAATGAAAGTACTAGGGCGTATATTTACCTTCCAAATAATGTTTTAATAGAATCTCCTAAAAAGAGTATAACTCAAGGAGAAATTACTAAAGCAGAATGGTTCAAAAAGGTAAGTGAATCTAAAAAGGTTATATGGAGTAATCCTTATAGGGACCATACAGGTAAGGAAATAATAACAATAGCATCCCCACTTACAACAAGCAAGGGGGAAAATGGAGGGGTTTTTGCACTTGACTTATTAGTAGATAATTTATATGCAGGTGTTAATAAGGCAAAAATATCTCATACAGGAATATTATCAATTATAGATAATAAGGGAAATGTTATTTCAAGTAAGGATAAAACAAAAATAGGGCATAAATATCATGAACAAAATCTATTAAATGCAGCAAGTTCTAAGGAAAAAGGTTCTATAGTATTTGATAAAGATGGAAAAGAAATTTATGGTACATATCAAAATATAGATAAGTTATCACTAAAACTTATTGGAGAAGCAAAATATTCTGATATAAATGGGCTACTTTTTAAAATAGTGGCTATAATTGCAATGTGTATTGCTTTAGTAACTTTATTTGGAGGTATTATTGCTTTTATAGGCATAAGATTTACATCTAAAAAGGTTAATGGACTTAGAGAATATATGAAAAAGCTAGGAGAGGGAGATCTTAATATAAAAATTAACATTAAGTCTGAGGATGAAGTAGGACAAGCTGTTAACACTCTTTCATCTACTATAAATAATCTAAGAACATTAATTGGGAAGATTAATGACTCAGCAAGTAGAATAAGTGAATCATCATTTGTTCTAGCATCTGTTACAGACGAAACAGTAAAAATTTCAGATAAGGTTGCAAACAAGGTAACAGAGGTTGCTAATTTAGCTAATTTAGAAGCTAGAGATACTGAAGAGGCGCTTTATGAAACTACTAATCTTTCAGATAAGATACAGAATATATCAAGGGCTATTGAGGGTGCTAGGGATAAGTTTACAGTAGTAGATAATTTAAATCTTGAGGGTAAGGATAGAATTAATACTTTAATTGCTAAAACTAAGGAGAATAACCAAGCATCTAAGAAGGTTGAAGTTATGATTAGTAGTGTGAATGCTGCAACTGAGGCTATAGGAAGTATTGTAGTAACAATTAGCGAAATAGCTGGACAAACAAATCTACTTGCACTTAATGCTTCTATTGAGGCGGCAAGGGCTGGAGAAGCAGGACGTGGCTTTGCGGTTGTAGCTGATGAGGTTAGAAAGCTTGCAGAGGAGTCGGAAAAATCAACAATCGAGATTAATGATTTAATAAGTACTATTCAGCAAAAAGCTAAAAGTGCAGTTGAGGCAATGGGCGCAGCACTTGAGGCATCAAGTGAACAAACAGAGGCTGTAAATGAGACAGAAAGTATATTTGAAGATATAAGTACAACCATTAATCATATTAATGGAGAAATAGAAAATATTATGAGACTTAATAATACTATGCTTAATAAAAAGGATGAAATCGTATCTGTTATGGAATCAATTGCAGCATCAACAGAGGAAACATCAGCATCAACTGAAGAAATTTCAGCTTCAGTTGAGCAGCAACTAGCAGCATTTGAAAGTGTAACTCAAACTGCTGAGGAATTAAGTAAGTTAGCAAATGGCTTAAGTGAAGAGATTAACAGGTTTAATACATAAAAACTTAAAGTTTAATTGCTAATGGAGGAATGAAAGTATGCTAAATAAAATAAAAAAATCGATAGGAATGAAGCTTATTCTTATGCTTATAGCTGTAATTATTGTTTCTGTTAGTATAATGGGTAGTGTTATTTATAAAAGTATAGAAGGTATGTTTATAAGTGACCTTAAAGCAAATTCAACAGAAATAACAGGTAAGCTTGAGGATAATTTAAATAGTTTCTTTAAAACAAATGAAGATACTATTAATATGTTAACATCAAATATTACAATAACAGATGCAATGTACTGGAAAGAATCAATAGACCTACAATTTCTTGATAATGCTCTTTTAAATGTTAAGGAGGCTTATCCAGATATAATTAGTGTATATGTTGCAAAGCCAGATAATTCATTGGTTATTTATCCACATATAACTATACCTAAGGATATAATTTTAAAGGATAGAATATGGTATAAGGGTGCTGTTGAGAAGCAGGGGATATATTGGACCCAGCCATATACAGACCTTAACACGAAGGAAACACTAATTACTGTTTCATCACCAATTAAAACAAGTAGGGGTGAATTTGGTGGAGTTGTAGCATTCGATATATCACTTAAATCACTTCAGAGTTTGATTTTAAAAGTGAAACTTGGGGAAAGTGGTGAATTTACATTAATTGATAAGGATAATATTGCAATTGCCCATAGAAATAGTGAAGTTATAGGGAAAAAAGCTGATTTATTTGGCCTTGAAAATGTAATCAATAAAGCAGTTTCTGGTAGCGAAGATTATGAAAGAAATGGGGACAAGAGAATAGCCATTTTCGATAAAATTGAGAAGACAGATTGGAAGATAATTTCAACAGTTAGTTATAATGAAATTAATTCGAAAGCATCTGTAGTTATAGGTATAACTATAATATGCTGCATAGTTATTGTTTTAGTTGGAATTGTACTTGTTTACTTTGCAACTAAGGGGATAACAAGAAGCATATCATCAATAAAAGATGATCTTGAGCAGGTTGGAAATGGAAACTTAAATAGGGTTAGTAACATTAAAAGTAGAGACGAATTAGGTGAATTATCAGGTTCATTTAATGAGGCAATAGAGAATTTAAGAAGTTTTATGATTTCTGTAAAGGGAGTAGCAGGTGAGGTTACATCAGTATCAACAACTATAGCTGCAACATCACAGGAAACTAATGCATGTATAGAGGAAATATCTAAAACAGTTAGTGAAGTAGCATCTACTACATATGAGGAAACAAGAAATATAGAAGAGGGTATTGAAAAGGGTGAAGAGTTATCGAAAGCACTTGATAATATATCTAAGGCTATAGAATCATCAAGGGAGAGTTTTAATAGAGCCGATGAGCTTAACCAAAGTGGAACTTCTAAAATAAATACATTAATTGATAAAACAAAGTCTAATAATACTGCATTTAAAGAGGTGCAAAATATTATTAAGGAAGTAGACGTAGCAACTAGCAAAATTGGAGATATAGTAACTGCTATAGGTGCAATTGCAAGTCAAACTAATCTACTAGCTTTAAATGCTGCAATAGAAGCTGCTAGAACAGGTGAGTCAGGACGTGGCTTTGCAGTTGTTGCAGATGAGGTTAGAAAGCTAGCTTCTGAGTCAGAAAGTGCAACAGGAGAGATTGCAAGACTTATATCAGATATACAAAAACAGTCTAAAAGCGCAGTAGAGTCAGTAAAAGTATCAATAGATGCATCACAGGCACAGGACATGGCTGTACGTGAAACAGAGGACATATTTAATAATATTAATAATAATATTAGGGAAATATACACTGGTATAGAAGAAATAGTAAGTCTTAACGAGGAAATATTAACTGCTAGAGAAGGTATTACAAGGGCTATGAATAGTATTACGAATTCTTCATCTGAGACAAATAGGGCTTCACAGGAAATAGCGAATTTAACAAATTCACAGTTAGAAGCATTTGACAAGGTTTCAGAAATTGCTACTAATCTTTCAATTTTAGTTGATGAACTTAACTCAGAACTTAATCAGTTCTCAGTATAAGAAAATTAGTTTTAATAATAGCAGGCTAGGGGATAGGTATCCCTTAGCTTGTTTTTATTTAGTATAAAAATTTAACTCCTATTAAATAAAAGGGAATAGAAATAAATAATAGAAATATACATAGGATAAGTTGACTCTAAAATAAAAAGTGGTAAAATAATAGAAATATCTACTTGAGTCTAGGAGGATATATGTCAGATATAACTATAAATTCAAAAATTGAAAATAAAGCCTTTATGGTAAGAGAAATTCAAAAAAAGGTAGGACAAAATACTAAGGAATATTATTCTCTTTCTATTACTAGGGGTCTTAGAACATATGATGCTAAGATTTGGAGTGATGATGAAAGATATTCAGTTATAAAAAGTGGAGATATTGTTGAAGTTACAGGTCAGGTTAAGGACTTTAAAGGTAATATACAAATACATATAGGAAGTATTAAGGTTGTTAAGGAGCCGGCAAGTGAGATTTTATCTCAGCTTACTCCATGTTGTGCTATTAGTGAAGAAAAACTTCAGGAAGAATTAAATGAAATAGTAAATAGTATTGAGGAGCCTTTTATATTAAAGTTAATAGATAAAATGTTTAGTATAGAAGAAATTAAGGATGGATACTTTAAAAGGTCAGCAGGAGCTGAGATTCATCATGCATATGTAAGGGGACTTGCAGAGCATTCTATTGAAGTTGCTAAAAACACGATTGCTTTTTGTAATAGCAGATACAATATAAAAAGAGATTTAGCAGTATTTATGGCATTGTTTCATGATATAGGAAAGATATATGAATTATCGGATTTTCCAGAGAATAAATATACTGATATGGGTAAGTTGTTTGGACATATTAGTATGGGTGCACATATAGTTCAAAGGGCTATATCAACCATTGAGGGCTTCCCAAGGGATATGGAAATAGATATAGTACATGGAATACTAGCCCATCATGGACATAAGGATATGGGTTCACCTGTGGTTCCTATGACCATAGAGGCTATAGCTGTTCATAATGCAGATAAGGCAAGTGCCGAAATAAACGCATTTTATTTAGCTGTTCAAAGGGACAATACAGATTCTAATTGGACTGAGTATAACAACATCTATAAAAGAAGTATTAAAAAATCTTAAAAATATTTATATAGCCTGATTACCTTTTCAACAGGCTGTCATGAAAAACATGTTTGTGAGCAGTTTGTAATAATCTCTAGCATTAGCTAGGGATTATTTTTTATATAAGTTTATATGAAGGTAGTAAAACAGATAAATGCATATTTTAGTAACAGAAAAAATTAAGTAACATAATATTTATTAGTAATTTCTATAAAATAATAAAAAGGTATTGCATTTTTCAGAAAAATATTGTAAATTGTTATTAACAAATAATAATTATTAATTAGGGGTGTTTATAATGAATTCTTTAAATTTAGGACCAATTTTCAAATTAGTATGTAATGTATGTGAAAGTGCTAACTGTGTACTTGAAGTTAAGCAAATAGAAAAAGAAGGACTAGAAGAGGGACAAATTGCACTAAGAATATCTTCACTATGTATGATGTGTATGGCAAAGGAAGATAAGGAAGTTATTATAAGCGTCAAATAAAAAGTGAGGCGAAGGTTATGAAAGTTTTTATAGAGGATAATGCAAAGGTTGACATCGTAGATATACTAAGTAAAAAAGATAAGGAATATTCCATTATGATTGAAATAGCATCTTTTGGCTGAGGAGGACCAGTACTTGGACTTTCTCTGTATGAGAAAAAAGATGGAGATGAGATAATAAATGTTGATGGGATAAATATATTCCTAGATGAGGGAGTTGCGGATTTCCCAGCTAATATTAAAATATTTAAGGATACTGAAAGATTTGGCCAGGGACTTAAGGCTAAATATTTAGAGGTTATCTACGACAAAGAAGCATAAAATATAACTTAGTAATTAGGTTATTTTCAGAAGGAAAGGTATTTACCTTTCCTTCTTTGTTTGTCATGTAGTATAATAAGGGTTAGACAAAAAATGTTTAGTGAATAAGAAGACAATAATTTAGGGATTCACATAAGAAAGGAGATTTAGTAGGTTACTACTAAATATTAAATTATGAAAGAAATAAAGATAACGCAAAATGAAAGTGGTCAAAGACTTGATAAGTTTTTAAAGAAATACTTAAAGGATATGTCACTTGGGAATATATATAAGGCGATTAGAAAAAAGGACATTAAGGTTAATAATGCTAAGACAAACGAGAAATATGTTCTTGAAGAGGGAGATGTAGTTTGGTATTTCTTCGGATTTGATGAAGAAAAGAAGAAAAACGAAAATAAAGAAATACTAAATAGACTTATGAATGTTGAATATGACTTTGATATAGCATATGAGGATGATTATATTCTTGTAGCTAAAAAGTCAAAGGGATTATTAACGCACCCAGATGAGGGAGATGAGGTTACATTAACTGATGAGGTTATAGCTTATCTATTTGATAATGGAATGTATGACCCAAACAAGGAGAAGACATTCTCACCATCACCTTGTAATAGACTAGATAAGAATACAGAGGGTCTAGTTATTTTTGCTAAGAACTATGAGGCTTTAAAGGGTGTTAATGAGGCTATACGTGAAGGTAATGTTAAGAAGTACTATATGGCACTTACAGTTAATAAGCCAAAGGACGGTAGATATGTAGCCCATATTCAAAAGGATAGACGTGCTAACAAGGTTCGTATATTCGATAACCCTGTTAAGGAATCAAAGGAAATTATTACAGATATTAAGATGATTGAAAGTGTAGGACAGTTCTCACAGGTTGAAATTGACCTTATAACAGGAAAGTCACACCAAATTAGAGCACACCTTGCACATCTTGATGCACCACTTGTAGGAGATCACAAGTACGGTAACAGAAAGGTTAATAGTTTCTTCAAAAATAAGTTTGGGGTTGAGGATCAGATGCTTGTAGCATATAAGATTATCTTCAAAAATTGCCCTGAGACTATTAAACATTTAGAGGGTAAGACAATATCAATGAGTCTTCCACACTATTTTAAGAAAATCAAAAATGACGTGTTTAAGTTCTAGGAGTTATTATGAGCAGTTTGAATTTTACTATAAATAAGGAACATGAAGGATATAAACTATCAGAATACCTTAAAAATGAAATAGGGCTTTCTTCAAGAATAATTAGAAAGTCCCTTAAAGAGCAAAGAGTAATTGTTAATAATGAGGCAAAAAGAGCAAGATATTCACTAATGGCAGGGGATAATCTTGTAATTAAAATGTCAGATAATGAAACACAGGACATTGAACCTGAAAACATTCCTATAGAGGTAGCATATGAGGATGAGGATATTTTGGTTGTTAATAAGCCACCATTTATGATAGTACATCCAACTAGAAGTCACCGATTAGGAACACTTGCTAATGCTGTTACTTACTACTTTAGAAGTAGGGGGGAGAGCACTATAGTTAGATTAGTTAATAGACTAGATAGAGATACATCAGGTCTTGTTATTATTGCAAAGAGTCAGTTTGCACATATGGCAATGGCTAAGAAGATGGAAAAAGACGAAATAGAGAAAACATATATAACACTTGTTGATGGATGCCTTGAAGGCAGTGGAACAATTAATGAGCCTATAGGAAGACCTAGTGAAGAATCTTTAAGAAGATGTGTTATGGAAGGTGGACAAAGGGCAGTTACCCACTACAAGGTACTAGAGAGTAAAAGGGAAGCTACTAAGGTACAAGTTATTCTTGAAACAGGTAGATGTCATCAAATAAGGGTGCATATGAAGCATTTAGGACATCCAATTATAGGGGATACACTATACTTTGAGGAAAGTAATATTATAAATAGACAGGCACTACATGCTTATAGATTAAGGTTTACTAGTATTCGTGACAACTCTGAAATTGAAATTATAGCGGATATACCAAAGGATATTGAAAACGCTATTAGAAATTTATAAATTCTATTTTGAGTATGATTAAGAAAAGAAGAGGATTAAGAATATGAAAGAAACAGCAATACTAATAATGATTGCAACTATAACCTCTAAGATTTTAGGCTTTGGTCGTGAAATAGTTACATCATATTTTTATGGGACAGGTTCAATTGCAGCGGCATACAATGTTGCATTAACAATCCCAGCTACTGTTTTTGCAATGATAGGAGTTGGTATATCAACAGGGTTTATACCAATGTATTCTAGAATAGAAAAGGAAGTAGGGGTTAAAAGTGCAGATAGATTTACTAGTAATATGACTAACTTTGTATTAGTTATTTGTACTGTAATTGCTATTGTAGGATTAATTTTTACTGAGTATGTTGTTAAGGTTTTTGCTATAGCCCTTGATGGTCAAGTGCTTGAATTTGCTATTGTATTAACAAGATTTACAATTGTAGGTGTTTACTTTACTGCACTTGTATACATATTTAGTGGATATCTTAACCTAAAGGGGAATTTTGTAATACCAGCTCTTGTTGGTATTCCTATGAATATAGTTGTTATAGCATCTATTGCACTAAGTTCTAATGGAAATGTTACTATACTAGGTATAGGACTATTTTTATCATTAGTTGTACAGCTAGTATTCCTATTGCCATATATTAAAAAGACTGGGTATAAGCATAGTTTCTTACTAGATAGGAAAGATAAGAATCTTAAGGAAATGGTTATAGTTGCAATTCCGGTTATTATAGGAGTATCTGTTAATCAGATTAATACTATAGTAGATAAAAATATTGCATCTACTATTTCATATGAGGCTATTTCTGTACTTTCATATGCTGTTAAGTTAAGTGGATTTGTTCAGGGGATATTCGTTATGAGTATAGCAACTGCAATGTATCCATTAATATCTAAAATGGGTGCAGAAAAGAATTTAGAGGGTCTTAAGAAAAGTCTTAACGAAGCTATTATATCAGTAAGTTTACTTGTTATTCCAGCAACCATAGGATTTATGGTTTTTGCAGAACCTATTGTTAGACTTTTATATGGTAGAGGAAAGATGACTGAGTCAGATGTTATGGCTGTAGCAGGGGCACTATTTTTCCTATCTATAGGAATGATAGGATATGGTCTACGTGAGGTTATATCTAAGGCATTTTACTCAATTAGAGATGCTAAAACACCAATGCTTAATGCAGCATTTGCTGTAGTTATAAACATTGTTTTATCAATTACACTATCAAGATTTATGGGTATTAATGGTCTTGCACTTGCTACAAGTTTAGCAGGTATAATATGTACTATTACATTAACAATAAGTCTTAAAAAGAAGATAGGTGCAATTGGACTAAAGGTAGTAGGTATATCACTTATAAAGATTACTATATCATCATTAGTAATGGGTCTTGCTTCATATGGAGGATATCTTTCATTATACAACATTATAGGTGAAAAGTTATCACTTATAATTGCAATAGGTATAGCAGGTATAGTTTATTTTGGAGTAATCTACTTTATGAAAATAGATGAGGTTAGTAAGTTAATAGACGGAATTAAATCAAAAATATCACGTAAATAATATTGTTAAAGTACTTTAAATATATTAAGCAAGTTTAATGAAGGGGATACCTTCACTAACTTGCTTTTTTTATATTGTGTAATTTAATTTTCTTATAAGTTACAAGATAAAGTGGAATATAAAATAGGAAGAACAATAAATAATAGCCTACTATTAAAATAGGAGTATAGGTATCACTATTAAATAGCAAAGATCCAAAAATATACTGAGACAAACTACATATAGCTGGTATGAGTATACATTGAACAAAATCGAGTTTGAATTTAAAGGATTTATTAATAACACTAAAGTTAAGTATAACTGCTAGTAATGAAGATAGGAAAAAGTTTATAGCATACCCCTGTATACCAAAGGATGGAATAGCAAGTAGTAGGTATATAATAATTAGGTCTGAAACTGAGGTTATTGTTGAATTAATAAATAAGCGCCCCTGTTTACCAAGTCCATTAAGTATTGAGAATGAAATGCTTTGTATATAAACAAGGGGGAGTGGTAGTGCTATTAGAGAGAGAATATATCCAATATAAGCATCTTTATAGAAAAACTCTCCAAGGCTAGCACCATGACTTAATATAAGTACAGTAGATGAAAATCCTACTACAGATGCTACTTTTATTGCTATATTAGTTTTATGGTTTATTATATAGTCCTTACCTGATGCGACTGCCTCTGAAATAGATGGAATTAGTACTGTACAAAGTGCATTTAAAATAACTGATGGATAAAAAATAATAGTAAGTGCCATACCTTCAAGTTTACCAAGAAGTGCAATTGCTTCATTATGGGTAAGACCTGATACTACTAATCTTTTAGGAATAAGTATTGTAAGTATCATAGAGAATATAGTAGATAAAATTCCGTTAAGTGCAAGTGGGATAGCAAGTCTTAAAACATTAGTCATTAATGTTTTAGAAGGTAGAGTTTTGCACATAGAGGGATGTCTTTTTTTATATCTTTTATATGATAATAAAAACAATATAAAACTAAACACTTCACCAAGGCTTATAACTAGCATTGCTGAAGCTGCATAGTATTCAACTGATAAATTAAGATTTTTAACAAAGGTCATTAAAGGAAAAATCATAGCTATTCTAAGTATTTTTTCAACTATGTCTATAATTGCAGGTTCAAGTATTCTTTGAAGTCCATAATATGTACCCTTAAAAACAGAGGATAGAGATATTATTATAATAGCTGGACAAAATGCTATAATTCCATAAAGAGTTCTAGGTTCAGATAATATGGTGCCAGATATAAATCTTGAAAGTAGGATTAAGAAAAATCCAACAATAAGTGACCATATAATTTCAAACATACACATTATACGTACAGTTTTATAAAGTTCATTAAGATTACCCTTAGCTTTTTTCTCAGCAGCTATTTTTGACATGGTAACCGTAATACCACCACCTGTTATACATAAAAACATTGCAAATACAGGTGTGATTAACTGATAAAGTCCCATACCTGATGGTCCCATTTGTCTAGAGAGAAAAATAGTATAAACAAATGTTAACGTTCCAGTAAGTATATTAGAAGCAGTTAAAACAATGGTTTTTTTGAAAAAAGATGCTCCTTCCATATAAGCCTCATTTAATTATTACTATGTCTAATAATATGCTGAAAAAAGGTCACTATGACTAATGATGAAGGAATGTTAATTATATTGACATAAAAATTGTTTTATACTAAAATGGTAGATAATGAAAATCTAAGATAAAAACTTTGATAGGGAGAAGTAGGATTATTAAGTTATTTCAGAGAGTGGGAGTTGCTGGAAACCCATATTACTTGTTATCTGAACTAGCCCTTGAGTTGCAGGCTGAACTAATAGTAAGCTGTGCCGGCATAGCCGTTATACGTTCAAGTTATAAATTTGGGTGGTACCGCGAGACTCTTCGCCCCATGTGGGGGATAGGAGTCTTTTTTTATTACAATTAATTCTTTAGAGGGAGTGAAATTTAATGTCATACTCAGTTGAAACAGATAAGAAATGGCAAAAGAAATGGGATGATACGAAGCTTTATGAGTTCGATAAATCAAAGGCAGATAAGAAGTTATACTGTTTAGAGATGTTCTCATATCCATCAGGTGCAAAGCTACATGCAGGTCACTGGTATAATTACGGACCAACAGATACATGGGCAAGATTTAAGAGAATGCAAGGATATAATGTATTCCAGCCAATGGGATTTGATGCATTTGGATTACCTGCTGAGAACTATGCAATTAAAACAGGAGTTCATCCACATGATTCTACAATGAAAAATATAGAAACTATGGAAAAGCAGCTTAGAGAAATGGGAGCTATGTTTAACTGGGAAAATGAACTAGTTACATGTCTACCAGAATACTACAAGTGGACTCAATGGATATTCCTAAAGTTCTATGAAGCTGGTCTTGCATACAGAAAGGAAGCTCCAGTTAATTGGTGCCCTAGTTGTGCAACTGTTCTTGCTAATGAGCAGGTACTAGACGGAGAATGTGAAAGATGTTCAAGTGCAGTTACAAAGAAGAACTTAACTCAATGGTTCTTTAACATAACTAAGTATGCTGATGAACTACTTGATATGATAGACGGACTTGATTGGCCAGAGAAGACTAAGAAGATCCAAAAGAACTGGATTGGAAGAAGTGAAGGTGCTGAAATCGAGTTTAAGGTAGAAAATACTGATATTAAGTTTAATGTATTTACTACTAGAGCAGATACTCTATATGGAGTTACATATGTGGTAGTTGCACCTGAGAGCCCAATTGTAGATATGATTACAACTGATGAGCAAAAGTTAGCTGTAGAAAACTACAAGGAAGAGGCTGCAAAGCAAACAGAAATCGAAAGAATGTCAACTTCAAAGGAAAAAACTGGAGTGTTTACAGGGGCATACGCTATTCACCCACTAACAGGTGAGAGAGTTCAGATATGGACTTCAGACTATGTACTTGCAACATACGGTACTGGATGCGTTATGGCAGTTCCTGCACATGATGAGAGAGACTTTGAATTTGCAACTAAATTTAACCTACCTATTAAGAGAGTTATAGAATCAGCTAAGGGTGAGGAAACAGAACTTCCATTTACTGAGTACGGAAAGCTTGTTAATAGTGATGAATTTAATGGAATAGACTCAGCTACAGCTAGAGTTGAAATAGTTAAAAAGGCAGAAAAAGAAGGAAGAGGAGAACTTAAGGTTAACTTTAGACTTCGTGACTGGTTAGTTTCAAGACAAAGATACTGGGGATGCCCAATTCCAATAATCCACTGTGATGATTGTGGAACTGTTCCAGTACCAGAGAGTAGTCTACCAGTTGAACTACCATACGATGTTGAGTTTACACCAGATGGTGAGTCACCACTTAAAAAGTGCGAGTCATTTGTTAATACAACTTGTCCTAAGTGTGGAAAGGCTGCTAAGAGAGAAGCGGATACACTGGATACATTTGTATGTTCATCATGGTACTTCCTAAGATACCCTGATAACAAGAACAGTGATAAGGCATTTGATACTGAGTGGATTAACAAGATGCTACCAGTAGATAAGTATGTAGGTGGACCAGAGCATGCTGCAATGCACCTTCTATATGCTAGATTCTTTACTAAGGCATTAAGAGACCTTGGATACTTAAACTTTGACGAGCCATTTAAGTCACTTGTTCACCAAGGAATTATCCTAGGACCAGACGGTAATAAAATGAGTAAGTCTAAGGGGAATGTTATTTCACCAGATGATTATGTAAGTGAACATGGTTCAGATGTATTCAGAATGTACCTAATGTTTGGATTCGGATACGCTGACGGTGGACCTTGGAATGTTGATGGAATTAAGGCTATGAGTAGATTCGCATCAAGAATTGAAAGAGCTGTTGAAAGATACCTTGAAATTAAGGGTGAAGAAGTTAAAACAACAATGGATAAGGAAGAAAAAGAACTTAACCTAGTTCTTCACACTGCTATTAAGGGAGTTATTGAAGATACTGAAAAGTTCCAATTTAACACTTCTATTGCTAGACTTATGGAGCTTGTAAATGGAATCTATAAATATGATTCAGATGCTGGGGTTAAGAATGCTAACTTCTTAGGAAGCGTTATAAGTGACCTTATTAAGCTACTTGCACCATTTGCACCACACCTTTCAGAGGAGCTATGGGAGAAGATTGGAAACGAATACTCAGTATTTAATCAATCTTTACCTGTATTTGATGAAAGTGCATTAGTACGTGATACTATAGAACTTGGAGTTCAAATTAACGGTAAGGTTAAGGGTAAGGTTGATGTTTCAAACTCTGCAACTGATGAAGAAATCAAAGAAATTACTCTAAATGACGAAAAAATTAAAGAAGTTATTGGAGACAAGGAAGTTAAGAAGGTTATTGTAATTAAGGGTAGACTTGTTAATATAGTTGTTAAGTAATTTCTATAATACAAATTAATATTTATTTGTAAATGATATGAGCTAATGCATTTTATGCATTAGCTCTTTTTTAATAGCTATATATTTTGAAATATTGTAAGTAAATTTAGGTTTTAATATTTATGACATATTTTTGAAATTAGTACCTGGATTTATAAGTTAAACTACTAATCACCAATAGATTTACTATTATAAATTTGATTTAATAGTAATATAACTAATATTATATTGAAATAGTTCTCAACTGTCTTTGATAATTGTTTTCATTGACAATAATTTTCATTGGAGATATAATTGTTTTTAGATAATAAGCGGTAATTAGGGATTTATCGAGGAGGACGGTATGATTTTAAAGGATTTAAAAATTGGACAAACTGCAGTAATTAAGGAGATTAACGTAGAAGGTCCTGTAAAAAGAAGAATAATGGATATGGGAATAACAAAGGGAGCTAGTATTTCACTTAGAAAGATAGCACCACTTGGAGATCCGATAGAAGTTACAGTGAGAGGATATGAACTATCACTTAGAAAAGCAGATGCAAAGTTTATTGTAGTAGAGTAATTTTTTTATTATGTAAATGCTAGATTGGTCTAGCAAAGAGGAGGGTATTATATGCTTAATATAGCACTGCTTGGAAACCCTAATAGTGGTAAGACAACAGTATTTAATGAATTAACAGGTAGTAATCAATATGTTGGTAACTGGCCAGGTGTAACAGTTGAAAAAAAGGTAGGAAAGATAAAGGGAAGTAATATTAGCGTTACTGACCTGCCAGGAATATATTCACTTTCACCTTATTCACTTGAAGAGGTTATTTCAAGGGATTATATAATTAATGATAAGCCAGATATTATACTTAATATTGTAGATGCTTCTAACATAGAGAGAAATCTATACTTAACACATCAGGTATTAGACCTTGAGGTGCCGGTGATTATAGCATTAAACATGATAGATGTAGTTGAAAAAAGAGGAGATACTATAGATATCGAAGAATTAAGTAAATCTTTAAATTGTCCAGTAATTCCGATTTCAGCACTTAAGGGAAATGGAATAAACGACCTTGTAAAATATATTAAGGGATACAAGGCATCTGAAATGGATAAGGCTAACAATATTTCATTTGATGAGAGAATCGAAGAAGGAATTGAAAGTGTAGAGTCAATTCTAGCATCAAATGGTTACACTAGTGAAACTAGATGGAATGCTATAAAACTTCTTGAGAGAGATGAAAAGGTTTTAGAGGAAGTCAAGTTAGCAAACGAAGAAAGTAAAAAGGTAGATGAAATAAGAGCATCTATTGAAAAAGAATTTAATGATGATTATGAGAGTATATCTATTTCAGGTAGATATGATTATGTTGAAAATCTAACTAAGAAGCATGTTACTAAAAAGAGCACCACAGGTGAAACTGTTAGTATGAAAATAGATAATATAATTACAAATAGAATATTAGCACTACCAATATTCTTCGGTATTATGTGGTTTGTATATTACATAAGTATACAAACTATTGGAGATATGACGATTGGTTTTGTAGAAACATTTATGGAAAACTATGTTGCGGCACCAATTGCAGGATTTATGGAAGGTGCAAGTGTTGCTCCATGGATTCAGTCATTAACTATTGATGGTATTGTAGGGGGAGTAGGAGCTGTACTAGGATTTGTTCCTCAAATTATGATACTATATCTATTTATAGGAATTCTAGAAGATTGTGGATATATGGCTAGAGTAGCATTTATTATGGACAGGATATTTAGAAAGTTTGGTCTTTCAGGTAAATCATTTATTCCTATGCTTATGGGGTCAGGTTGTTCAGTTCCAGGAATAATGGCAGCCCGTACAATAGAAAGCGATAGCGATAGAAAGATGACTATTATGCTTACTCCATTTATTCCTTGTGGTGCAAAACTACCGGTATTTGCACTTATGGTAGGAGCGTTTTTCCCAAATAACACATGGGTTGCACCATCAATGTATTTTGTAGGTATAGGTATGGTTATTATATCAGGTTTAATTCTTAAAAATACCCTATTTAAGGGTAAGGGAGCACCATTTGTTATGGAACTTCCAGACTATAAGGTGCCAAGACTTAAGGGAGTTATGGTTAGGGTACTAGAGAGAGGTAAGTCATTTATTATGAAGGCGGGAACAGTTATATTCTTCGCTTCAGGACTTATTTGGCTACTTCAAACATTTAACTTCTCATTTGAGATGGTTGATGCAAATCAAAGTATGTTAGCATCTATAGGAACATTTATAGCTCCTGTATTTGCACCACTAGGATTTGGTACATGGGAAGCATCAGTTGCAACTGTTACTGGATTCCTTGCTAAGGAAGTTGTTGTATCTACATTTGGAGTTTTATCAGGTGTTGGAGAGGTTGTAGAGTCAGACCCATCACTTGTTGGATATATAGGAACTATATTTACTCCTTTAAGTGCCTATGCATATATGGTATTTACTTTACTTGCAGCACCATGCTTTGCGGCTATTGGTGCTATGAGAAGAGAATTTGGTGGATTTAAGTGGACATTTATTGCAGTAGCTTACCAAACAGGACTTGCATGGATTGTTGCATTTTTAATTTATCAAATAGGTTCAGGTAACTTTATGAATGTTGTTTTTGGAGGAGTATTAATAGGGCTAATATTACTTGCTGGTATTAAATTCTTCAAGGGAACTAAGGATGCTGGATGCTCAAGTGGGTGCAGCGGATGTAATAGTAAATGTAGCTAATTAGTATATAAAGGGACTAATTTAGAAAGCTTTTTCTAAATTTAGTTCCTTTATTTTTATTTTAATTTATATAAATTTTTTATTGACAAGAAAAAAAACAAGTGTTAAGATTTAGAAAACATAGTTACAAAGAGAAATTTTGGAAAAGATATTGAAAGAAGGAGGAGAAAGCAATGGAAAACATTAAGAATATTTTAGGACAATTTTATTATGGATTTTATTTTAGCTGGGGCTTTTATTTTAGCGCTGGTTATCTGCTATTCAAAAAATTCTATAATAATCTTAATGAGTTTAAATTGTATAATACCTCTTTACCTAAGTGTACCTTTGCCTAGGTAGATAGATATCGAATTTTGTTATATAAGAGAACTCATATGAGTTCTCTTTTTTTATATAAAAAATTATTTTGGAGGGATAAAAATGATAGTAGTAATGAAAATGAATACACCAAAGGATGAAATATTAAGACTTAAGGAAAAATTAGAATCACCAAATTGTTCAGTTCAAATTATTGAGGGTATAACACAAACAATATTAGGTCTTGTTGGGGATACAAGTACAGTTGATGCTAGCTGCATTCAGCAAAATAAGGCAGTTGAAAAAATATTAAGAGTACAAGAACCATACAAAAGAGCTAACAGAGCATTCCACCCTGAAGATACGGTAATTAAGGTTAAGGATGCACAAATCGGAGGAGATAGATTTTGTTTAATGGCAGGTCCATGTTCAGTAGAATCTAAGGAGCAAATCGTAGAAATAGCTAAGAATGTTAAAGCATCAGGTGCTACAGTTCTTCGTGGAGGAGCATTTAAGCCTAGAACATCACCATACAGCTTCCAAGGTCTTGGAATGGAAGGACTTGATCTACTTAACATTGCAAAGAGTGAAACAGGACTTCCAATTATAACAGAGGTTATGAGCACATCTTATGTTGAAGCAGTTGCTGAAAATGCAGATATAATTCAAATCGGTGCAAGAAACATGCAAAACTTTGATCTTCTAAAAGAAGTAGGTAAAACAAGAAAGCCAGTTCTTTTAAAAAGAGGATTATCAGCAACTATTGAGGAGCTTTTAATGTCAGCAGAGTACATCATGTCAGAGGGAAATGAGCAGGTTATTCTTTGTGAAAGAGGAATAAGAACATTCGAAAACTTCACTAGAAATACACTTGATTTAAGTGCAATTCCAGCTATTAAGAAATTATCACATTTACCAGTAGTAGTAGATCCAAGCCATGCAGCGGGACTTAACTGGATGGTAGAACCACTAAGTAAGGCAGCAGTTGCAGTAGGTGCAGATGGACTTATTATAGAAGTGCATAACGACCCAGCTAATGCACTATGTGATGGAAAGCAGTCAATTAGACCAGAAGAATTTGATAAATTAGTAGAATCATTAAGAGTTATTGCTGAAATTAACGGTAAGAGAATATAGATAGTAGTAAGAATAAAAGCTGTGGTAGAGCGGTAGTATAGTAGGGGCAGCAGTATAGGGGGATATGAAATTGGATGAGAATAATTTTAATGTTTGTATTGTAGGACTAGGACTTATAGGAAGTTCATATGCAATGGCTTTAAAGGGTCTTAATGTAGGTAAGGTTATTGGAGTAGATATAAGTGAAGAAACTATTTCAAAGGCTATAAATAAGGGAATTATAGATGAGGGGTATTTAGATGCAGGGGATGCATTAAGTCAAAGTGATATAGTGATCCTTGCAATTTACCCACATTTAACTGAAAGTTTTGTAATAGATAATATGAATCACTTTAAAAAGGGAGCTATAATAACCGATAGTGCAGGAATAAAAGAGCAGATAATAAATAATATTACCCCCCATTTAAGAGATGATTTAGACTTTGTTGGAGGCCATCCAATGGCAGGCAAAGAGGGCTCTGGGATTGACCAGGGTAGCCATGAAATATTTATAGGTGCTAATTACTTAATAACACCTACTCCTAGAAATAGGGAGGAAAATATAATTATAGTTGAAGATATAGCTAGAAAAATTGGCTGTAAGAATATAGTTAGAATTTCCCCTAAAAAACATGATAGGATAATCGCTTATACAAGTCATCTTCCTCATATACTAGCAGTTGCCCTAGTTAATAGTGATCTTTTAGACCAGGATACATCATTATTTGTAGCTGGAAGCTTTAGGGATGCAACAAGGGTTGCAGATATAAACGCAGGGCTTTGGACTGAGCTTATTATGCAAAATAGGGATTATGTAGTAGAGCAGCTTGGAGTTTTTGAAGAAAATATAAAACAAATAAAAAATTCTATAGCGACAGGTAAAGAAGAAGATGTATACTTAAAATTAAGTGAAGCCTGCATTAAAAAAAGGGGGATTAAAATAAATGTATAAATTAGATGTTGTAGCAAAAAGTCATAGCTATCCTATATACATTGAAAAGGGAATATTTAATAGTGTAGCCTCCTACATTAAAAAGGCTACCAAGGGCAGAAAGATAGCGATTGTAACTGATGCTAACGTTAACAGTATTTACGGTGAAAAATTAGTTTCTCTACTTAAAGAAGAGAACTTTGATATAAAGAAGATAGTAGTAACACCAGGGGAGGGAAGTAAGTCATTTGAAACTTTTGAATATGTTTTAAATGAAATGCTTGATTTTTCAATGACGAGAAATGACTTAATTATAGCCTTTGGTGGAGGAGTAGTAGGGGATTTAACAGGATATGTAGCCTCTTCACTACTTCGAGGAGTAGATTTTTACCAGATACCAACAACTCTACTTTCACAGGTAGATAGTTCAGTTGGTGGTAAGGTTGCTATTAATACTAAGTATGGTAAGAATTTAGTTGGGGCATTTTATCAGCCAGTAGGGGTTTTAATTGACCCACTACTTCTAAATACACTTGATAAAAAGTATTTTGCTGATGGAATGGCTGAGGTTATTAAATACGGGTGTATTAAGGATGAGAAATTATTTTATGATCTATTAAATTATACAACTAAGGACTTGCTTGATAATATTGAGAAGGTTATTTATACCTGCTGCAATATAAAAAGAGAAGTAGTTGAAAAGGATGAGCTAGATAAGGGAGAGAGAATGCTTCTAAACTTTGGTCATACAATAGGTCATGCTATAGAAAAGTATTTTGAATACACGGGATATACACACGGCGAGGCTGTTGCTATTGGAATGAATATGATAACAACTGCATCAGAAAGCCTTAATGAAACAATCTCTGGTACAGCTGATTTAATAGAAACAATATTAAAGAAGTATTCGCTACCAACAGGTGTGGTTATGGAAGATAGGGATAGGGTTTTAAAAAGTATAGGACTAGATAAAAAGATGCTTTCAAGAAAGCTTAGAATTATATTATTAAAAGAAATTGGAGATTCTTATATTAAGGAATTAGATATAAGTGAAGTAGACAAATATATTATATAGTAGGAGGAAAATATGGATACAGTAAAAATTACCCCAAGGGTGCTTAGCGGAAGCGTAACAATACCGCCATCGAAGAGTCTTTCACATAGGGCGATTATATGTGCAGCACTCTCTGATGGTGAAAGTAGAGTTGATAACTTAATATTTTCAAAGGATATTATTGCAACATCTAAGGCTATGGAGAGTCTTAACGTTACTATGAAATTCAATGAGAATAATATAGAAATTAAGGGAAATGAATCTTTAAAGGTTGTAAATAATACTATTGACTGTATAGAGTCAGGTTCTACCCTAAGATTTATTATTCCAATTGCACTTCTTGCAGATGATAGTGTTACTTTTGTCGGGGAAGGAAGACTTACTACAAGACCTCTTACAACCTACTATAATATATTTGATAAAGAAGGAATTAAGTATAATACAAGGGAAGGTCTTCCTCTAACTGTTAATGGCTCTCTTAAGCCATCAACTTATTCTGTAGAGGGAAATATAAGTTCCCAGTTTATATCAGGACTTATGTTTGCACTTCCACTTTTAGATGGAGATTCTACAATTGAAATAATAGGAGAGCTTGAGTCAAAGGGATATGTTGATTTAACAATAGATGTTATGAAGCAGTACGGTGTTAATATTAAGAATAATAACTATGAAAGCTTTTATATTAAGGGAAATCAACAATATAAGGCTCAGAATTACAGGGTTGAAGGAGATTATTCACAGGTTGCATTTTTCATAGTAGCTGGGCTACTTGGAGGAGAGATTACTTGTCTTGATATGAAAAGAGACTCACTTCAAGGAGATAGAGAGATTATTGATATAGTAAGAAGTATGGGAGGAAATATTGAGGTGCTTGAGGATAGAATTATAGTACATCCATCAAAAACACATGGTGCAGTAATAGATGCATCACAGTGTCCAGATTTAGTACCTATACTTTCAACACTTGCAGCACTTAGTGAAGGTGAAACTAGAATAATCAATGCTGAAAGGGTTAGAATAAAGGAATCAGATAGACTAGAGGCTATGAGATGTGAACTTAATAAATTAGGTGCAAATATCGTAGAAACACCAGATGGTCTTATTATAAATGGAGTAGAGTCTTTAAATGGAGGAGTTGTTAGTGGATGGAACGACCATAGAATAGTTATGGCACTATCAATGGCTTCAATTAAAGCAAAGGGTGAAGTTATAATTGAAGGAAGTGAGGCTATTACTAAGTCATACCCTACTTTCTTTGAGGATTTTGTAAGCTTAGGAGGAGAAATAAGTGGGATCAGTATTAGGTAGAAATGTTAAGATATCAGTATTTGGAGAGTCACATGGTGCAGCTATAGGAGTTGTTATAGATTCTCTTCCAGCAGGATTTGAAATAGACCTTAATAGGGTTAATGAGGATATGGCAAGAAGAGCCCCTGGAAAGAGTAAGCTTACGACACAAAGACAGGAAAAGGATCTTTATGAGATAGTTAGTGGTTTTTTTGAAGGAAAAACCACAGGAACTCCTCTTTGTTCAATAATAAGAAACTCAGATACTAGAAGTAAGGATTATAGCTTACTTAAGGATGTTATAAGACCAGGTCACGCAGACTATACAGGTAAGATGAGATACAACAGGGCAAATGACTATAGAGGTGGAGGACATTTTTCAGGTAGACTTACAGCACCTATAGTATTTGCAGGAGCAGTTGCTAGGCAGATTCTTGAAACTAAGGGGATTTATATAGGAAGTCATATAGAGGCAATAGGCTCTAAAAGAGACGATAGATTTCATCCTCTTAATGTATCAAAGAGTGACTTTGATAAGTTAAGAGAGAGGGAATTACCTGTTTTAAATGAATCTGTTATAGAGGATATGAAGTCAGAGATTATGGAGGCTAGAAGTAGCACAGACTCTGTAGGGGGAGTTATTGAAACTGCTGTTACTGGAATTGAAGGTGGAATAGGAAGTCCTATTTTTGATTCAGTTGAAAGCATATTATCATGTGGATTATTCTCAATACCAGCTGTTAAGGGCTTAGAGTTTGGACAAGGCTTTGACTTTGCAAATATGAGAGGGTCACAGGCGAATGATGAATATTACATAGAAGATAATGTTATTAAAACATATACAAATAATAATGGTGGAATAATAGGTGGTATTACAAGTGGAGCTCCTATTATATTTAGGGTAGGCATTAAGCCAACACCTTCTATTTCAAGAATGCAAAAAAGTGTTAACCTAGAAACTATGGAAAACACTGAACTTGAAATAGTTGGGCGTCATGACCCTTGTATAATTCCAAGGGCAGTAGTTGTTGTTGAGGCAGTAACAGCACTATGCATACTTGACTTACTATCTATGGAAGGAGGGCTTTAATGTCTGACTTAAAACAATATAGAGATGAAATTGATAGAATAGATAATGCTATTTTAAAGCTATTCCAGGAAAGAATGGATATGGTTTTAAATGTTGCTGAATATAAAAGAAAAAATAACCTTGAGGTTCTTAATAGGAAAAGAGAAGAAGAGGTTATAGAAAATCACCTTAATAATTTAAGTGATTCTAAGTATAAGGTAGAGGTAGAAAAATTCTTAAAGTCTGTTATGGAAATAAGTAGACAGTGTCAAAGAAACTACCTTCTTAATGGAGGGGCATTTGAAGAGGAAAATACTTGCCCTGAAATAATTAATCTTACTAAGGATAGCGTTATAGGATTCCAAGGTGTTAATGGTTCATATAGTGAAGAGGCCCTACATGCATTCTTTAAGGAAGATGTTAAAACACGTGCATTAAATACATTTGATGATGTATTTAAAAGTTTAACAGATGGGGAAATAGATTATGGAGTAATACCAATAGAGAACTCATCAACAGGTGGGGTCCTTGAGGTTTATGATTTACTTAACAAACATGAGTTTAGCATTGTTGGTGAAATGTGTATAAGGATTAATCACTGTTTAATAGCAGAAGATGGTGCAGACTTTAATACTATTAAAGAGGTATATTCACATCAGCAGGCACTAGACCAATGTAGGGATTATATTAACTCAAAGGGATATAGAAAGGTTCCATATCTTAATACAGCTAAGAGTGTTGAGTTTATTAGGGAAGCAAATGATAAATCACTTGCTGCAATAGCTAGTAAAAGAGCCGCTAATATATATGGACTTAACATACTTGAGGAGAACATTAACACTAATAAAACCAACACTACAAGGTTTATTATTATATCTAAGAAAATGGCTGTTAATGAACAGTGTAATAAAATAAGTATAGTGTTCTCAATAGACCATAAAATAGGATGTTTATACAACGTTCTTAGATACTTCTCTGAAAATCAAGTTAATATGCTTAAAATAGAATCAAGACCTATGAAGGAAAGACCATGGGAATATATATTCTATATAGATTTTGAAGGTAATACAAGTGACCCTAAGGTAAAAATAGCCCTTGAAAATATTAAGGATAATACTAATTACTTTAGACTACTTGGTAACTACCCCAAAAGCCTAGAAAACTGTTAATAATAGCCCTAGATGATAGATTTCATCTAGGGCTATTATTATCTATAGAAAATAAGGATAATGGATTATATATACAAATTATTCATATATGTGTATAATTATTAAAGGGAATTTAAGATTTAATAGTAAAGGCGGGATATTATGCATATATATAGTGTAAGTGGAGTATGTGCTAGAAAAATAAGATTTAATTGTGAAGATAACAAGATAAAAGATATTAGCTTTGTAGGTGGATGTGATGGAAACCTAAGTGGAATATGTAAGCTTGTTGAGGGAATGGAAATAGATCAGGTTATAGAAAGATTAAAGGGAATTAGATGTAATAGTAAGTTTACATCATGTCCAGATCAGCTAGCTATGGCACTTGAAGATTATAAAACTAACCCAAATAGTGAAGTGTTTGAAATAGTAAAATAAAAAGGCTACATATTAGTAGCCTTTTTTATTATTCTCTTGAGTAGTCAGTAATAAGGCGTTTAACAACGTTTGTTATAACGTTGGCCTGTGCAGTTAGTGACATTACAATTAGGAATATAAGGACTCGTTCCTCATCACGGCCTTGAAGGTTGTTTTCCTTAAGTAAAGCATCTAATAGTTCATGGTTAAGCACTTCGTTTTTAGAAAAGTCCTTAAGAACCTCTGACTGGAATGATGTAAATGCCTTATATGCATTTTCCCACGTAATAATATCATCCTCAGGTGTATTTATATGATTAAATGCAAGTGAAAACACCTTTTTAATCTCCTCCTGTGTAAGTAGAGGTCTCATATAGCTTATAAGGATTAACTGTATAAGATGGGACTCTGAGTATCCACGTTTCTTACCGTTGGTAGGCTTAGATACAACCTCGCTTTTTACGTAGTTTTGGATTATATTAGTTGTATAATTTTCGTTTTCGATTTTATCATTTAAAAATGTGGTAACCTGTGATAAAAATAAATCATAGTTTGGTATATCATCATATGAGATAATACTAGATTCAGTCATCTCATTTATTATCTTACTTAAAGAATCAGTTGTAAAT
>NZ_JAVWJB010000001.1:80246-102718 GCF_036639235.1 Clostridium sp.
GAAGGTGCACTTGATGAAATCAAAAGAAGAGCAGCTATGGTTGGTGCTAATGCAATAGTAGGTATTAAGATAGACTATGAAACACTTGGTCAATCAGGAATGCTTATGGTTACAGCATCAGGTACAGCGGTATACATTGATTAATATATGTATAATGTATTAATTTATTTTAAATCATAATAAAAAGTAAATTTTAAAGTACACTATAATGTAATAAAATAAATTTTTGGAGGTATTATTATGGACCCATCATTAATAGGTATGATAGCGATAGCTATAATTGGCTTAGTAGTTATTATTTCAATACTAACACTCGTTCCAGTAGGGCTTTGGATTTCAGCTATAGCTGCAAATGTTAAGGTTAGTTTATTTACACTTATTGGTATGAAGCTTCGTCGTGTACCACCAGCTAAAATAGTTAATCCTTTAATTAAGGCAGTTAAGGCTGGTGTAGAATCAAGTACAGATAAATTAGAAGCACACTACCTAGCAGGTGGTAATGTTGATAGAGTTGTTGATGCACTTATAGCATCACAAAGAGCTGGAATAACACTTAATTTTGAAAGAGCAGCAGCAATAGACCTTGCAGGTCGTGATGTGCTTCAAGCTGTACAAATGAGTGTTAACCCAAAGGTTATAGAAACTCCTAATGTATCAGCAGTTGCAAATGACGGTATTGAACTTATTGTTAAGGCAAGGATTACTGTAAGAGCTAATATAGATAGACTTGTAGGTGGAGCTGGTGAACAGACTATTCTTGCAAGGGTTGGAGAAGGAATTGTAACTACTGTTGGTAGTTCAAAGAGTCATAAGGAAGTTCTTGAGAACCCTGATAGGGTATCAGAAACAGTTCTTAATAAGGCACTAGACTCTGGAACAGCATTTGAAATTCTTTCAATAGATGTTGCAGATGTAGATATAGGACGTAATATTGGTGCACAGCTTCAAACAGACCAGGCAGAGGCTGATAAGAGAATAGCCCAGGCTAGAGCTGAAGAAAGACGTGTAATGGGTATTGCAAGGGAACAGGAAATGAAGGCTAAGGTTCAAGAAATGAGGGCTAAGGTTGTAGAATCTGAGGCTGAGGTTCCACTGGCACTTGCAGAGGCTTTAAGAAATGGCAAAATGAGTGCTATGGATTATTTTAATCTGAAAAATCTTATGGCAGATACAACAATGAGAGAGTCAATAGCTAAGGAAACTAGCTCAGTTGATGAGGAAACAGAAAATAATAAACCAGAGAAGTAGGTGAGGGTATGGACTTTACATTACTAGTGGTGATTATAGGTGTAGTTGGTTATTTATACGATATGTTCAGCAGTGCTGCTAAGGAAGGCGACAAAAAAGCAAGGCAGTATAAAGAGCAGCAACTATCAAGTTTAAAAGTAGACGAGTTTGATATTATGGATAGCCCCCCTATTCATATAGATACGGAAGTGAAAAAGAAAAAGAAGAAAAAATCGAAGATTAAAGAGGCTATAGATAAACCCTATAATAAGGAGAAGGTAGTCTATAATGAAAAGGTAGTAAAAACCCTTAACTACACAATAGGAAATGGTTATGCTGAGGATGATGCACCTCCTAAAAAGAGGGTGAAAAAGAATCCATTTAACTACACTAAAAATCCTATAGCAAATGCAGTAATTGCATCGGAGATACTTTCAAAACCTAAATGTAAAATATAATTAAAGCAGTATAGCATTAGCTATACTGCTTTGTTAGTTAGGGAATTTAATAAATTCTTCAATAGTAGTTTCTTGATCCAGCTTACTTACAACAATAATAACATCATTTTTTTCAAACTTAATATATGGTCCAGGTGAAATAATAGTTTGGTTATTACGAATTAAACCAATAACAGTACCACCAGTATGTTGCCAAAACATTGTCTCTGTAAGTGTCTTTCCAACTAAGTGTGAAGAAACAGGTATTTTAAACTCAAGTGGAGTTATAATTGGGCTTGATTGAAGTCTATTAGAGTAGTCTATTATCTTTGTTACAGTATTATAAGCTTCATTTTCTAGAAATCTTATGTCTTCAAATATACTTATTAGATTTTTTTTATATTTAATAAGGTTTCCAACAGAACTATGCTTATCAATAAACCTTATTGCATTTTCTTTGGAAATAATCTTGCTTCCAGATCCTTTAATGGTTTTTATTACACCTATATCTTCTAATACTTTAAGGCCCCTGCGAATAGTTTCAGGAGAAACATTGTATTTTCCAGCAAGTGAACTTCTACCACTTATAGTATCTCCTTCTTTCAAGGTGCCTGATTTAATAAGGTTTGCAATGTCTATAGCAATTCTTTGATATATAGGTGTTACTTCAAGTATACTCATAGTCCCTCCATGTATGGTTATATAGTTATACACTAATTATATACTAATAATTTAAAATATTCATCAGTATTTATATAGTTAGGAAAACATACAACCTTTGACTTTTTGACAAGTTGTATGTTAAGGTTATATACAACTTGTAATATTTCAGCAAGTTGGAGATTTTAAAGGGGGAATTATATGATAGAAATAAGGGATTTATGTAAAAGTTTTAAATTTCAAAATGTGCTTAATAATATTAATTTGAAAATTAATAAAGGTGAAATATTTGTTCTAGTTGGAGCAAGTGGGTGTGGTAAGACAACTATACTTAAGATGATAAATAAGCTTGAGACTCCAACGAGTGGAGATATCCTTATTAATGGTGAGAGTATATATATAAAAGATACAGTAAAACTAAGAAGAGGTATAGGATATGTAATACAGCAAACAGGACTCTTTCCTCATATGACGGTAAGAGAGAATATTGAGCTTGTATCAAAATTAGAAGGAAAAAGTCAAGATGATTTATATAATAAGACAATTGAGTTGTTAAATATGGTTGGATTAGATCCATACGAATATATGGATAGATATCCATCAGAGTTAAGCGGAGGTCAGCAACAAAGGGTTGGAGTTGCTAGAGCCTTTGCACTAGATGCAGATGTAATATTAATGGACGAGCCTTTCAGCGCATTAGACCCAATAACAAGATCAGAACTTCAAGACCAGCTTTTCTTTATTCAGCAAGAATTGAAAAAAACAATAATATTTGTAACTCATGATATGGATGAGGCAATAAAGCTTGCATCAAGAATGTGTATATTAAAAGAAGGAAAAATTCTTCAAATAGGAACTCCTTATGATATTCTTAGAAATCCACAAAGTAGTTATGTAGAAGACTTTGTTGGTCAAAATAGATTTTGGGCTGAACCAGAACTTATTAAGGCACGGGATATTATGATTACAGGAGTTGTAAAGGGAAGTCTTAACTATACTGTATTACAGGCTATCGATATTATGAGAGGTAAAAAGGTTGATACATTAGTAATTACTGATAAAAATAGTACTTATATAGGAATGGTAACACTTAAAGAGCTAAAAGGTATTTTTAATAAGGAACTTTTTATTAAGGATATTGTTATTAAAGATATTGAAGCAATAGATTCTAGTGAGATACTTACAAATATAATAAACAAATTTAACTCTAATAAAATTGGATGTCTTCCAGTTATACAAGACAATAAGATTCAGGGACTAATAACTAAGTCAACTCTTTTATCTGTATTAGCAAATCAATTAGATGAAGGAGGTAATTTAAATGAACTTAATTAACTCTTTTATAAGCAATATTGATCAAATAGGAAGTCTTTTTATTCAGCATATAGGACTAACACTTATAGCAGTAGTAATTGCAGTAATAGTTGGGGTCCCAATAGGAATATTAATTACCAAAAATGAAAAGCTATCTAAAAGTGTAATAATGGTTGCAAATACTGTTCAAGCAGTACCATCACTTGCCCTACTTGGGTTTTTAATTCCTCTATTAGGTATAGGTAGTGTACCAGCAATTGTAATGGTAGTGTTGTACTCACTTCTTCCAATTATAAAAAATACCTATACAGGTATAATGAGTATTTCACCTGATATAATAGAGTGTGCTAAGGGAATAGGACTTACTAATAATCAAATATTAAGAATGATTAAGATTCCATTAGCTATGCCAATTATTATGGCAGGTATTAGAATTGCTGCAGTTACTGCAGTAGGGCTTATGACTATAGCTGCATTTATAGGTGCAGGGGGACTTGGTTATCTTGTATTTACAGGAATACAAACAGTTGATAACAATTTAATACTTCAAGGTGCAATACCAGCTGCACTGCTAGCCCTTGCAATTGACTTTTTAGTTGCAAGGATTGAAAAGTGGGTTACACCAAGTGGTATAAAAGACTCTAAAGGAATTATCTCTAGAAAAAAGAAAATGGGCAAAAACACAAAAAGGGGTATATGTATAGTACTTGTTGTAGCTCTTATAGGAAGTGGGTTTGTATATTTTAATAAATCTAACAAGGAAGTAATAAGTATAGGTTCTAAGAACTTTACGGAGCAATTAATTTTAGGAAATATGTATGCTGACCTTGTAGAGGCACATACTGATTTAAGGGTAGATAGAAAGTTAAACCTTGGAGGAACAGATATTGCATTTAAAGCCCTTAATTCTGGAGAAATAGATATGTATGTAGATTATACAGGAACATACTTTATAAACGTTATGGACCAGGATATGATAAAGGATCCAGAGAAGCTTTATGATATTGTTAAGAAATCAGCTAAGGAAAAGCATAATATAGAAATATTAGACCCAATAGGATTTAATAATACCTATGGGATTGCTGTTAAGAGAGGGTTTGCAGAAAAGAATAACCTAAAAACAATAACGGATCTTAAGAAGTATTCTAAGGATTTAATAATATCCCCTACAATGGAATTTACAAATAGAGATGATGGTCTTAAGGGAATAGAAGAAACATATAACTTAAGATTTAATAAAGTTTTACCTGTAGATGGTGGACTTCGATATAAGGCATTAGAAAGTAATGAGTGTCAAGTAATTGACGCGTTTACAACAGATGGGCTTTTAAGAGCTTTTGATTTAGTTGTATTAGAAGATGATAAATTCTTCTTTCCAGATTATAGTGCTGTTCCATTTGTTAATGGAGAAAGTGCAAAAAGATATCCGGAGATTATAGAAGTATTTAATAAGTTATCTGGGATGATAGATGAAAAAACAATGATTGAACTAAATTATAAGGTAGATAAATTATCTGAAAAGCCTAAGGATGTAGCAAGACAATTCTTAGAGGAAAAAGGTTTAATATAGAAAAAAAGATCTCATTTTATTTTAAAATGAGATCTTTTTTTATCATATTTTAGTAAGGTTGATAAGTATAATATATTAGTATTTTATTTAGCACTATCTAAATAAAAAATATTTTCAGCTAAGCTGATATAGGGGGTAAAAAATTGAAAAAGTTAATTTCATTTTTTCTGGTATTAACCTTAACACTATCAATTGCAGTTATTTCTGTAGGTTGTTCTAGTACCAAAGAAACTGGTACTAAAGGTGAAGGGTATGAAATTGCACTTGTTACTGATGTTGGGGATATAGATGACAAGTCATTTAATCAGGGTGCATGGGAAGGCGTTGAAAAATACGCTAAGGATAATGGTAAAACATATAAGTATTATAAGCCGGTAGAAAAATCAGATACAGCCTATATTTCTTCAATAGATCAGGCTATTAAAGCTGGTGCTAAAATAGTTGTTTGTCCAGGATACTTATTTGAGGTTCCTGTATTTAAGAGTCAATCAAAGTATAAGGATGTTAAGTTTATAATACTTGATGGAGTTCCAAATGATGGAGTTAGAACCTCAGATAAGCAGCCAACATTTAAAACCGAGGAAAATACCCAAGCAATTCTTTATGCTGAAGAGGAAGCAGGATTCCTAGCAGGTTATGCTGCTGTTAAGGATGGTTACAAAAACCTTGGATTTATGGGTGGAGTTGCACTACCTGCTGTAGTTAAGTTTGGATATGGATATCTTCAAGGTGCAGATGTTGCAGCTAAGGAACTTGGTCTTAAAAAGGGAGATATTAAGGTAGATTACACATATGTGGGTAACTTTTTAGCAACTCCAGAGAATATGGCTAAGGCATCATCATGGTATAACGATGGTACAGAATTAATATTCGCTTGTGGTGGAGCTGTTGGTAACTCAGTTATGAAGGCAGCAGAAACAGCAGGAAAATCAGTTATTGGTGTTGACGTAGACCAAAGTGCAGAATCAAAAACAGTTATAACTTCAGCTATGAAAAACCTTAGAAAATCAGTTTATGACGCAGTAGATAGTCACTATAAAGGAAGCTTTATAGGTGGAAAGACTGTAGTTTTTGATGTAAAGGTTGAAGGAGTAGGACTTCCATTTGAAAACTCTAAGTTTAAAACTTTTAATAAGGAATCATATAACAGTATTTATGAAAAATTAGTTAAGGGAGAATTTAAGATTAAGAAGGATACAGATGCTAAGGATGTTTCAGAACTTAATTTAGAAATTGTTAATGTTAACCTTATAAAATAATAAAATGCAGGCTGCTTGAATATTCAGCAGCCTGCAACTTGTTAAGGTGAAAGGGGGGAATTTAAGTGGAATATATTATTGAAATGCTAAATATAACGAAAACTTTCCCTGGAATTATTGCAAATGATAATGTTACACTTCAACTTAAAAAGGGAGAAATACATGCACTTCTTGGGGAAAATGGTGCAGGTAAGTCTACTTTAATGAGTGTTTTATTTGGTATGTATAGCCAAGATAGTGGAGTTATAAAAATTAAGGGAAAAGAAGTAGTAATTAAGAATCCTAATGATGCTAATTCACTATCAATAGGAATGGTACATCAGCACTTTAAGTTAGTTAATAATTTTACGGTACTTGAAAATATAGTTCTTGGCATGGAAAGTACAAAGGGTATGGTACTTAAAATGGATGATGCTAGGAAAAAGGTATTAAATCTTAGTGAAAAATATAATCTTAAAATAGAACCAGATAAGAAAATAAGTGAAATTACAGTTGGTATGCAGCAAAGGGTTGAGATACTTAAAATGCTTTATAGGGATAATGAAATTCTTATATTTGATGAGCCGACTGCTGTTTTAACTCCACAGGAAATTGAAGAATTTATGAAAATACTTAAAAACTTAACAAGGGAAGGAAAGTCTATTATTTTCATAACCCATAAATTAAAAGAGATCAAGGCAGTAGCAGATAGATGCAGCGTTCTTAGAAAGGGCAAATACATAGGGACTATTATAGTTGAAAAGACTACTAAGGAAGAAATGTCAGAAATGATGGTTGGTAGAAAAGTAAATCTTAAAGCTAATAAGATAGATAAGACTCCAGGGAAAATAATTTTAAAAGTTAATAATATTTCACTTAAGGGACATGGGACAACTAAGAATAAATTAAATAATGTAAACTTTGAAGTAAAACAGGGGGAAATAGTAGCTATTGCAGGAATTGATGGTAATGGACAAAGAGAATTATCATATACATTAACTGGACTTCAAGTGCCAACTAGTGGGGAAATATTTTTAATAGATGAAAATATTACAAAGGCGTCTATTAGGGATAGATCTATTAGGGGAATTAGCTGCATTCCTGAGGATAGACATAAACATGGACTAATACTTCAATATACACTTGAGGAAAATTTTATACTTCAAAGCTATTACACTAATAAATTTCAAAGAAAAGGTTTTTTGAAGTTTAAGGAAATAGAATCCTATGGAAAGCATCTTATTGAGAAATATGATATAAGAAGTAGCCAAGGAGGAAAAACACTAGTTAAGAGCATGTCTGGTGGAAACCAGCAGAAGGCTATTTTGGCTAGGGAAATAGATAGAAATCCAAGGCTTTTAATAGCTATGCAGCCAACACGTGGACTTGATGTTGGTGCTATAGAGTATATCCATAAAGAACTTATAAGAAAAAGAGATGAAAACTGTGGAGTATTACTTATATCCCTTGAAATAGATGAGGTTATGAATATAGCAGATAGAATACTTGTTATATATGAAGGAGAGATAGTTGGTGAGGTTAATCCTAAAACCACAACCATAAATGAACTAGGACTATTAATGTCAGGGTCAAAGGGTGGTGAAATTAATGCTTAGGGTAGATAATATTCTTAATAGACGTGGAGTAAGCCTTGCTATTCCATCAATTATTGCTATTATTGCAGGAGTTATTTTTGGATTTATAATATTACTTATAACAAGTCCAACCCAGGCACTTGATGGATTAAAGAGCATTATAATTGGTGGATTTGAAGACGGTAGAACCGGAATAGGACAGGTTATATATTTATCCATTCCGGTTATAATGACAGGTCTATCTGTTGGGTTTGCATTTAAAACAGGACTTTTTAATATAGGTGCACCTGGTCAGTTTACAATAGGAGCATTTACAGCTGTGTATATTGGGATTAAGTGGACGTTCCTTCCACCATCTATCCACTGGATAGTAGCAATAATTGGGGCAATTATTGCAGGAGGAATATGGGGAAGTGTACCTGGAATACTTAAGGCCTATGCAAATGTAAATGAAGTACTTTCTTGTATTATGATGAACTATATAGGAATGTATCTTGTTAACCTTTTAATAACTAATAATATTTATGATCCAACTAAAAATCAAACACAGCAAATAACTGAAAATGCCTTAATACCAAAGGGATTTTTCTACAATCTATTTCCCTATGAGGGAGTTAATATAAGTATGGTTTTAGTAATAGGAATAGTTGCTATTGTTTATATAGTCCTTAATAAAACAACATTTGGCTATGAACTTAAGGCATGTGGATATAATAAGGATGCCACAAGCTATGCAGGAATAAATGCTAAGAGAAACATGGTTTTATCTATGACAATAGCAGGTGTTTTATCTGGTATTGGAGGGGCTATGCTATACCTATCAGGTTCAGGAAAGTATATGCAGGTTGTTGATATACTTTCTATTGAGGGGTTTAATGGTATACCAGTAGCATTACTTGGATTATCAAGTCCTATTGGAATACTATTTGCTGGTCTTTTTATTGGACATATAACAGTTGGTGGAATTAATCTACAGCTATTTGACTTTGTACCTGAAATTATAGATATAATCATAGCTTCAATTATTTACTTTAGTGCATTATCACTTCTTTTTAAGAATCTATTTGAGAAGGTAAGAAGTTTTAAGAAGAAGAAAAAGGAGGAGGGTGAATAATGGATACGTTTTATTTTATAGTTCAGCAAACAATGTTTTTTTCAATTCCCCTTCTTATAGTTGCACTTGGGGGAATGTTTTCAGAAAGGTCAGGGGTTGTTAACATAGCACTTGAGGGAATAATGGTTATGGGTGCATTTTTAGGAATATTTTTTATTAATATATTTCAAGATTCAATGTCAGGTCAGGGACTTTTAATATTTGCAATATTAATTTCAGGAATTGCTGGAATGGTATTTGCTGCTTTTCATGCATATGCATCAATTAACATGAAGGCGGACCAGATTATTAGTGGTACTGCACTTAATATGTTTGCACCTGCATTTGCTATATTTGTAGCAAGAATGATTCAAAATGTTCATCAAATACCATTTAATGATACATTCCACATAGATAGTATTCCGGTGCTTTCAAGTATACCTATAATAGGTGGAATGTTATTTGAAAATGTTTATATAACAACCTACCTAGGATTTGCAATATTTGTTTTAGCAGCATTTTTACTTTATAAAACAAGATTTGGACTTAGACTAAGATCCTGTGGAGAACATCCTCAAGCAGCAGATACTGTTGGAATAAATGTATTTAAAATAAGATATGCAGGGGTTTTAATATCAGGCTTTTTAGCAGGTGTTGGGGGACTTGTATTTGTAGTTCCAACATCAACTAACTTTAATGCAAGTGTTGCAGGATATGGATTCTTAGCACTTGCTGTATTAATTTTTGGTCAGTGGAATCCAAAGAGAATATTACTTGCAGCATTATTCTTTGGAATTATGAAGACATTTGCATCGACATATTCAGGAATATGGTTTTTAAGAAGTCTACCTATATCTAACGAAATATATAAAATGATTCCTTATATTGCAACCTTAATAGTCCTTACAGTATCATCTAAAACATTACAGGTACCAAAGGCATTAGGGGAGCCATATGATAAGGGAATGAGATAGGAGAAAGGAGCTACATTTTTATGTAGCTCCTTTTGGAGGGTGTGTATTATCTATTTTATTAAATCTATTATTTCTTCAATGCTCTTTGAGCCGAATTTAACGACTTCGTCATTGATAATAATAGCAGGAACACTCATAATCTTAAATTTCTTTCTAATATCTTTAAAGTCCATAACATCAACCATTTCAGTTTCTATGTTAGGATTTTCAATTGCAATTCTTTGAGTTGCAACTACAACATCTGGGCATAGGTGGCATGATTGTGAGATGCAAACCTTAATGTTAAGGTTTTTATCAATTGCCTTAATGCTTTCAATAGTAGCAGGGTTAAGATTTTGCGATGGTCCTGCTAGGTTGTAGATAGCTAGTATAAATGAATTAAGTTCATGTCCACCTGGAACACCATGGAACTTAACTCCACTGTAATCACCATTAGAATTTAGTAGTGATAATACTGGGAATTTATCAGCATGGATTTTTTCCTCAAATCCAGTATCTTCTCCCTTTTCATATGCTATAACCTCTAATTTATCTGATAGTGATGCAATATCTATAGCAAGGTCAAGTAGTTCAGTTGACTTTTCGTTTTCACCGTCTATAACTGTAGCTAAAGTAACCTTAGATTCAATTCTACTTAATACGTCCTTAAGCTGTGAACGTAGTTCATCTGTTAGTAAAGAGCTTTTTTTGTTAATATCAATGTTCATTTAAATCACTCCTTGTATAATTAAATTATTAAATACATATAAAAATGTTTACGTACTTAAGAATTTAATTATAAGCAGGGTAGAGGGTTACCCTGCTTATAAGGTATGGTACTAAGCGTTATCTAATTATAGTTTTCCAACTAGGTCTAGGCTTGGTGAAAGAGTTTCAGCTCCTGGTGACCATTTAGCTGGGCAAACTTGATCTCCATGTTCTGCTACGAATTGAGCTGCTTGAACCTTTCTTAGTAGTTCCTCTGCATTTCTTCCGATTCCGTTGTCATGAACTTCGTAAGCCTTGATTTCTCCGTCAGGGTTTACGATAAATGATCCTCTTAGTGCAAGACCTTCTTCTTCAATCATAACTTCGAAGTCACGAGTGATTGCTCCTGTTGGGTCTGCTAGCATTGGGTAGTTAATCTTTCCGATTGTTTCTGATGTATCAGCCCATGCCTTGTGTACAAAGTGCGTATCTGTTGATACTGAGTAAATTTCGCATCCAATTTCCTTGAACTTTTCATAGTTATCAGCAAGATCTCCTAGTTCTGTTGGGCAAACAAATGTAAAGTCTGCTGGGTAGAAGTAGAATACTGACCATTTTCCTTTTACGTCTGCAAGTGTTACTTCCTTAAACTCTCCTCCATGGTAAGCTTGAACCTTAAAATCAGATACTTTCTTATTAATTAGTGACATATTATCATCCTCCAAAAATCTTTTAATTTTAATTTTTTATTATTGTTTCGCTTTCGTTATTAAAGAATAACTTCTTGTAATTAATAATAATTCTTTTTTAATAATAAGTCAATAGTAATTTGAAAAAAATTATTAAATTATACCAATTTTATTTTGCTCATTTAAAATACTTATATTCATAAAGTAGATAAATAAAAAAGCCACTTAAAGGAAATCCCCTTAAGTAGCTTAAAATCAATAGTTTTAAAAATTATTATTTTAGGTTTTCTGGGTTAAGTGGTAGAAGTTCATCTACAACAAATAAGCCGTCTTTTCTAATTAGAACATCATCGAAATAAATTTCTCCTCCACCATATTCTGGTCTTTGGATAAATACAAGATCCCAGTGGATTGATGATTCATTTGAGTTGTTTGCTTCTTCATAACAGCTTCCTGGAGTTAAGTGGATTGATCCTGCAATCTTCTCATCAAATAATGTATCCTTCATAGGAGTTAGAATATATGGGTTAACTCCTATAGCAAATTCTCCAAGGTATCTAGCACCTTCGTCAGTATCAAATACCTTATTTATTCTCTCAGTATTATTAGCTGTAGCATTAATAATCTTACCATCTTTAAATTCAAGTCTTATGTTCTCGTAAGTGAATCCTTGATATACAGCAGGGGCATTGTAGCTAATAACACCATTAACTGATTCACGTACAGGTGCAGTAAATACTTCACCATCTGGAATATTCATCTCTCCTGCACACTTTATAGCGTTAATTCCCTTAATTGAAAATGATATATCAGTATCCTTACCAGTAATTCTAACCTTATCTGTTCTTTCCATAAGAGATACTAAGGCATCCATTGACTTAGACATTTTTGAGTAATCAAGGTTGCATACATCGAAGTAAAAGTCTTCAAATGCTTCTGTACTCATACTTGCAAGCTGTGCCATTGAAGCAGTTGGGTATCTAAGTACAACCCACTTAGTATTAGGTACTCTAATTTTACCGTGGACAGGTTCTGAAACATATGTATAGTATAGTGACATTCTATCTGATGGAACATCAGAAAGTTCAGTTATATTATCACCGCTTCTAAGTCCTATGTATGCGTCCATATCATTCATTCTTGCAGCTTCATACTTAGCCATCATTTCCATTTGTTCCTTAGTAGCTCCCATTAATAGGGCTCTATCTACTGACTTTTCTTTAATAGTTACAAATGGAATACCTCCTACTTCATAAGTAGCTTTAACTAGTTCCTTAACAAGAGGCTCTTCAAATCCAATAGTTTCTATAAGGATTTTCTCTCCCTTTTGTAGTCTACATGAGTAATTTATTAAGTTGTGTGCTAATTGTTTTATACGTTGGTCTACCATAAAATCACCTCTTCTTGTTTATTTAATAAAAATTATATCATAAATAATCATAGTTTAATAAAAGTAGTTAAACATAAGTAAAGATTTTTAAATATCTAACATATACATTATATAAAGAAATTTTTAGGGGTGAATTTGTGAAAAAGTTAAGGGGAATAGTAGGTATTATAATTGCTATTTTAATATGTATTCTTACCATAAATGTACTAAATATTGATTTTTACAAAAAAGAAAGTCCTAATTCTCTTCAGGTAATGAATGGTTACCAAAGTAAAATAGAGATTAAGGGACTGAAAAATCCATCAACAATGTGTTTTGATGAGGTTGGTAACCTATATATAGGAGAGAATACTAAGGAGGGCGGAAGGGTTTCTATTTACAAGCCTAATGGAGAAATTAAGGAGGTTGTAAAGGGACTTAACTCACCAATTGGATATCTATTGATTAATAAGGGAACATTATACATATCCCATAAGGGCAAGATATCTAAGTTCTCGGGGGGGAAATTAGTAGATATTATTAATAATCTACCAAGCTTTGGAGACTATCAAAATGCAGGAATAGCAATAGGAAGTGATAATATGCTTTATATTGCACAGCCAAGTGCTACAAATTCAGGAGTAGTTGGACTTGATAATTATAAGAATGGATGGCTTCGTGATAATCCACATCTTCATGATATACCTTTTAGTGAAATGGTTCTTAAGGGAAATAATTTTGTAACTAAGAATCCATTTACAGAGGATAAAAATGACGTAGCATATACTAATGGATTTATGCCTTTTAATACAAAGGGAAAGGTTAATGATATAGTTAAGCCAAACACAGTATCCAATGCAACAATATTAAGATCTAATTTAGATGGGTCATTTATAGAAACCTTTGCAATAGGGGTTAGAAACCCAAGAAACATTATTCCTATGAAGGATGGGACTATATTAGTAGGAGTTCAGGGAATGGAAAATAGAGGGTCAAGACCAGTAGCCGGTGGAGGAGACTATATATATAAAATAGACCATGGTGATTATGCTGGATGGCCAGATTATGAGGGTGGAATTGAAATATCAAGTAATAAGTTTAAGCCTGAAGGAAAAAACCAACCTCAAAGTCTTACCTATTCGGTAAAACCTGAGGTTGTAAAGCCACTAATTAAATTCGAAGGTAGTGGCAAAATAGGGTATATGGACTTATCGAAGGATGAGGATTTTGGGTTTAAAGGTCAATTAATAATCCCGTTTAAAAAGGGTGAGAAGGATGACGCTAAAATAATTGCCTATAATCCAAAGGATAATTCATCCCAAGAAATTATAGTAAACCGCGGCGGTGAGAAGACACTTGTTAGTCCTTCACAATGTTTATTTTCCCCTGCAGGTAATCTTTATATACTAGACTCGGGTAGTGGAATTATTGTTAAGGTTACCAAAAACACTCCAGAAGAAAAGGGAATTTTACCTAAGAATGTACCAATAGAATATGTGATTATTTCAGGTGCTGTAATACTTACACTTGTTATCTTCCTATTCATTAAATTTACAAGGGGCAAGAAAATCAAACAGAATAAATAAATTGTTATTATTTTCTTCATATAAAAAACATTCATAGGTGGTATAATACGAAAAAGTATTAATATAAGGACTGATTTAGTATGAAGACTATTGAAAAATCATACTCATTTGTTTTTAGAAATTTCTTAAGGGCAGTTAATCCCCTAAAGAAAAAAATAATAAAAACAGAATGTGAAATACACAGATTTATTAACTCACAGGCACTAAAGATAATAAAAAGTGATAGCTACTTAGAAGAGGCTGCATTTTTTAATGAATACTCATTTTTCATAGATGAGGGTTCAGTATGGGTAGATCAGGACTTTAAAAGCAGTAACCATTTTTATAATCCATATACAAGAAAGGGGTTATACGGAAATAGTAATGCTATGAGAGAATGTATACTTTATTACACGAAGGCACTTAATTATTTCCTTCGTGGAAACATTAAAAAATCAATGTTTTATTTAGGTGCTGTTAATCACCTAGTACAGGACATGGCAGTTCCACAGCATGTTAATGTTAAATTACTTGATAATCATAGAAAATATGAAGTATGGGTAATTGAAAATTACAAAAGTTACGATGAATTTAAAACAGAAAGTGGAGGAATATATTTAGAGTCTATTAAGGATTTTATAGACTCTAACAGTAAAACTGCACTTAAGGTATATGGAGAATATGAATCTCTAGATACGGTTCACGATAGATTCTATAATATTACAAAATCCCAAATAACACTTGCACAAAAAACTACAGCTGGGATAATGGTTAAGTTTTATAATGATATATCTAATATTAAGAAGGATACATTAGCAAGAAAATATCTAGAATAATAATCTGAGGCTACCTAAAATAATAAATTTAGGTAGCCATTTTTAAACATTGAGTAGGATTTTATTTACACCATCATATATATATACGGGTTATTATGTTCACAAATCCACTTAGAATAGAGATATAAATAAAGTTAAGACATACCATTACCTTTTTTTATTATTTTATTTATGTATAATAAGAGAAGGAGGGATGATAATGAGTAAATTAACTTGGAAACCAGGGACTATGCTTTACCCTGTACCTGCTGTTATGGTAAGTTGTAGACATAATAATATAGATAATATTATTACTATTGCCTGGGCAGGAACTATTTGTACAGACCCTGCTATGGTTTCTATATCAATTAGAAAAAATAGATATTCATATGACCTAATAAAGGAGTCAGGTGAATTTGTTATAAATATGCCAGGGGAGTCTATGGCGTTTGGGGCAGATTTTTGTGGGGTAAGATCAGGACGTGATATTGATAAGTTTACCCATCTTAACTTAACGAAGGTTCAAGGGACTAAGGTTAATGTTCCGATGATAAAGGAATGTCCTGTTAATATAGAGTGTAAACTTAAAGAGATTATAGAACTTGGGTCACATGATATGTTTTTAGCAGAGGTTATAGCAGTAAATGTAGATGAAAGTCTTATGGATGAAAATGACAAATTAAATCTAGATAGGGCGAATCTTATATGCTATAGTCACGGAGAATACTGTCTTGTGTCTAAACCTATCGGGAAATTCGGGTATTCAGTAAAAAAACCACCTAAAAAGGGGAAGAAAAAATAAAGGAGCATAGAGGCTTTTGAAGAAAATATACCTTATTAAGAATGAATAGGGGTGGTATTTTTGGCAAGAGCAGTTATTAACCTTAGAGATTTTGAATTTGATGGAAATATCCTAGATATCTCAACCAAGGGAAGCTGTATTGTACCTGAAATTATAGAGTCATATAATAAGGACAAAATAGAAAAGGAATTCCTAGAGTGTGAAGAGGAAATTGCATGTAGTGTATGCGGATATAATAGTGCAGCTGCAATTTTATCATTTAATAGAATAATGGGAAGAAAACGACTTGAAAAAATACTACTAGAAATAAAAAAGACCTTAACAAAAAATGGTAAGATTGTAATATGTGACCTTAATGTAGGTCCTTTTAACATGCCAAGACCTTATACTATTATGCTTAAGCTCCCGGGGGAGAAGATTATGAAAATGAAGTATAATCTATCCTTAAATCCATTTAGGGTTAGGTATAAAGAGGTTTTAGAAAGCCTTAATAAATGCGGGTTTGCAGTGATTAAGAAAAGGGTAGATAAGGGGGTATATTACATTCAGTGCCAAAGGTCTGAGGAGGCTAAAAATGAAGGTAATATTAGCATCACTTAATTCTAAATATGTTCATTCTAACTTGGCAATAAGATATATTAAGGCCTTTGGAAAAAACTATAAGATAGACTTATTTGAAGCAACTATAAACGAAAACCCTATGGATATAGCGATTAAGATATACGAAGAGAATCCAAGTGTCATAGGGTTTTCATGTTATATTTGGAATATAGACCACACATTAAAAGTATGTAGCATACTTAAGAACTTTAATCAAAATATAAAGATTATTCTTGGAGGACCTGAGGTTACTTACAATCCATATGAATACCTAGATAAGTATGATTATGTGGATTTTGTAATTGCAGGTGAGGGAGAAATAAGTTTTAACCTACTTTTGAAGCATATAGACGGTAAAATAGATGCAGGAAGCATTGAAGGTGTTTACTTTAGGGAAGATGGAGCTATTAAGGGACGTGAAAATTCAGTAATAGAACCACTAGATGTATTAGACTTCCCGTATAAGGACATAAATGATTTGCCTGATAAGATTGTTTATTATGAGGCATCAAGGGGATGCCCATTTAGCTGTAAATACTGTTTAAGTTCTGTTATTAGGGGGATAAGATTCTTTCCACTTGGTAGAGTACTTGATGAATTACAGTTTTTTATAGATAATAATGTACCTTTAGTTAAGTTTGTAGATAGAACATTTAATGCTAACAAAAGATTTGCTATTGGTATATGGAAATATCTAATTGAAAAAAGTCCTAAAACAGTATTCCACTTTGAGATTGCAGCTGATCTTTTAGATGAGGAGTCTCTTGAGGTTCTAAAAACTGCACCGGAAGGACTTTTCCAATTTGAAATAGGTGTTCAAAGTACAAACCCTCAAATACTAAAAAATATTAACAGGGTTATGAAGTTTGACAAGGTAAGTGCAAATGTTGAAGCTGTGCTTAACATGGGTAACATTCAATGTCACCTAGACCTTATTGCAGGACTTCCTGATGAGGATGTTAAGTCATTTAAGAACTCATTTAATCAATGTATGGAGATTATGCCTAGTGTACTTCAACTTGGATTCTTAAAAATACTCAAGGGTTCTCCTATGGAGAGGGAAGCTAAAAAGTATAAAATGAAATGGTGTAGTTTCCCTCCGTATCAAATAATATCCACTTCAACAATGTCAGCTGAGGATATTATAGACCTTATGGAAGTGGAAAAGGTTTTTGAAGTATTTTATAACAGTCGAATATTCGAAAAAACAATGCAGTATGCAATTGAAAGTATATATGATAAGTTTACATTCTTCTGTGAATTTAAAGAGTTTCTTAAGGAAAGGGAATTCTTTAGTAGAAGTATGAATCTTAAGGATAGATTTATGCTTCTGTATGACTTTTTATCACTTGAATATGAAGATGTATTGATAAGGGATCTTTTAACAGCAGATTATTTACTTAACACTAAAAAGCCAAATCTTCCAGAACCTTTTATTAAGGAAAATGAAAAGGGTCTACGTGATATACTTCACGAAAATGAAGAAAAATTAGAAAAGGCTTTCATAAAATTTGAATACAAGAGATTGTTCCCAATTTCAACTTCTATTAAGGTTACAAGGGAAAGTGGAAGATACTCCTACGAAAAAGGGGAGTTTGTTCTTATTGTAGATTTTGAAAGTGGACATTTCACATATATTTAACAAAAAAACATGTTCTAAAATTTGTGAAAAATGAATAAAATGTATTGACAAGCCTTCAAGGTAGAATTATAATAATATAAAATTTGGTAATACAAAAACTGTGAGGGAGACAATAGTGTCTAGGATGGTAACTACAGAGAGCCAACAACTGCTGAAAGTTGGTGTTAACATGGACATGAATAATCACTCCTGAGTTTTCCTACTGAAAATTACAGTAAGTAGGAACGTCTATCAGCGTTACATGATAAGGATTGCAAAGCATTTTGTTTTAAGATCTTAATTAAGCAGGTAGATTTGTCTACAAATAAGGTGGTACCGCGAAGTTCCTTCGTCCTTATAACATTAGTTATATGGCGAAGGTTTTTTTATTATCAAATAAAGGGAAAAGTATGGTGATTTTATGGGGAAAGCAGTAAAGGTTAATTTTAACCAAGGCATGGACAGTATGGTTAGAGTACTAAACTACTTTAGAAGAAAAGAAATAGAGGTATTATCAATAGACATGAAAATGCTATCAAAATCAGATCTTGAGGCTATGATTTCATTTGATAACTCTATGGAGGATGAAAGAATCCTTAGTCATTTTGAAAAGCTTTACGACGTAAAAAGTATAGAACTTGTATAAATAAAAGGGGGAAGAAATTATGAGAAGTAATTTAGCTAAATCAGGTATAACAAAGGCACCACACAGATCATTATTTAAGGCATCAGGACTTACAGATGAGGAGATTAATAAGCCATTAATAGGTGTTGTTAATTCATTTAATGAAATCGTTCCAGGACATGTTGAGCTTCGCCAAATAACAGAATGTGTTAAGAGAGGGGTTTTAATGGAGGGAGGTACTCCATTAGAGTTTCCAGCTATTGCAGTATGTGACGGAATCGCAATGAACCATGATGGAATGAAGTATTCACTAGTTAGCCGTGAACTTATTGCAGATAGTATAGAGGTTATGACTAAGGCACACAGCCTTGATGGACTTGTACTTATTCCAAGCTGTGACAAGGTAGTTCCAGGAATGCTGATGGCAGCAGCAAGACTTGATATTCCTTGTATTGTAGTTAGTGGAGGGCCAATGCTTGCAGGTGACTTTAATGGGGAAAAAGTTGACCTATCAACAGTATTTGAGGCAGTAGGTAAGGTATCAGCAGGAAGCATGACAGAGGGTGAATTATGCGATCTTGAAAATAGTGCATGTCCAACTTGTGGTTCATGCTCAGGTATGTTTACAGCTAATTCAATGGCATGTATGAGTGAGGTTCTTGGAATGGCACTAGACGGAAATGCTACAATTCCAGCAGTATTCTCAGAGAGAAAGAGACTTGCAAAAAGAACTGGTATGAAGATTATGAAATTAGTTAACGAGGGAATTAACGCAAGAAGTATTATGACAGATGATGCATTCCATAATGCTCTATCAGTTGATATGGCACTAGGATGCTCAACAAATACGGTTCTTCACCTAACTGCAATTGCTAATGAGGCAGGGGTTGAAATGAACCTTGATAAGATAAATGAAATAAGTAAGGTAACACCTAATCTATGTAAGCTATCACCAGCAGGGCCTTACCACATGGAAGACCTATATAAGGCTGGAGGAGTACTTGCAGTTGCTAAGGAGCTTGCAAAGAAGAATCTTCTTAAAACAGATGCTTTAACTTGTACAGGTCAAACACTTGGAGAGGTTTTAGAAACTAAGGAAAGAAGAGGAGATAAGGTTATTGCAAGTATAGAAAGTCCTTATGGACAAACAGGTGGAATTAAGGTTCTGCGTGGTAACCTTGCAGTAGATGGTGCGGTTGTAAAGCAGTCAGCAGTAGTTAAAGAAATGCTTAAGGTAACAGCAAATGCTAAGGTTTACAATTCAGAAGAAGAGTCAGTTGAGGCTATCTTAAAGGGAGAAATAGAAGCTGGTGATGTTGTTGTTATAAGATATGAAGGTCCTAAGGGAGGCCCTGGTATGAGGGAAATGCTTACACCAACTGCAGCACTAGCTGGTAGAGGTCTTGGAAGTAGTGTATCACTTATAACTGATGGTAGATTCTCAGGAGCTACAAGGGGAGCGGCTATAGGACACGTTTCACCAGAGGCAGCTGAAGGTGGAGTTATAGGAGTTGTTCAAAACGGAGATAAAATTGAAATAGATATTCCAAATGGAATACTTAACTTATTAGTTAGTGAAGAAGAAATTAATGAAAGAATGAAAAATAGAGAAGTAAAAGTAAAACCTTTATCAGGATACCTAAAGAAATACGCAAAAATAGTAAGTTCAGCAGCACAAGGGGCTATATGCGAATAGGAGGTAGAGATGAAAGGTTCACAACTACTACTAAAATGTCTTAAGCATCAAGGGGTAGATACGGTATTTGGATACCCTGGTGGAAGTGTTATTCCACTTTATGATGCATTATATGAAGATGGAACATTTAATCATATAAGAACTGCACACGAACAGGGTGCAACACATGCAGCAGATGGATATGCTAGAAGTACAGGTAAGGTAGGAGTTTGTATAGTAACTTCAGGTCCTGGTGCTACTAATACAATTACTGGTATTGCAACTGCTTATATGGATTCAGCTCCAATGGTTATTATATCAGGGCAGGTTACACGAGAGTTACTTGGTAAGGATTCATTTCAGGAAGTTGATATAACGGGTATGACATTCTCAATTACTAAGCATAACTTTATAGTAAGGTCACCTGAGGATCTTCCGAGTATTGTTGCTAAAGCATTCAGCATTGCAGTTGATGGAAGACCAGGACCAGTGCTTATAGATATACCAAAGGATATTTTTACATCAGATGTTGATGAAAATATAAATATAGAATTTTCATATGATGAGGAAAAAAAGCTAGCAAATAGTAGCGATATTAAGGCAGTAATAGACGCTATTAACAGTAGTAAAAAGCCTCTTATATATGCAGGTGGTGGAGTTAAAAAGTCAGGGGTTAGTTCCCTTTTAACTACACTAGCACAGAAGATAGATGCACCTGTTGTAAGTACTGTTATGGGGCTTGGTGCAATAGATAGAAATCATGAATTATCCCTTGGAATGGTTGGTATGCATGGCAGCCTTGAAAGTAACCTTGCTGTAAGTAAGTGCGATCTACTTATAGGAATAGGAGCAAGATTTAGTGATAGGGTTATTGGTGATGCTACTAAGTTTGCAACTAATGCAAAAGTTATTCACATGGACATAGATTCTAGTGAAATAAGCAAGAACATACCTTCAAGTATATCAGCAGTAGGGTGTCTTAATAATACACTTGAGAAGGTTATTGAAGGCATTAGTAAGAAGCAGCTGGATTCATGGAAAAGTGAAATACAAGGATATAAAGAAAAAGAAAAATTAGAGGATGAATTTCATCCAGTTAAAATTATTGAGGAGTTTAATAAAAAGTTCAAAGATGCATTTGTTGCAACTGATGTTGGGCAGCATCAGATGTGGACAGCACAGCATTTTAAATTTAAGTTTCCAAATAGCTTTATAACAAGTGGTGGACTTGGAACCATGGGGTTTGGTCTAGGCGCTGCAATTGGAGCAAAGGTTGGAAATATGGACAAGGACGTATTACTTGTAACAGGTGACGGAAGCTTTAGAATGAACTGTAATGAGATGTTTACTATAGCTAGATATAATATTCCAGTAATTATTTTACTGCTTAATAATTCAGCCCTTGGTATGGTACGTCAATGGCAAAAAATGTTCTTTAACGAAAGATATTCTCAAACAGATATAGATAATAATGTAGACTATGTTAAGTTTTCAAAGGCCTTTGGAGTAAATAGCTTTAGAGCTACTAATATGGATGAACTTAAGAGTATATTATCAGTAGATGATAACTTTAAAGGACCTGTATTAATAGAGTGCAGAGTAGGAATGGACGAAAATGTTCTACCTATAGTTCCTCCAGGAAAACCAATAGAAAATCCTATACTTAACTGGTAGTATCTACATATAATTTAGGGGGTTTTTATCATGAAATGTGAAGTATTAAACTATGAAGACAGCTACGTTAATTTTGATGATGTAATAAGAGCGAAAAAGGTATTAAACGGTGTAGTTAACGCTACAAACCTAATATATAGTATGGACTTTAGTAAAGAATATAGTAACGAGGTTTATATAAAGCCAGAAAACCTACAGGTTACAGGTTCTTTTAAAATAAGAGGTGCATATAACAAAATATA
>NZ_JAVWJB010000001.1:102818-105892 GCF_036639235.1 Clostridium sp.
GGATTAACGTTTATACATCCATTTAATGATAAAGAAATTATGGCAGGTCAAGGAACTGTGGCACTTGAAATACTAGAAGAACTTCCTGATGCTGATATACTTTTAATACCAATTGGTGGTGGAGGATTAATAAGTGGTGCTGCAGTTGCAGCTAAGGGGATTAATCCCAATATTAAGGTGATAGGGGTAGAGGCTATAGGGGCTATGGCTATGAAAGAGTCACTTGATAAAGGAAGACTTGTTACCCTAGATGCTGTTGATACAATAGCAGATGGTAGTGCAGTAAAATGCCCAGGAGATAAGGCATATGAGGTAATAAAGGAGTATGTTGATGGAATTATAACTGTTAATGACTTTGAATTATCTGAAATGGTTTATACCCTAATGGAAAAACATAAGATGGTAACTGAGGCAACAGGTGCACTTTCACTTGCAGCTTTAAAAAAGCTTGGAATAACTAATAAGAAGGTAGTATCAGTTATAAGTGGTGGAAATATAGATGTTGTAACTATATCAGAACTACTTAATAGAGGATTATTATTTAAAGGAAGGCTATTCTGCTTCTCTGTAAAGCTTAAGGATACTCCAGGTGAACTTTTAAGAATAGCTCAAATATTATCCGATAAAAATGCTAACGTTATTAAGCTTGAGCATAATCAGTTTAAGGCGATAGATAGACTAAAGCAAGTTTTACTTGAGATAACAGTAGAAACCAATGGTCATGATCACATAAATGAAATAATAGCTGAACTTAATAAAAGTGGATATAGCATAGATAAAATTTATTAAAAAATAAAAGAGGCATTATGCCTCTTTTTTGTTTTTAAAATACTATAAATGAAATAAAAAAATGCCAGTAATCACTACTGGCAAGATCGTTATCTATATGATAACTTCAGGCTAAATTGAAGTGTATATGCTAAAGGGGTACATTTAGCATAAAGAATAGTTTTATACTTGTGGGAAATGTTTTAAAACTATATATAATATAATATCATTTATTTATTAAAAAAATGTTTAGGAAATGTTAAAAGATGGTGTATTTTGTTAATAATTTTATTAAATATTGGTAATAATTATGGTGATTAATGGTAAATGAAATGTATTAATAGAAAAATACCCTGTATCTATTAGTGAAATTGATTTGAGAATGGTTCTATATAGTTATTTTCTATATTGAGGAATATATGGTAGAAAAACCTGTTGATAATTGAGAAAATATAAAAGAATAAGTTTATTTATGTAGGTTATCTGGAGGTTAATATGTACAAAGTAGGAATCGATATAGGATCAACTTCATGTAAAGCAGTTGCTATGAAGGATAATGAAATAGTTCACAAAATATTAATACCAACAGGATGGAGCAGTAAAGATGCTGCATATAAGGTTAAGGAAGAGTTAGAATCACTTGGGATAAACGAATCTAATACCTATTATGTATCAACAGGATATGGAAGAATTAGTGTACCATTTGCTGACAAGAAGGTGACAGAAATTACTTGCCATGGTATTGGTGCTTCATATTTATTTGGTGACAGTGGAGTTGTTCTTGATATAGGTGGTCAGGACACTAAGGTTATTACTATAGAGAATTCTAAGGTTCAGGATTTTCTAATGAATGATAAGTGTTCAGCTGGTACTGGAAGATTCTTAGAGGTTATGGCGAATATCTTAGGACTTGATATTATGGAACTTTCAAAAATAGCAATGGATGGTGAAAACGTAACAATAAGTTCTATGTGTACTGTTTTTGCAGAGTCTGAGGTTATAAGCCTTATAGGACAAGGTGCAAGAAAAGAAGACATAGCATTTGGTGTTTTAGATTCTATTGCAAGTAAGGTTAAAAGCATTTGTTTTAGACATAATAAGGTGGACAAGTACTTCTTAACAGGGGGACTTTGTGAGAATAAATACTTTATTGAAATGCTTAAAAGTAAGCTAGAGGCTGAAATTGTAACCTGTGAAAGTGGAAGATTTGCAGGGGCTATAGGAGCAGCACTTCTAGGGAAAACTAAATAAAATTTTTTAGGGGGATTTTTTATGATTAACCAATTACCAAAGGATTTTGAATCATTTACAGAGGCGAGACAAAAGGCATTTGTAGCTGTTAAGGAATCAAAGGATAAGGGAAATAAGATTGTTGGAGTATTCTGTACATATACACCTTGGGAGATTATACATGCAGCAGGGGCTATTCCAATAGGAGTATGTTCAGTAAGTGATGAAACAACTCAGGAAGCAGAAAAACACCTTCCAAAGAATCTTTGCCCACTTATAAAGTCATCATATGGATTTGCAATTACTGATAAGTGTCCGTTTATATACTTCTCAGATATGATTGTTGGGGAGACAACATGTGATGGAAAGAAGAAGATGTACGAGCTTATGGGAGATATTAAAAATGTTCATGTAATGCAGCTTCCTCATAGACAAAAGGATCCTATAGCATTTGAAATGTGGAAAAATGAAATAGTAATATTAAAGGAAAAACTAGAAAAAGATTTTAATGTGAAAATAACTGAAGAGGCTATAAGAAACTCAATTAGAATTAAAAATGAGCAAAGAGATCTTCTTCGTGAAATATATGAATTAAGTAAAATGTGTCCACCTCCAATTTCAGGATACGAACTGCATAAGATACTTGATAGCGTAAGTTATGCACAATGTGCACAGACAAAGAACAAAGAGCTACGCGACATGCTTTGCTCACTACAAGAAGTTGCAGCAACATGTGAAAGCCCAGTTTCAAAGGATGCTAAGAGAATTTTAGTTACAGGGTGTCCATCAGGTGGAGTTGCTGAAAAGGTAATTAAAACAGTTGAAGAAGTTGGTGGAGTAATTGTATCATTTGAAAACTGTGGTGGAATTAAGGAAAAGCAAAGAAATGTAGATGAAAGCAAAGAAGACGTTTACGAAGCACTTGCAGAAAAATACTTAAGCATTCCATGTTCAATAATGTCACCAAACACAGGTAGAATGGAACTACTAGATGAATTAATTAAGGAATATAAGGTTGATGGAGTTATAGACATAACTCTACAGGCATGTCATACATATGCTGTTGAAAGCTATAG
>NZ_JAVWJB010000001.1:105992-139552 GCF_036639235.1 Clostridium sp.
ATAGCCTCTTTTTTATTTCTTATATGGAACTCCACATTCAGTTTTTGTGCCAAGAAGAATTGATACTCCATGTCCTAGTACTGGAAGAATTGTTTCAAGGTTTTCACGAACAGCCTTTTCACTTCCAGGAAGATTAATAACTATAGAGTTATTAATTATTCCAGCACGTGATCTTGATAACATTCCCTTTGGAGTTATTTTCATTGAATTATATCTCATAGCCTCAGGAATACCTGGTATTTCCCTCTCTATTACATCAAGTGTAGCCTCAGGTGTTACGTCACGTTTAGAAAACCCAGTGCCTCCAGTTGTAAATATAAGATTAATATCCTTTGATGCCATATCTTTTATAGTATTTGCTATAATATCTCTCTCATCAGGTACAATTATATATTCTTCTACTGTGCAATTAATTGTTTTAAGTAGTTCTTTAATAGCAGGTCCTGCTGTATCTACTCTCTCTCCACGAGAACCCTTATCACTTACTGTTATAATAGCTGCATTCATATTAAAACCTCCCTTATATTCTTATTATATAGAAAATGAGTATTATTTTCCATAGATAAATATTATCAATTATCCCCTATTTGGCTATAATTATTTACTAAAATATTATATACTTATTTGTATAAAATAATTTTAATTACTTTCAAAATTTACTTTATAAGAATTATAACATAGGAAGTAGGTTAAGTTTAAAATGCTTAGAGTAATATCAACAAAAGAATTTAAGGATTTAATAAGCAATATACAGGAATTGGATGTTGAGAATGTTAATATTCTAGATTCCCTTGGAAGAGTGCTTGCAGAGGATATTGTATCTCCACTTAATATACCAGGGTTTAAACGTTCGTCAGTAGATGGATATGCTGTAAGGTCATGTGATACATATTTATGTAGTGAAACCATGCCTTCAATACTTAAATTTAAAGAAGAAATAGAAATAGGAAACAAACCAAAATATGAAATAAATAATATGGAATGTAGCTATATTCCAACAGGAGGAATGCTTCCAGTTGGTGCAGATAGCATAGTTATGATTGAGGATGCTGAAAGTTTAGGAGATGAGATTCTTATAAATACATCTTCAAGTAAGGGTCAACATGTTGTATCCGAAAACGAGGATATATCTGAGGGTAAGGTTATTTTCAAAAAAGGTGATGTTATAACATCTAGTCATATGGCGGCATTAATATCTATGGGGATTAATGAAGTTTCAGTATCTGTTAAGGTTAAAGCTGGTATTATATCAACAGGAGATGAGCTTTTATCACTTGAAGATAAGATAGCAGTACCCAAAATCAAGGATACTAATGGGCCATACCTTAAGTTTGCACTTGAGGAGGATGGATGCATATCAACCTATTATGGAATTATTAAAGATAGTAAAGATGAACTTTATAATGGAGTGGAAAAAGCACTTAAAGAAAATGATGTTGTGTTTATGTCAGGTGGAAGTAGTGCAGGATGTAAGGACTATACTGAGAAGATAATGGAAATGTTTGGAGAAGTTTTATTCCATGGGCTTGCTATTAAGCCAGGAAAGCCTACACTAATGACAAAATGTAATATAGATGGAAGAGATAAGTATATAGTAGGGCTTCCAGGACACCCACTAGCTTGTAGCATTGTCTATAAATATATAGTTTCTGCCCTTATTGATAGGCTACACTCAAAAACATCATCTAAAATAGAACATTATGCCTATATTACAGAGAACTACCATAAGGCTAAGGGGAGAGAGGAATATCTTCCTGTATATGTTGAGGGCGAGAAGGCATATCCACTTTATGCAAAGTCTTCAGCTATGAGCATTATGGCAAAGTGTAATGGTGTAATTAAGATAGATAGAGACGTTGAAGGAATACTAAAGAATGAAAAAGTAAAGGTTATGAGGTGATTATATGGCATTATATCTAAATAATATTTCACTTAAAGAAGCTAAGGATTTAGCAATAAAGGTAGTAGATAATATTACCCTTCAAAGTGAAAGGGTCAAAACAAGTGAGGCTTTAGGAAGAATAACTTATAAGGCACACTTTGCAAATATATCATCACCCCACTTTATAGCATCTGCAATGGACGGTATTGCAACATGCTTTAAATATACGCTAGAAGCAGATATAAATACTCCTGTTACATTAACTAAGGATATGTACGAGGTAGTAGATACTGGGGATTTAATAAATGAGCCATTTGACTGCGTTATTATGAAGGAAGATATAGTAGAGGATGGGGATAATCTTATAATTAGAAAGTCATGTGTTCCATATGAGAATATAAGACCTATTGGGGAAGATATTCAAATGGGAGAAATGATTATGCCAAAGAAGCAAAAGATTACACCACTTGATATATCATCACTTCTTGCAGCAAAGATAACTGAAGTTGAGGTTTTTAAGAATATAACTGTTGGTATTATTCCAACAGGAGATGAGATGACTAATGGACAGGATGCTAAAGTGCCGAGAAAAGGTGAACTTGTAGATTATAATTCATGGACATTTAAAGCCCTAGTTGAAAGCTATGGTGCAAATGCTATTAGATATGACATTGTAAAGGATAATATAGAGGACCTTAAAAAGGCTGTTATTTTAGCATCAAGTGAATGTGATATGGTTATTTTAAATGCTGGTTCATCAAAGGGAAGAGGGGACTTTGCAGAGGATGTTATAAAAAGTCTTGGTGAGGTTTTATTCCATGGAATATCAATTAAGCCAGGTAAGCCTGCAAGTCTTGGAGTAGTTAATAAGTGCCCTATATTTGGAATTCCAGGATATCCTGTATCAGCATTCTTTGTTATGGATACTTTAGTTAAATCATCAATTAACTATATTAAGGATAAAATATATAAGACTATACATCATAAGAGCACTATGAATGCACACTTAGCTAGAAAGGTAGTTTCATCTCTTAAAAGTGATGAGTTTATAAGAGTTAAGCTATCGAAGGTAGGAGAGAAGGTAGTTGCTAGCCCAATTGGTAAGGGGGCAGGGGTTACTATGAGCTTAACATGTGCAGATGGTTATTTTATAGTACCGAGAAACGTTGAAGGGTACGAGGCATCACAGGTAGTAGAAGTTAATCTTCTTCGTGATAATCTAGACCTTGAAAGTACATTAATTTCACTAGGTAGTCATGATGTTATTATGGATATATTAATGGACTTTCTTAAGGATAAGGGAGTTTATTTAAGTTCTACCCACACAGGCAGTATGGGGGGGCTATTATCTATTAGAAGAAACGAGGCACATATGGCTCCGATTCACTTACTTTCAGATACTGGTGAATATAACGTAGACTACTGTAAAAAGTACATTGGAGAATGTGTACTTATTAAGTTTGCAAAGAGAATCCAGGGGTTTATAACTGAAAAGGGTAACCCACTTAATATAAAGGAATTTAAGGATTTAGAGAGAGTGAGATATGTTAATAGACAAAAAGGTTCTGGGACAAGATTGTTACTTGATCATTTTTGTGAAAAAAACAATATTAACAAATCATCAATAAAGGGTTATGATAGAGAAGAGATAACCCATTTAACAGTTGCAGCACAGGTTAGTGGTAATAGTGCAGATTGTGGGATGGGAATTCTTGCAGCTGCAAAGATTATGGACCTTGATTTTGTTCCACTTTGTAGTGAAGACTATGATATAGTAATATCTAAGGATATGTTAGAAGATTATAGGGTTAAGTGTTTAATAGAAACTATTTCATCAAGTGAATTTAAGGCGAAAATTGGTGAAATAGGTGGATATGATCTATCCCATGCAGGAGAGGTTATTGTCCTAGGAGGATAAATTATGCAAGATAACTACAAAAGAAATATTGATTATTGTAGAATATCATTAACTGAAAAGTGTAATTTAAGGTGTATATATTGTATGCCTGAGGGGTATAAGCCATTAAGTGACAGTGAAATGTCTCTTAATGAAATCATAAGTATAGTTAAGAGCCTCTCAAAGATAGGCATTAAAAAAATCAGGTTTACAGGGGGAGAACCTCTAGTTAGACCAGATATTGTTGACATTATTAGAGAGACTAAGAAGGTTGATGGTATTGAGGATGTTGCAATTACTACAAATGGAGTACTTCTAAAAAAGCATCTTCAAGGACTTTATGAGGCTGGGCTTACAAGAATGAATGTTAGCCTTGACTCCTTAAAAGACGAAACATTTAAAACTATTACAGGGGCAAGTGTTAGTGGTATTTTAGACTCAATTAAAAAGGCTATGGAACTTGGTATTTATATTAAGATTAATATGCTACCTATGAAGGGATATAATGAGGATGAAATTATCGACTTTATTAATCTAACCCGTGATATTAAAATGGATGTAAGATTTATTGAACTTATGCCAATGGGACCTGCAAAGGACTTTAAAGGCATTAAGTCAGATGATATTTTAAATATTATAGAGTCTATAAACCTTGGGTATGAAAGTATAGGTAACGAAGGAACTGGACCTGCTAATTTATTTAAAATAGATGGATATAAGGGGAGAGTAGGCGTAATTTCTCCTATGTCACATAATTTCTGTCATTTATGTAATCGTATTAGAATAACAAGTGATAAGAAGCTAAAAACCTGTCTTCATAATTCAGGAGAAATAGATTTATCAGAGTTTATTAATAATGAAGAAGAACTAACGAGTGTATTAAGAGATGGAATACTTAAAAAATACAAAAAGCACACTTTAAATCAAGATAAGATAAGCAAAAGTGGACGAGACATGGTAAGAATAGGAGGATAAACTATGGGATTTACTCATTTTAATGATGAAGGAAGAGCTAAAATGGTAGATGTAGGAGAGAAAATGGATACTGATAGAGTAGCTGTTGCCTCATGTTACATCGAAATGAAAAGCGAAACCCTAGAGGCTATTGTTGATGGCAAAATCAAAAAGGGTGATGTTTTATCTGTTGCACAGGTAGGCGGAATAATGGCATCTAAGAAAACCTCTGATACTATACCAATGTGTCATAATATATTTTTAACTGGATGTAATATTGAATTTGAAATAGATAAGGAATTAAACAGAATTAATATTACAGCTGAAGTTAAAACAAGGGGGAAAACAGGTGTTGAAATGGAGGCACTTAATGCTGCTTCAGTTACAGCACTAACAATATATGATATGTGTAAGGCTATGGATAGAGAGATGATTATCGGAAGTCTTAAACTACTTGAGAAAAAAGGTGGTAAGTCAGGCCACTTTATTAGGAGGGACTAATTATGGCAAAGGTTGTAGCAGTTAACATAAGCGAGAAAAAGGGAGTTGTTAAAAAGCCGGTAGATAGCATAACTCTAGTTGTAGACCATGGTATTCAAGGGGATGCACATGCAGGAAAATGGCATAGACAGGTAAGCTTACTTGCTAATGAAAGTATAGATAAAATGAGAGGTAAAGGAATAGACCTAGATTTTGGTGTATTTGCTGAAAACATTACAACTGAAGGAATTGAAGTTGCATTATTACCAGTTGGATGTAAGCTTAGAATGGGAGAGGCTCTACTTGAGGTAACTCAAATAGGTAAGAAGTGTCACCATGGATGTGAGATAAGACAAATTGTTGGTGATTGTGTTATGCCTAGAGAGGGAATATTTGCTATGGTTTTAGAAGGTGGACAAGTTAAACCAGGAGACGATATTTTTGTAGTAGAAGGGGTATAATAATGGCTGTTAGAGAAATAGTTCTAAAGGGACATGTTGCCCTTAGTACTAAAAGTGATGTAGTAACCGAAATTGATAATGATATAAAGGAATTAATTAAGGATCTTAAGGATACACTATACTCAACAACAGGTATAGGACTTGCAGCTCCTCAAATTGGAGTTAACAAAAGAGTAATCTATATTGACTTAAAAGCAGCTGAAATTGAGCCAATCTTATTAATTAATCCTGTTATAACTATGAAAAAGGGTATGCAGGATAGTGAAGAGGGATGTTTAAGCTACCCAGGCTATTGTGGGAAGGTTGAAAGACCGAAGCGTTTAGAAGTAGAAGGTCTTGATGAAAATGGTAACATTAAGTCTTATTATGCAGAGGAGCTTTTATGTAGAGCATTTTGCCATGAAATAGATCATTTAGATGGTATTATGTATACAGATAAGGCCTATGAATTATTTGAAAGAAATTAATTTTAATTTATATACCATAGATTATTTATAAAAACTAATCTATGGTATATAATAGTTTTAGTCATGTTACGATAAGTTAATTGTAGTCAATGATTAATTTTGAAGTAACATTTTGTGGTTTTTATGTATACAATTACACAAATATTCATAAAATACCTTGAAAGATAAATTGACTAAGCATTTTATGGAATATATAATAGACTTTGTGATTAGTGTTACAAAATTTAGGGGGCATATAGCGATGAAGGAGTTTAGCTCAGGTGAGGATAGATACTCACTAAGAGGAAAAGTATATAGCAAAGTAAGGGAAGACATTCTAAACGGTAAGTATAAAGCAGGGGAGAATCTTATTGAAATGAGATTAGCTAAGGAGCTAAACGTTAGTAGAACTCCTGTCCGAGAAGCAATAAGACAATTAGAGCTTGAAGGACTTGTTGAAAGCATTCCAAATAAGGGTGTTATAGTTAAGGGTATATCAACTAAAGATATGCAGGATATTTATAACATAAGACTACTTCTTGAGGGACTTGCTGCAAGATGGGCAGTTGAGGAGATTTCAGATGAAACTATTAAAAGACTTCAAGAAACATATGACCTTCTAGAGTTTTATACAAATAAGCAGGACATAGAGAACATAGAGAAGCTAAATGCACAGTTCCATCAAATTATATACGAAGCAACAAGAAGTAATGTGCTACTTCATATACTTAAGGATTTCCAGGTATATGTTAAGCTTGCTAGACATGAATCATTAGCTGTTCCAGGTAGAATGGAACGTTCGCTTAATGAACATAAGGAAATTCTTGATGCTATTAAGGTTAGAGATGTGAAACTTGCTAAGGAAAAGCTAACAAGCCATGTTATAAACTCAAGTAAAAACGTTTTAAAATAGAAAGATAAAAGGGATAGATAAACTATCCCTTTCTTTATTATATAAACATTCAAATTACCCCTAAAATATCATATAAATCATAAGTTAAATAAATTTACTTTGCATTTTTATATTCATTTACAATGGTTTCTAGCATATCACTTCTATAGGTATATGGGCTTATAAGGGTATACTGAACAGGCTCGGATTTTTTAAATTTCTTTGGAATAATTCCCTTGTCAATTAAACTTCCTTTAAAGTCTAGTAGGTTAATAACTAGGTTCTTACCCTTTGGAGATAGTTTGTTTATTGATTTAATACCATCTTCAATATTAGAATTTATAAATATATTAGAGTCTTTAAATCCTTTTTTATATAGGGCATCCTTAACCTCTTGGTCAGTTTTATCCATTAAAACAAGTACATTTTCGAAGTTTTTACTATCAATATCCTTATTGTTAAGAAGGGTTTCAAACTTTATAGAATCAATTACAGGGCTTGATACTTTAACATCCATACCCTTTAAATTTAATTCTGTTTTAATATTTTCAAGCATAATAGTAGTATTTTTTTTCATAGAAAAATTTACTATAGTTATAGATTTACACCTATCCTTGGCTGCATTTAATATAGAATCCTTAAGACTTGGAGAGTATGTGCTATAGGCTAAATAATAATATTTAGGAGAGTTTTGAAGTAGACTACTTCTAAATTCATTGGAAATTTGAAGTAGTTCCTTGTTCTTCTCACTATAATTAATTGAAGAATAGCCAAGTTTTATTTTAAAACTTTCAATAGGTTTAAGAATTAAAGGTTTATCTGATATAGACTTTGAGGCGTAGTATGGCATATATTTTTCCATTTCACCGTCGCAGTAGAATATAACAGCCTGATTTTCACTTTTAAGCTTAGATGAATCAAACTTCATTTCCATATTTATTGGCCTGAAAATAATAAATGAAGTTAAAAGGTAAGAAAGTATAATTACAAATGGCATAGAAATAAATACATACTTATTAGGTTTAGGTATTGATTTTTTAAGTATAACAACTAAAACAAAACCTATTAAGGGTATTAAAGATATAACTAAATAGTATTTACTTGGAGCGGCTAGAAGTAGGGATATAATACTTCCAATTAAAAAGGTTATAAGTATATGTATCATTTAGTCCTCCTAAAAAAATTAACTTTATATTATATATGTATAAACTAAAAAAATAATGAAAGTTAATATATACTTTGTATTCTAAAAAACACTTAAAATAGGGTATAATATATCTAATATAAATTTATAAGGAGGAGTTTATGGGGAGCATAAAAATAAAAGATGATTTATATTTTGTTGGGGTAAAAGATAAGGATCTTTTAGTGTTTGATATTATAATGAAGCTTGAAAATGGCACTACTTATAATTCGTATTTAATAATTGATGATAAGATTACTCTTATTGACGGTGTCAAGCAAGAGTTTACTGAAGAATATATTAATAACATTAGGGGTATAATTGGAGATAAAGAAATTGACTACCTAATAGTTAACCATACAGAACCTGATCATACAGGAGCTATTGAGAGAATTATTAAGGAATATGAGAATATTACTATTGTTGCCTCAACAGTTGGATGTGGTTATTTAAAGAAGATTATACATAGGGATTTTAATACAATGGCAGTTCGTGATGGAGATGAATTATGCATAGGCAAAAGAACACTTAAATTTTTAACTACTCCGCTACTTCATTGGCCAGATACTATGTTTACCTATTGTGAAGAATTATCAGCATTATTTACATGTGATGCATTTGGATGTCATTATTGCCCAGAGAATACTATGTTTAATGCAAGTGGCATAGAGTTTTCACATGAATTTAAGTTATATTACCAAATAATAATGTCACCATTTAAAAAGAATATTTTAACTGCAATAGACAAGATAAGTTTGCTTAATTACGATATAATACTTACAAGTCATGGACCAATACTTAATTCAGGAGCTAAGCTATTTGTTAAGCTTTATGAAGAGTGGTCAAGTAATAATGACTTTAAGGGAAGTAAGTATATACCTGTTTTATATGCATCAGCATACGGTTATACTAAGGATATTGCAAATGAAATTGCACGTGGTGCTGAAAGTGAAGGATATGAGGTTGAGGTTATTGATTTATCTAAGCATCCAGTTGATGATTTAATGCCTAGAATAGAAAGAGCAGCAGCTATTGCTGTAGGTTCTCCAACTATAAATCAGGATGCGGTAAGATGTATCTGGGATTGTTTAGCACGTGTTCAGCCAACAGCAATACATGGAACTCCAGCACTTGCATTTGGTTCATATGGATGGAGTGGTGAGGCAATTGATTTTATTAATGAAAGATTAACTCAACTTAATTTTAAACCAATTAACACAGGATATAAGGTTAAGTTTAAGCCAACTGAAGATGAAATTAAAAAAGCATTTGAATATGGTCAAAAACTTGCCAATATACATAAAAATAATATTTAGAGGTGTAAAATGAACAAAGAATTACTAAAGTCAGTACTAGAAAAAGAAGGTCTTAATGAAATAGACGAAATTAACTACAAAAAAGAATTTTATGTTGTTGACTCATTTTACGAGTTTGATAAGGTAGAAGTTGACGCTGCAATAGAATATGCAAATGATGGATGTGGAGAAGACAGAGACGATGAGTGGTTTGAGGAATTTTACTCAACTTATCTATTTGATATAGCAGCAGATAATTTAGAAGAGGTTATAGACGAAATATGTGAAAAGCATTCACTTTATGCTGATATTACTTTATGTGAAATCGAAAGAAAAGCAATGAACAAATGTGAAGTTATTATAATTTTCTCTGAAAAGGAATTCGACATCGAAAAGGTTTTAGAAGAAATCGAAGAGTAGTTTCATTGTTTCACAAAATAGATTAACTTAAGTTTTAGCTAAATGGTAAGGAAGTTACATTATAATTTTTTTAGATATATTTTATTAACCTATAAGTATTTGCTAGTTTAACTTTATTATATTTACACATAATAGTATTACAATCAATTAAGTGAGGTGTTATATATGAAGTTTTCAAGTGGAATAGTTACAGGTATGATGCTTGGTGCAGCAGCTGGGATTATGGCAACTCCAATGATGAGTGGTAGAACAAGACGTAGAATAGCTAAGACTAGTAGAAAAATGGCCCATTCAGCAGAGAGGACAATGTCCGACTTAGTTGAACTTATGAATATGAGATAAGACAATGAATTATAGGTAGATTAATCTACCTATAATTTTTTTCAAGAATTTTCAAAAACTGTCTTATATACATGGCGAAAATGGTCGATAAAATCCTTATATAGCAAATTTTTAGAAATTAGGTGATTGTCGGTGGAAATATTATCATTAGGCAGTAAGGTAAAATTAAAAAGAAAAGAAAAGAATATGAAGCTAAAAGACCTTGCTGGAGATAGAATTACACCAGGCCAAATAAGTCTTATTGAAACGGGTAAATCAAATCCTAGTGAGGATTTATTAAAGTATTTAGCAGAAAAATTAGGTACAACTGTTGAATATCTACTTGAAAGTGAAAGTAAGCAGGCTGAGGATGTGTGCAAATTTTATTCGGATATTGTAGAGGCTTCAATATATTGTAAAAATTTTCTGAGAGCTGAGGAAAATATAGAAAAAGGTCTTCATTATGCTGACATTTATAATGTGGAAATAATGAAGGGTGTATTTAGCTACCAAAAGTCATTTCTTGCTTATTTAAGAGAAGACTATGAAAAAGCACAGAAAAATGGATTACATGCATTAGTAATTTTCTTAAAGGAAGAAAGCTTTGTTAGAGCTACTAAAACATATCTTTTGCTTGGGGAAATATCATTTAAGAGCTTTGAATATAAGCTTGCTTTAAATCATTTTAAGGAAGCAGAAAAAACATATTTAACATGGGATATTGATGATAAGCTTATAAGAATACATATTTATTATAATATGGCTAGGTGTTTTAGTAAGTTATCACAGCATGTAAAGGCTGTAGACTATGCTTTAATGGTTGAAAAGGAAGTAAGGGAATTTGAGGATCATAAGATGTATGCAGATACTCTAATGGTTATGGCCCTTGCATATTCCCATAAAAAAGAGAAGGATAAGGCACTTCAATATGCAAATAGGGCTAAGGAAGTCTGCCAAAAAAGTAGTGATATTGCTGCACTTGCAGGTGTTGAAGAGGGAATAGGGGAATTTCTTATTTTTGCACTTAATATTGAAGAGGGACTTGAGCATCTTAATAGGGCACTTGACCTTAAGAAAAGTATTCGAGGAGAGAGAACCGATGAGACTATTGTAAAAATAATAGAAGGATTATTAAAATGTTCAAAGCCTAGTAAGGCACTACGAGATATTGAGGATCTTGAGGAGAGAAATGATATATCAACAAAGACCCGTATTAAGATACTTGAGTGTAGATATAAGCTTTATAAGAATCAGGGTGATATGAACAGTGCAGAACAACAAATATTAACCCTTGTAAGTTTCTTAGAAGTACTAGAAGATAAGGAAATGCTTGTATATTACTACATGCTTATAGGTAGTTTTTATGAGGAAATAGGTGAGGATAAATTATCACTTAGATATTTTAAGAAGGCATTTAAAGTTAAATATAAGGAATAAAGTAGTAAAGGCCATAAAGAAAAGGGGACCAATCCGATTCTTTAGGCCTTTACCTGTTTTACATTTGGTTTACACCAAAAATAATTGAGAAAGAATTTAAACTTTCACTTGCAATTATAGTCGAAATGTGTCGAAATAACAATGGATTAATTTAACTCGATCTATGTCTATTTATAGATTTTTCTAAAAATGCCACTGCTTCATACATAATATATGCAAGTACTGAGAGAATAAGGATGCTCATCATTACCATGTCAAGCTGTGATACTTGGCCACCAAATGTAATTAAGAAACCAAGACCCTCCTTACCTGCAATAAATTCTCCAACAATAACCCCAACCCATGATAGGCCAACGTTTATCTTAAGTGCAGATATCATAGTTGGAAAGCTAGCAGGAAGAACAACATATCTTAAAATTTGCATTTTTGATGCTCCAAATGTTTTTAAAAGTTTAACTTTTTCCGTATCTACTTCTTGAAATCCTGAAAGTACTGAAATTATAGTTGTAATAAGTGAAATCATAAGAGCGATTATTATAATTGCTGTTGTACCATTGCCTACCCAGAAAATAATAATTGGTCCAAGTGCTATTTTAGGTAGGGCATTAAGTATAACAAGGTATGGGTCAAGAACCTTACATAAAAAATCTGACCACCATAGCATAATTGCAATTATAATACCTACAACTGTTCCAAGTACAAATCCTATAACCGTTTCATAAAGGGTTATTCCTATATGGTTAAACAGGGTTCCATCATTATAGAATGATTGAAGAGTAACAAGTATTTTACTTGGCTTACTAACTAAAAATGGGTCTATAACTTTAAGTGAAGCTAGTACTTCCCAAAGTAGAAAAAATACTATTAAAATAGCTATTTGAGTAAAAAATATTAGGAATTTTTTTCTTTTTACACGCTTAATATACTGAATATGTTCTTTTGAGTGAACAGACATATTAAGTGCAAATTTGTTTTTACTGTTATCATACATGTATATCAAGCTCCTTCCATATTAAATTAAAATAATCCTTAAATTCAGGAGCTTCTCTAGAGGTTAGGGGAGTTCTATTTTTAACTGATAAGTTAATATCATATATTTTTTTAACTGTAGCAGGACGCTTGCTAAGAACTATAACCCTATCAGAAAGACTTATGGCCTCAGAAATATCATGGGTAACCATTATTGAAGTTTTCTTTTCTTCTTTAATGATTTTATATATTTCATTAGATACAGCAAGTCTTGTTTGATAATCTATTGCTGAGAATGGTTCATCAAGTAAAAGTAAATCAGGGGACATGGCAAGGGTACGAATAAGTGCAGCCCTTTGTCTCATGCCACCGGATAATTGGTTTGGATAATAATCCTTAAAGCCAGCAAGACCATACTTTAAAAGCATTTGATTAACCCTATCTAAATTAGTAGGATTAACGGACCTTGTAACCTCAAGTCCTAGGGTTATATTTTCAAAAATGGTTCTCCAATCAAATAGATGATCCTTTTGAAGCATATAACCTATCTTGGAATTTGTTTTAGATGCTTTATTACTTGATGGGGCTATAATATCTTTATCAAGAGTTATCTCGCCACTAGAAATAGGAATAAGTCCTGCAATTGCTGAAAGTATAGTAGATTTTCCACAACCAGATGGACCAACTATAGATATAAACTCTCCATTTTTAATGGTTAGATTAAGATTCTTAACAGCTTGGGTTTCTCCATCAAGGGTGTGATAGGTTATACATATATCCTTTATTTCTAGTTTTTCCATAATATCACCCCATTTTCAATTTATTTAACCTTTTCTATTGCCCTATTTGCAAAGTCATTAGTAGAAATATCTCCAACAGGAGGGCGTTTTTCTATAAGATCTTTTTTGTAGTCTTCAACAATATTCATAAGGTTAGTTAAGCCCTTTTCACTTACTGTTGGAGTAGGAGAATAGGCGTTTATATCCTTATATCTATCAATGATTGCCGCTAGAGAATCTACATCAGCACCAGGGAAAAATCCTACTATGCTTCTTGCAACTTCAATAGATGGAGTTTTACTAACCCATAATTGCCCCTTATAAACTGCATTTGTAAATCCTTGAACAACATCTTTGTTTTTATCAATATATTCATTAGTAGCAAAGAAGCATGTATAAGCAAGCTCCCCAGACTCTTTTCCAATTGATGCAACAATTTTTCCAGCCTTTTCTTTTTCAAGTAGGCTTGCTGTAGGTTCAAAACATGCTATATAGTCTCCTGTACCTGACTTAAATGCGCCACTTGTTGCATTGAAAGCAAGGTTTGTTATAATATCAACATCTTTAAATGGAGTAACTTCATTTTTCTTAAGAACTGATTCAAGTGCCATTTCAGGAACACCACCAGGTCTTCCCCCTATAATAGTTTTACCTTTAACATCTGACCAGTTAAAGTTATCACCATTTCTAGCAACTAGGAATGAACCATCTCTTTGAGTTAACTGTGCAAAGATTTTTCCATGATCATCTCTTCCTTGGTTATATAGATATATAAGTTGTTCTGCTCCACAAAAGCCTATATCAGCATTTTTAGATAATACTTGTTGAGCAGTTTTATCAGCACCCTGTGCTGTTGATAGGTCTATCTTAATACCTTCTTCTTCGAAGAATCCTTGGCTTATAGATGCATACATAGGTGCATAGAAAATAGAGCGTACAACCTCACTAAGTCTAATGGTTGTAAGAGATTTGTTTTGAGGTTTTTCTTCCTCCTTATTAGAACAAGAAGCAAGTAGGGATATGCTTAATACTGTTATTAGTAGAAAGCATGTTAGTTTTAAAGTTTTTTTCATATTAACCTCCCAAAATAACAAGATTGGTTTATAATATGTGAAAATTACGTAATCTGTTACATTACGTAGAGGCGGATTATGTTGCAATTTGTAGTTTAGTTTTATAGAATGTTATATAGTATATATTAGTAAAGGGGTATAATATGAAGAAATATTATTTAGCAGCGTCGCTTGTATTCCTATCTATACTATTTGCAGGTTTCTCAGATAACATGAAGGGTATATTTATACCATCATTTAAGGAAGAATTCTTAATATCTGATAGTAACGTATCAATTGTGCTTTTAGCAGCATCACTTGGATATATAGTTTGCCAGTACATAGGTGGAGTATTAGTAGAAAAAACAGGACATAAAAATACGTATTTTGTTGCTTTCACATCAGCAATTATCGGTATAATTTTAATTTATTTATCATCTAGTTTCTATATTTTGGTACTTGGAATATTACTTCTAACAATGGGGGTATCAACAGCAGTACTTTGTACCAATGCTTTAATACCACTTATATTTGTAAGTAGCCAAGCTGTATTTATGGGTATAGTACACTTTTCATATGGGGTTGGAGTAACAGCAGGTCAAAGAACAGCAGGAAGCCTACTTGGAGTAGGTTATGATTATAGACAGATTTATTTAATATGTGGTGCTATAGCAATAGCTCTTATGCTAATCACACTATTATCAAAATTCCCAAAGGAAAATATTAAAATAGATAAAAACAAAAAGATAATACCTTTAAAAGAGGTTTTAAAGGATAAGTTTGTATTATTATTCTCATTTGCATTAGGATTCTATATTTTAGCAGAGGCTATTATGGGAACCTGGTTTATTAATTATATGAAGGTAGTGTATTCATATGATGAGAATAAGGGATCATACTATGTTGGAATATTCTTCTTCTTATTTGCTGTAGGTAGATTCTTTGGAGGATTTATAGCAGAGAAGTTTGGATACTTTAAAACAGTTATAACTTTTATAGTTTTAGCACTAATATTTGTATCAACTGGTTTAATAGGAGGAGAAAAGCTAATAATATTTATGGCTATTTCAGGATTATTCTTCTCATTAATTTATCCGGTTATAGTTACAGCAATTAATATGAGATTTAAAACAAATACAGCCTATATTTTAGGGGTAATATTAACTATTACATCTATTATAGGTAATGGTATGAATTTTGTTTTAGGATATATAAATGATATAGTAGGTACCTATAATGGATTCTTTATAGTTCCTATATCACTTGTTATATCACTTGGTATTTGTGTTGTACTATCAAAGGAAATTAAAAGGGAAAATGTTTAAGGTTTGACCTTTTAACCTAAGTGTTGACAAATAGTAGGAAAATATTATAATAGAGTATATTGAATATAGGTATATGCTATGAGAAAGAGGAGTAGGAAATATACCCTTTAAGAGAGAGATGTCCATAGGCTGAGAGTCATCTTAAGGTTAGTTATTTTTGAATGTAGCTTTTGAGCATTTCACTTGAAACTAAGTAGAGTGAAACGGTTTTTGCCGTTAAATTTTTTAAGTGCTAGTACTATTTATAGTGCTAGAATTAAGGTGGTAACGCGGCCCTTCGTCCTTATTGAGGATGGAGGGCTTTTTTGTATGTAATTATTTAAGGAGGAATAACAATGGAAGATAATTTAAAAATTGCTAAGAACTATGCCCCTAAAGAGTTTGAAGATAGACTTTATAAAAAATGGGTAGATAACAAATATTTTACACCTGAGGTAGATGAGACTAAGAAGCCTTATACTATTATGATGCCACCTCCAAATATAACAGGGCAGCTTCATATGGGTCACGCACTAGACAATACTCTACAAGATATTCTTATGAGATATAAGAGAATGAGCGGATACTCAGCACTATGGCTACCTGGTACAGACCACGCTAGTATTGCAACTGAGGTTAGAGTTGAGAAGGAACTTATAACTCAAGGGTATGATAAGAAGGAAATGGGAAGAGATGCATTCCTTGAAAAAGTATGGGACTGGGCTGGTACATACAGAGAAAGAATCAAGGGACAGCTTACAAGACTTGGAGTTTCAGCAGACTGGACTCGTGAAAGCTTTACAATGGATGAGAACCTTAACAAGGCTGTTCGTGAAGTATTCGTAAGACTTTATAATAAGGGTCTTATTTACCAAGGTAATAGAATAATTAACTGGTGTCCAAAATGCATGACTGCTATTTCAGATGCTGAAATAGAATATGAAGAAAAAGCAGGACATTTCTGGCATATTAAGTATTCTGTAAAGGATAGTGATGAGGTATTTGTTATTGCTACAACAAGACCTGAAACAATGCTAGGAGACGTTGCAGTTGCAGTAAACCCAGAAGATGAGAGATATGCACATCTAGTTGGTAAGATGCTTATTCTTCCTCTAGTTAACAAGGAAATTCCAATAATAGCTGACGATTATGTTGATAAGGAGTTTGGTACAGGATGTGTTAAAATAACACCTGCACACGACCCTAACGACTTTATGGTTGGTGAAAGACATAACCTACCTAAGATAGTAGTTATGAATGAAGATGGAACTATGAATTCTCTAGCTGGTAAGTATGAGGGAATGGATAGATATGAAGCTAGAAAGCAGATTATTAAAGACCTTGAAGACATGGGTAACCTTGTTAAAATAGAAGACCATACACACAACGTTGGAACTCATGATAGATGTTCAACTGTTGTAGAACCACTTCTATCAAAGCAATGGTTCGTTAAAATGGAACCACTTGCAGCACCTGCTATTGATGCTGTTAGAGATGGAAGCGTACAATTTGTACCAGAGAGATTCTCAAAGATTTACTACAACTGGATGGAAAACATTCAAGATTGGTGTATATCTAGACAGCTTTGGTGGGGACATAGAATTCCAGTTTGGTACTGTGGTGACTGTGGTCATCTAACAGTTCAAAACGAAACACCTACTTGCTGCAGTCAGTGTAAGAGTGAAAATATTACTCAAGACACAGACGTACTAGATACTTGGTTCTCATCAGCACTATGGCCATTCTCAACACTTGGTTGGCCTGATACTACAAAGGACCTTAAGTATTTCTACCCAACAGATACACTAGTTACTGGATATGACATTATATTCTTCTGGGTAGCTAGAATGGTATTCTCAGGAATAGAGCAGCTAGGAGAAGTTCCATTTAAGCATGTTCTAGTTCATGGACTTGTTCGTGATTCTGAGGGAAGAAAGATGAGTAAGTCTCTAGGAAATGGTATTGACCCACTTGAGATTATTGATGAGTACGGTGCAGATGCCCTAAGATTTACACTAGCTACAGGAAATTCACCTGGAAACGATATGAGATTCTACATGGAAAGAGTAGAAGCTTCAAGAAATTTTGCTAATAAGATATGGAATGCATCAAGATTTGTTCTTATGAATATTGATGAATCTATAGTTAATGAATATAAAGACAATGCAAGTAACTACTACACTTCAGCAGATAAGTGGATCCTAAGTAGATTTAACACTGTTGTAAGAGACGTTACAGACAACCTTGATAAGTTTGAAATAGGTATTGCAGCTCAAAAGGTTAATGACTTTATATGGTCAGAGCTTTGTGACTGGTATATAGAACTTGTTAAGCCAAGACTATACTCAGACGACGCTGCAACTAAGGCTGCTGTATACAGCACTATTATGCACGTTCTAAAGGGAAGCTTAAAGATGCTTCATCCATTTATGCCATTTATTACTGAGGAAATATACACTAATATTACTTCAGAAGAAACAATAACAACAGCTAAGTGGCCAGAGTACTCAGAGGAGTTAACATTTGAAGAAGATGTTAAGGCTATGGAGTATGTAATAGACGCTATTAAGCATCTTAGAAATGTAAGAGCAGAAATGAATGTTCCTGCTTCAAGAAAGGCAACTATTATGATTATTCCATCAACAGATGAAGCTAGAGCTGCATTTGAAGAGGGAAGAGTATACTTTGAGAAGCTAGCTTCAGCTGCAGAAGTTGCATTTATAGTTTCAAGTGATGTACCAAAGGATGCTGTATCATTAGTAGTAGAAGGTGGAGAATTATTTATGCCACTTGACGACTTAATTGATAAGGAAAAAGAAATAGATAGACTTACTAAGGAAAAGGAAAAGCTAGAAAAGGAAGTTGAAAGAGTTAACAAGAAACTTTCAAATCAAGGTTTTGTAGCTAAGGCTCCTGAAAGTGTAATTAACGAAGAAAAAGATAAGCAAAAGAAGTATCAAGATATGCTAGATAAGGTACTTGAAAGACTTAACAGCTACAGGGGGTAATTATGAATTACGATGAAGCACTAAAATACGTTGAGAGTATTGGTAAGTTTGGAATAAATCTTGGAATGAAGAGAATCGAAAGATTCTGCGAAATTCTAGGAAGCCCAGAGAAACAGCTTAAGGTTATACATGTAGGTGGAACAAATGGTAAAGGTTCTACAACTACATTTTTATCTAAAATTCTTGAAAATGCAGGATATAAGGTAGGGGTTTATACCTCTCCTTATATTGAAAGATTTACAGAAAGAATTAGAATCAACAAGGAAGAGATTCCAACCTGTGAGGTTGCAAGACTTGTTACAGAAATGGTACCTCATGTTGAAACTCTAGTTAAGGAAGGACTTGATCATCCTACAGAGTTTGAGGTTATAACTGCAGTTGCATTTAAGTATTTTGCAGAGCAAAATGTTGATTTTGTAGTTCTAGAAGTAGGTCTTGGTGGAAGATTTGATGCAACAAATGTTGTTGACCCAGTACTTGAAGTATTAACTACAATAAGTCTTGACCACATTAATGTACTAGGTGACAATATTGCTAAAATAGCATATGAAAAAGCTGGTATTATTAAAAAGGATAAGCCACTTATTCTTTACCCACAGGTAAAGGAAGCACATGATGTTATTATGGAAGTTGCAAAGGAAATGAATGCAAAGATATATAATGTATCTGATGTTAAGGATGAGATTGTATCAGAGTCAGTAGATGGAACAGTTTACAATGTTTCAGGTACAGTTAAGTACGATAACCTTCACATTGGAATACTTGGCTACTACCAGGTTATGAACACTAAAACAGCTCTACTTGCTGTTAAGGCACTAAAGGAACTTGGGTATGAAATTTCAGATGAGGCTGTTTACAACGGTCTTTTAGAAGCTAGATGGCCTGCTAGATTTGAGGTTCTAACTAAGGATCCTATTATAGTACTTGATGGAGGACACAATGTTCAAGGAATTGAAGCATTAGTAGATTCAGTTAATAAGTACTTTAAGGGGAAGAAGATTAAAATAACTTGTGGAATGCTTTCAGATAAGGATTACAACAAGATGATTGATGATCTTTTAAGCATAGGAGATAACTTTGTAACTGTTACTCCGAATAACGATAGGGCACTTACTTCAGAGGAACTTGCTACTATTATTAGACAAAAAGGATATGAGGCAGTAAGTGCTTCATGTATTACTGAAGCTGTAGATATAGCTTTACAGTCAAGAGAAGAAGACGAAATGCTAGTATTCTGTGGCTCACTATATATGATAGGTGAGGTTCGTGGATACATTAAAGAGAAATTATCTTTAAGTTAATTTCAACAAAATAGAACAAAAAATCCCTTCTTAAATATAATGTATTTAAGGAGGGATTTCTTATGATAACTAGATTTGAAATTTTCTTAAAGAATATTAGAAAACAAATAATTAGAATAAATATTACCCTAAGCATGAGAATAAGGTATATTTTAAGAGTGTTTAATCTTAAAAACTAGCTGTCCATAAATATGGATAGAATAGCCTCTGATATTTTATCGCCTTTATTTCTCCATATATCGCATATTTTACTAGCTTCATCTAAAGTCTCTACATTAAAGGAATGTGATGAGGTTATATTGTCATTTTCTTTAAGGTATAGACTTACCTTACAAACATCATCTACCTGCTCAAATGAAGCAAGGTATGACTTAAATACTTCACCTAGGTATTTTCCTTCAACTAGGTGCTCATCAATTAATTGTATCTTTTCAGTTGGAATTCTATTGGTAAAAAATTCGAGTGTACTTTTTCCTGATTCTGTTAGTGTTAATTTGTGGGTATTGTTATATTTTGAGTCCTCAATAAACCCATTATCCACAAGTTCAGATAGGTACTGTTGTAATAAAAAATAATTAATAAGATTGTTCTCTAAAACTACTTGAGTTAATAGTGTATTAGATGTTGGTACCTTTAACTTATCTAATATATATAAAAGAAGTAGCTTGTTCTCAGCTAATTCGGATGTATCCTTAAACATAATGTCATCCCCCAACTAAATTAATATTACATAAATTATATCAATAATATGTAAACCCTATCAAGTAAATTATAGTTAAAATATGTAGTTATAATTTATTTATTTAAGTAATTATTGTGAGATATAGCAAATACATTATAAAAAAAGGAATTTGGAGGATAATTTGAAGAGAAATAAGCTATTTAAAAAGTGGACTATTAATTTAATGCTTATATGCTGCATTGTTGGAATTTCAGTTTTTTATTCAACAGGTAAGGGAATGAAAGTGTTTAATAGTGCACTGGCAAATAATAATTCTATTCCAGTACATAGTGTAGAGAGGGAAGATAAGACTATAGCTATAACAATAAATACTGGGTTTTCAGAGCAGTATACAGATGAGATTTTAAAGCTTCTTAGAAAGGAAGGGGTAAAGGCTACCTTTTTTACCACAGGAGCGTGGATTGATATGTATAGAAATGATGCCGTAAAAATTCATAAAAATGGACATGAAATTGGAAATAACTCATTAACATATCCCCATATTAGCCACTTAAGTAGGGAGAATCTAGAAAGAGAGATACTTGGGGCTAATGAGAAGATTAAGATGATTACAGGTAAAACAGTAGGGGTATTTAGACCTCCATATGGAGAATATAGTGATAAAAGTCAAAGGGCAGTAAGTGATATGGATATGGTTTCAGTTGTGTGGAACTTAGATTTTAAGGACTATGAGTTAGAAAATAATGAAGAAGAGTTTTTAGAAAAAGTAACTAGCGGTTCAATATTATTATTTACTAATAACTCAAATGAGTCCTACGATAAACTACAAAAAACCATTACCACTCTTAAAAAGCAGGGATATAAATTTAATACAGTATCAGAGATGATTTATAAAGATAGTTATTATATAGATCATACTGGAAGGCAAAAAAGCATATAAAACCTTGAAAGTATGTGAAAAAATTCGCATATATATGGAAAAAGATAGTCTATAGAAAAAAACGATAGATTATCTTTTTTTATTTAGAATATTTATAGATGATTGTGGAGACCCTCATAATAAAAGGATTAAGGAGGAATGATCTTATGAATATAGGGGTAATTTCACATAGAAATAATGCTAAAGATTCCATATATATTAAAAATTTTCTAAAAAAAAGAAGGAATTCTGTATTAATCATAGAAAAATATATACAGAAGAACATTTACAATAATGGCAATATATTCAATTATATTATATATGATATTAATTTAGGGGATATTTTAAATGGAAGGTATAAAGATGTTGAGTTCGATATAATCCTTATGAATACATTATGTGAAGATACATATAACAAGGATGCGATAAGCCAGGTTATATGCACTATAAAACCAGAAGGCTATTTTATATTTAACTCAGACTTTATTAACGATATAGACTTTATATGTAACAATATCTATCCAATAACATATGGATTGAATGAGAGAAGTACCGTAACGGCGAGTAGTATAAGTGACCTAGACGTTTTGGAATTTAGCTATTGTCTACAAAGGTCTATTGTTAATTACAAGGGGGAAGTAGTACATCCATTTGAGCATCCCATAAGGGAAAGTGGAAGTAGTGAGGATTTGTTTAGCTACCTTGCATCACTAACATGCATGTTAGTTCTTGGATATAATTTTTAAAATTTATTCATATTTCATGCAAAAGATTAATATCTATATCTTAAGATTAATTAAAAAGCTAAAAACACGAAGGAGAGGTATGGTAATATGACTGATAATCTATTAGTTACAAACAAAGTTTACATTGAGGGGAAGGTAGTTGCTGATATCGAGTTTAGCCATCAAATGTATGGTGAAGGTTTTTACATAGTTAAGGTTGAGGTTCCAAGATTAAGTGATGCGGTAGATATTCTACCTGTTACAGTTTCAGAAAGATTAATATCTATAATGGATATTCAGGTTGGTAGTTTAGTTAATGTTGTTGGACAACTTAGATCTTACAACAAAATAGTAGATGGACATAATAGATTAATTCTAACAATCTTTGCTAGAGATATTAATGTTATAACAGAAGTATCAAAGAGTCCTAACCAAATATTTATTGATGGTTATATCTGTAAGGCACCTGTTTATAGAACAACTCCATTTGGACGTGAAATTACAGATATCCTTGTAGCTGCAAACAGACCTTATAATAAGTCTGACTACATACCAGTTATAGCTTGGGGAAGAAATGCTAGATTCTCAAGTACATTTGAAATTGGTTCACATATTAGAATATGGGGAAGAATTCAAAGTAGGTCTTATGAGAAGAAGCTTAGTGATGAAATGATAGTAAGTAGAGTTGCTTATGAAGTTTCTATTACTAAAATGGAAAGTGTTACTGATGAAGAGGGCCTATGCGAAGATAATATTTATGAAATAGGCATTCCTTTTGGTAACGGAAATATGGATTTAAATATTGATGAAAATGAATTAAATATTGCACTTGAAGAAGTTTCTGCTGAAACAAGTGAATATTAATAAGTAAAATAAAGGGGCCTTGTATTAGCGGTTAATAACTGCTGGTACAAGCCCCATTTTTGTTTATCTTAAATCATCAAGTAATTGTGTTTTGCTAAGGGTTTTATCGTCTACGTCTTTGATTATTTTAGCAGGGGTACCTGCAACAACAACCTTTTCAGGTACATCCTTAGTTACAACAGAACCTGCAGCAACAACAGCACCATCACCTATTTTAACTCCTTCAAGAAGTACTGCATTAGCACCTACCATAACGTTGTTGCCAACAATTACAGGGTCCTTAGAAGGTGGTTCTAAAACTCCTGCAATAACAGCACCAGCACCTATATGTGAATACTTGCCGATTTTAGCTCTAGCACCAAGAACTGCATTCATATCTATCATAGAACCTTCACCGATTTCACAGCCTATATTTATAACGGCACCCATCATAATAACAGCACTATCATGTATGGTTACACCTTCTCGTATAATAGCACCAGGCTCGATTCTAGCATTAATATTTCTAATATCAAGCATTGGAATAGGTGAGTTGCGCCTATCGTATATAACCCTGCTATTTTTAATTGTTGAACTATTTGAGGATATAAGATTCTCAATAAGATGGTTATCCCCAAATACTATATAAAATCCATCTGTACCATATATCTCGAGACCCTCATAGGTAGTTGAGGAGAGTGTACCGCTTATATATGCTGTAACAGGGGTTTTTTTAGTACTTTCCTTAATGAATCTAGCTATTTCGTATGGGTCAGTTAAGTCATAATCTTTTCTTGTGTTCATAAAGATTCCTCCTTATATTAGAAGTTAGTTATAAGATAATTCTCTAGTCTATTAAGAGCTTCCTGTAAATTTTCCATAGAACATACGTAGGATATTCTTATATACCCATCTATTCCACCAGAAAAAGCAGTACTTGGAACTACTGCAACACCTGCCTTATCTAGTAAATCAAGTGCAAAATCATAGGATGAGGGATTAAATTTCTTAATAGATGGGAAAAAGTAAAATCCTCCAGTTGGAAGTGTACAGTTAAGGTTCATATCTACTAATCTATTATAAACATAATCACGTCTTTTAATGTATTCCGCTTTCATATATAGTGGATCATCTAAACCAGTTGTAACAGCCTCAAGTGCTGCGTATTGGCTTATACTACTTGTACAGGTGGAATTGTATTGGTGAACCTTAACAAAGTTGTCTGTAAGGTATTTTGGTGCTAATAAAAAGCCTATTCTAAACCCTGTCATTGAATGGGACTTAGATAGTGCATTAACAATAATTACATTATTTCGAATAAAATCTATATTACCAATGGATATATGTGGACCGTTATAACAAAGCTCACTATAAACCTCGTCTGAGAGTACTAATATATTACTGTCTAGGGCTACCTGTGCAATTGAAAGGATTTCTTCATATGTTAGTGTAGTTCCTGTTGGGTTAGAAGGGTAGGGTAGAATTAAACATTTAGTGTTTTTTGTAATTGCATTTTTTAGTTTTGAAGCTGTTAATTTAAAATTATCCTCTGTTGTATCTATGTATATGCATTTTCCCCCGAGTATTTTAATTAATGGTTCATAACCTGGATATGCAGGGGAGGGGATTATCACCTCGTCACCACTTGAAATAATAGTTCTAAGAGCAGTATCTATTGCCTCACTTGCACCATTTGTTACAATAATTTCATCCTCACTTGAGTAGTTAAGGGAGTACTTAGTATTCATATATGATGATACACCTTTAAGCAAAGGTGTAATTCCTTTGTTAGGAGTGTATACTGTATACCCATTTTCTAAGGCCTCAATTGACTTTTTTATTATATGATCTGGAGTTTTAAAGTCTGGCTGACCTATGGTTAGAGAAAGTGCATTAGGATAGTTAGATGCAATGTTTAGAAATTTTCTAATACCGGATATTTCGATGCCAAGAACAGATTCATTAATAAAACACATAAAAACACCTCCAATTTTAAAAAGCCCCACTTAAAAAATTAAGAGGGGCAATAATTCTAGCCGATAACGTCACTCATAGTATAGAAACCTGAAGTTTGATCCTTAAGGTAGATAGCAGCCTTAATAGCTCCATCTGCAAAAACTTCACGTGTTAATGCTGTATGTTTGATTTCAACAATTTCATTGTTACTTGCAAATAATGCAGTGTGCTCGCCAAATATTCCTCCGGCTCTTACAGCGTGTATACCAATTTCGTTTTCAGTTCTTTTTTCAGTTTTAGTATGTCTTCCATGAACATAGTTTATACTATCCTCAAGTGATTCCTTCATAGCATCAGCAATCATAAGCGCTGTTCCACTTGGAGCATCAAGTTTTTGGTTGTGATGCTTTTCTATAACTTCAATATTAAACTCTGGGTAAAGAGTTGCAGCTGCCTTTTTAACCAGTGATAGTAAAAGGTTAATACCAACTGACATATTACCTGAGTGAAGTATTGGGAATGACTTTGAAGCTTCTAGCATTTTAGCTTTTTGCTCTTCAGAAAATCCTGTTGTACATATAACTAAAGGTGTATGTGTTCTTTTGCCAAAGTCTAGAAGACTATCAAGGCAGCTATGATTTGAAAAGTCTATTACAACATCAGCGCTTTCCTTAACATCATTAAGTGATGAGTATACAGGGTAAGTGCTTAGCATTTTAGCATCTCTATCAACACCACATACAACTTCCATGTTATCAGAAGTGTTTATAAGACGAGTTAGTACCTGACCAACTCTTCCGTTACATCCAAATAATAATACTTTCATTAATAACCTCCGAGGATTAAAATCCGTATTCATTCATTGCCTTACTTAAAACATCATGTCCCTTTGGTGAGATGTCTAGTAAAGGTAGTCTTAAAGTACCAACGTTTTTCCCGATTATATTTAAAGCTGCTTTAACAGGTATAGGGTTACACTCAATAAATAAAGCGTTAATAACTGGTAGCATATTTAGTTGTATATCTAATGCTTCCTTAGTTTTACCCTCTAAATATTTAGCGCAAATATCATGGGTTTGTTTTGGTAGAATGTTTGCAACAACAGATATAACACCTTTTCCTCCAAGAGACATTATAGGAACGATTTGATCATCGTTTCCTGAATATATATCTATTCCTGGGCATAGGTAAGCTATTTCTGCAACCTGGCTCATGTTACCACTAGCTTCCTTAATAGCAACAATATTAGGAAGTTTTGAAACTTCCTTAAGTGTTGTAGGAAGTAGGTTAAGTCCTGTTCTTGATGGTACATTATACACTATAATTGGAGTGTTAACAGCAGTTGCTATAGCTTCGAAGTGCTTAACACATCCCTCTTGAGTTGTTTTGTTGTAGTATGGAGTTATAACTAACAGCCCGTCTACTCCAATACTATCTGCCCATTTGCTCATTTCTACTGAAGAAGCAGTGTTATTGCTTCCTGTTCCTGCAATAACAGGAACTCTCTTATTTACTGTATCTACTGTAAATTTAATAGTTTCTTTTCTTTCAGATTCTGTCATAGTTGATGCTTCACCTGTAGTTCCACAAACTATAATAGCGTCTGTTCCTTCTTCTATATGCCATTCAATAAGCTCTTGTAGTTTATCGAAGTCAACACCACTGTTTGTAAAGGGAGTAATAATTGCAACCCCTGATCCGGTAAAAATACTCATGAATACTCATCCTTTCATTTCAAACTTATTTTCATTATATGCATATAGAGAGATTTTTGCAATTTAACATAAAATAAAAAATAAAATAAATTATACCATGCTACTAAGCATTTAGTAGCATGATAGTTTAACATAAAAATTACTTATTAATAAGAAGTTCAGCTATTTGAACTGCGTTAGTTGCAGCACCTTTTCTAATGTTATCTGCAACAACCCACATGTTAAGTCCATTATCAACTGACTCATCACGTCTAATTCTTCCAACGAAGACTTCATCACGTCCAGCTAGCATTGCAGGCATTGGATATTCGTTTTTTGATGGGTTATCTATAACTACAATACCCTTAGCTGATGATAAAACTTCTCTTGCCTCATCAACCTCAAAGCTGTTTTCGAACTCAAGGTTAATTGACTCACTGTGACCATAGTATACAGGAACTCTAACAGTAGTTGCTGTAACCCTAATATCATCTCTGTGAAGAATTTTTTGAGTTTCAAGAACCATTTTCATTTCTTCCTTAGTATATCCATTATCCATAAATACATCTATATGAGGAATTAGGTTGTATGCTATTTGGTGCTGGAACTTCTTAGGCTCTGCACCCTTAAGTGAACCATCCTCAAGATCTGCATAACCAGCAACTCCAGCTCCTGCAACTGCTTGGTATGTTGAGTAAATAACTCTCTTGATTTTATACTTATCTTCTAGTGGCTTAAGTGCAACAACCGCTTGAATTGTTGAACAGTTAGGGTTTGCTATAATACCCTTGTTCCACTTAATATCTTCAGGATTAACCTCAGGAACTACTAGAGGAACTTCCTTGTCCATTCTCCAAGCACTTGAGTTGTCTACTACAATACATCCCTTAGATGCTGCAATAGGTGCAAACTCCTTACTTGTATCTCCACCTGCTGAGAATAGTGCTATATCTATTCCTCTATCAAATGAATCTTCCTTTAGTTCTTCTACTGTATATTCCTTACCGTCATATTCCATTACTTCTCCAGCTGATCTTGCTGATGAAAATAGGTAAAGTTCATCGATTGGGAAATTTCTTTCCTTTAATACTTGTAAAAATGTTCTCCCAACCATACCAGTTGCCCCTACAACTGCTAATTTAACTCCCATAATAATACCTCCTTAAAGCGTTGAATCTTATACTTTTATGAAGGTTATTATATCACAAAATTGCAAAATATACTAATTAATATTTGCAAAAAAGTTGTAAAAAACAGTGTTTTAGCTACCTGATAAAAACATAACACAAAATAATAAATATTTGGTTAATTAAAATATGAATGTTGGTTTACGTAAACTTGCATTATCAAATGAATAATATTTTTAGGTAGGGGTAAAATATAGCTATTAATGAAATGGGGAGGTGATTTTTTGGCAACACCATTTAAGAAGAAGGTTAAGGCTAAGCTTGTTGCAAATAAGGAGCTAACTGAGGAGATGAAACAAAGGGAATCTATTAAGTATGAGATAGCTGAGGAGCTTGGACTTCTAGATAAGGTTGAGAAGTATGGATGGGATGGACTAACATCCAGTGAAACTGGAAGAATAGGTGGAATCATGACTAGACGTAATAAGACAGCAGGGCGTAAGTGGAATAAATAATAAAACAAAACTAAAGGTATTATCCCTTTAGTTTTGTTTTAATGTATATTGATTATTCAGATTTGAATTTTATACAATATAAAAAACTTCATCTACAGTAGAATTAAGTGCCTTTGCTATTTTAAGTGCAAGCATTACCGATGGTGAGTAGTCACCTTTTTCAATTTGACCAATGGTTTGACGTGAAACCGAAACTAATTTAGCAAGGTCAGTTTGATTTAAGTTATGCCTTGCACGAAGTTCCTTAACTTTATTTTTAAGTTCCATATTTCCTCCTAAGGTCTAGTTAGACTTTTCAAGTTTATAAACCTCTAATAAGTAAATTGATTTACTTATTATAAGTAGGGTAGTTACTATTATAACAGCTAGTATAGTATCTATATTTAGTAATAGGCCAATTATCATTAAAAATATTATTATAAAAAACATTAATCCGTCTATTGTTTTAAATGACTTAAATGCAGCCTTATATGCTATTGTTTTTTCACATTCATCTAAGTGATTAAATGCATGTTTTGAAATGCCTGGTGAAAGTACATCAAGTTGCCTAGTTTTATAAATTCTATTATAAAATTTAAAAGCTATTATTGGAAGTACAGTAGAAGCTACGGTTATTATTACTGCAAATAATAAATATAAAATTGACGTAGTGCTAGTAGATGGAAGTTTCTCTATGTATAAAATTAAAATAACTATCCATCCAAGAGTAAAAACGTTTAACAAGGTAGAAGTGGATAGAATAATTGTAAGGTTTTTATGGGTATCCGTATCAAGTGTATATTCATCTATATCATTATTAGATTTAATTGTTTTATTAATTTTAATCATTGAAACAGTAGTAATTAATATTAATATAAGTGATACAACAGCTCCTAAGTAAAATATAATGTTGTAGAAGGTTTCATTTGGCTCAATATTACTTAAATCAATATTGCCAGCAAAGAATGCAGAACTAAAGCCGGCAAGCCCTCCTAAAACCATAAATAATATAAAGTAAAAAATAGATTTTTTATTAGTATTTAAACTCATTTCAACACGTCCTTTCTTAAGGATTATTATAGTTTAGTTAGGAGTAAATGTAAAGTAAACTTTACAATTTGTTAAATGAACTATACAAAATGTTATTTAAACTTAACCTAATTAAGTCTAAATTTACAGAATATAAGCTTTTTGAAAAAAGTATGTTATAATGACTATTGTGTTCCTTGCCAAACCACATTAAAACAAGGTGAGCTGTGCCTGAAGATACCAGCTCAAAAAACAAGAAAACAGGAGGAATTTATATATGAGAGGCATTTCAGTTTCAAATCTAACAAAGGTAGCAATTGTTGCAGCATTATACATAGTGTTAACTATTGCTATAGCACCAATAGGTTATGGTGCAATTCAATTTAGAGTATCGGAAATCTTAAATTTATTAGTATTTTTTAATCCTATATATGGGATATCCCTAATAATAGGATGTGCACTATCTAATATATATAGTCCACTTGGAATTTACGATGTTATTTTTGGTACACTATCAACTGCATTAAGTGTATACTTTATTGCAAAGTCTAAGAATTTATTTGTAGCATCATTATGGCCAAGCTTATTTATACCGGTAATAGTAGCCTTAGAGCTTTACTTACTTCAAAACATACCATTTGTTGCAACTGCTGCATCAATTTTTGTAAGCGAATTTATAATTATGACTATTATTGCTTATCCTATATTTAAGGGAATTAGTAAAAATGAAAAATTAATGTCTTATATAGAAAAATAATAAACATTAATATATACGCAAGGAATAGAAACCCCAAAGAGAAAATCTCTTTGGGGTTATTTTTTAATATATACTTTTATAAGGGTAAGCTCACCTCTAATTTCATATTCCTTAAGGGATGCTGGTATAAGGAAGGTATCTCCCTTGTTAATTGGTTGACTAGATCCCTTATATATAATATAGCCACTACCATTAATACAGGTATATACATGGAAGCTTTTATAACAGGGATGGTCAAGAAGTGAGCCATTTAGGTTAATATAGTCAACAGTAAAGTCTTTAATATCTATTAGGTTATAAAAATATTCCCCTTCATAATCCGATGCCTTAATTATTTCTCCCTTTGATTTAGGGTTTATTACATCTAAAGCATTATTTATATGAAGTTTTCGTTTGCATCCATTTTCAAGTCTATCCCAGTCATATAGTCTATAGGTTAAGTCGCTACTTTGCTGAACTTCAAGTACAACTATATTTTCAAGTAGTGCATGGACTGTACCAGAGGGAATGTATATACAATCACCAATTGATACATTTTCTATATTTAAATAATCAGAAATATTACCATTTGAGAGTGAGGATTCTATATCTTTTTTACTGGTATTATCCTTAAGTCCTAAAATGATTTTGCTATCTTTATTAGCATGTAGTACATACCAAAGCTCATTTTTGCCAAGGGATCTATAATTATTGTAGGCATATCTATCATTAGGGTGAACCTGAATAGAAAGTCTATCCCTTGCATCAAGAATCTTTACTATTATAGGGAAAAAATCAGAATCAATATTTTTTCCAAGAATTTCGACTGGGTATATATCTACAAGTGTTTTTAAATAAAGATCCTTAAAAACACCGCTTTTTATTTTACATAGATAGTCTGTGTGGCAGGATATTTCAAAGCTTTCACCTGTATTATTACTTGGAATGTTTTTACCTAAAATAGATTTAAGGTTATTTCCACCCCAAATACACTCTTTGAAAAAGGGGGTTAAAAAAAGAGGATAAAACATATATTTCCTCCTATAATTCATTTTTATATAAGTCTATTCAGGGAAAGTGTGAAATGTTCCTAAATAATAAAGTTGATTTTTATTTCTAAATAGATAATAATATTTTAAGTAAAATCCTTTAGGAGATGATTGTATGAATGAACAGTATACGTATATTTCCCAGGTTTATGATAAAATGATAGAAATGGACTATAGTAAGTGGAGTGACTTTCTACGTGACTATTTTAATAATAGGGGAATTAATACTAGGGGGACAAAAGCCCTAGAACTTGGGTGTGGAACTGGAAATATGACTTTGAAACTTAAGGAATTAGGTTTTGATGTAACAGGGGTCGATATTTCCTATGATATGCTTCAGGTGGCAGAAGAAAAGCTTAGGCTTAAAAATTACAGCGTTAAATTTGTTAATATGGATATGACAGATATAGACCTTTCAAAAAAGTTTGATTTTATATTTTCCTTCTGTGATGGGTATAACTATATATTAGAAGAAGAGGATATGTTAAGGGGATTTGAAGGTGTTTTTAATTCACTTGAAGAGGATGGATATTTTGTTTTCGATGTTAGTACACAATATAAGCTTTTAGAACATATAGGGAATAAGAGTTTTACCCTTAATGAAGATGATCTTTGTTATATATGGGATAATTATATTGAAGATGAATTCATTGAAATGTATATAACATTCTTTGTTAAAGAAGGTGGCTTATACAGAAGGTTTGATGAGGTACACTACCAAAGGGCCTATAGTATAGACTATATTGTAGATTTGCTTAAGAATGTAGGATTTAATAATATAGAGATTTATAATGATTACGAAAATATACCATATGAGAATAAAAGCCTTAGGGCAACATTCATATGTAGAAAATAGGAGGGCATTATGGGATATATAGTTAGAGGAACAGCTAGTGAAGGTAATGTTAGAGTATTTTGTGCTATTACTACTGATATAGTAGAAGAGGCTAGAAAGATGCATAATCTAAGCCCAGTAGCATCAGCGGCACTTGGAAGACTTTTAAGTGCAGGAACAATTCTAGGGGTTATGTCTAAGGGAGATAAGGACAGAATTACAATCTCTATGAATGGTGGAGGTGAGGCAGGTAATCTTGTTGTAGCAACAGATTCAACAGGTAATGTAAAGGGATACATAGGTAACCCTGCAGTTACACTTCCTCCAAACGAAAATGGAAACCTTGATGTGTCAGGTGCAGTAGGGAAAAATGGAACACTTAATATTATTAAGGACTTAGGTCTTAAGGAGCCATATGTAGGTAAGGTTCCTATATATACAGGAGAAATTGGAGATGATATAGCATATTATTTTGCAGTATCAGAGCAGGTTCCATCAGCAGTTGTACTTGGAGTATTAGTTGATAAGGATGATATGACAATTAAAGCAGCAGGATCAATTATTATTCAGATGATGCCAGGTTCACCTGAGATGCTTGGAGATGTTATAACTTATAGACTACAAGAAATACCACCACTATCAACACTAATATCTGAAGGTAAGTCAGCTGAGGATATACTTAATATGTTATTTGACGATATGGACCTTGTTATCCATGAGAAGCAGGAAGTACATTATAAGTGTGACTGTTCAAGAGAGAGAGTTGAGAAGACTCTGATTTCACTTGGGGAAGAGGAACTGAATAGGATTAAGGAAGAAGAGAATACTATTGGTGTTGAATGTCACTTCTGTGATAAGAAGTATGAATTTACATCAGATAATATTGAGGATTTAATAACCTCAGCTAAATAGAATTATATATCCTAGCTATTGGTTTTAAAGGGACTTTAATAGCTAGGAAAACTTTTTTATAAAAAGTATTGACATTGAATCCGTATTACTGTATCATAATAAATGTCGGCAGGGCAAACCGCCGGCAACACTGACGAAGTAATCGTTATGGAAGCATAGCTCAGCTGGGAGAGCACCTGCCTTACAAGCAGGGGGTCACAGGTTCGATCCCTGTTGTTTCCACCACAAATGGCCCAGTAGCTCAGTTGGTTAGAGTGCTGGCCTGTCACGCCAGAGGTCGAGGGTTCGAGCCCCTTCTGGGTCGCCATTTGATTACTTTATGCCTCGATAGCTCAGTCGGTAGAGCAGTGGATTGAAAATCCACGTGTCGCTGGTTCGATTCCGGCTCGAGGCACCAGTATGGCGCCATAGCCAAGTGGTAAGGCAGAGGTCTGCAAAACCTTTATCCCCAGTTCAAATCTGGGTGGCGCCTCCAATA
>NZ_JAVWJB010000002.1:0-119660 GCF_036639235.1 Clostridium sp.
CTATATTCTTTATTCCCACAACCTACAAACATAAAACTCAATACCATACACATTAAACACATGGTTAAAAATCTTTTCAACATTACACACCCCTTAAACAAATATACTCTTATTACTATTAATTATTCTTTAAACTTTTCATAAAACTCTTTTTTAGCATTATTATTGTAAGTATTACTATTTGCCATATACTGTTGTAAATCTTCTTGTCTTGACATATCCATTTTTGTAAACATTTCATATATTAATCCATATGTTTTTAAATCTTCTTCTAGTGCTGAATGAAGCAAACTACATACGCTTTTATAATCTTCATCAGTTATCGAGTCCCTAAGAGTGTCCACCTTTTTTATTTTGTCTGCTACTAAATCAATATTACTTAAACTTAAATTTCTTACTCTTATATACTCTCTACTCTCCATAGATTGAGAAACATCTTTTAACATGTTATTTGAAAAGTCACCTATATCATCAACTATATATTTTAATTCTTGAATTTTTTGCTTAGATTGTTTATTTATTTCTGAAATATGATTAATTCCAACTACAGAAACAAATAACCCTATTACAATAGATGTAACTATGATAGCCCTTTTATTACTTTTGGCATTTACAATATCATTTTGTCGCTTTTGCTCTTCTTCTTAGATTTTAATAAATTTCACCTTATCTTCTACATACTCCTTAGTATATAGTTTTATCTCCTCTAAATTACGTCCACATCTAACACAACAACCATCTGTATCTTTATTTACCCTTCCACAAATACACATCCATTTATCTTCTAACATAGAAGGATAACATACTGCTTCATTATCTATTACTTGCTTAAGATTATATAATTCTTCATCACTTAAATTAATAGTTGGTACAGTAACTATATTAGGATTTTCACTTTCCCAAACCTCACCATTATCAAACATAACCTTTACTACTGATACATTAATTTGTCTAGTATCTAAATGGTTTGATAATTTAACTACCTTATCATATCCAAAACAATCTCTAGGTGATACAATAACATCTTGTACCATAGAAACTATTTTATTATCATCCCCTACAGGCTCTCCAAATGAGTTAAAACACTCAATTATGTATTTAGTTGCTACAACTGTCTTATCAGAAATATTTCTAAACTTAACTACACAATTTACATCATCTGTACTTCCTATTATTTTGTGTCCTACAATTTCTACTGGAGAATTTAAGTCAACTGTATTAGGTTTGTATAAGTCATCTTTATCACTTAATTGTATTGCTTTTCTTGTGTAATCGGCTTTGCTATTTTCAGGTAATACTATTGCATGTATCATGGCAAAGAAAAATAAGAATACACCATATACATACCATGTAGCAAAGTCCTTTCCCTTCGATTGTGCTATAAAAGCAGGAATTACTCCTATAATCAAAGATATGATTATAAATGTTATCATTTTTACATTTCCCCCTATTAGTTAATATACTAAAATTATACATTGCAACCATTTTAATTACAACATTACCACTATTTATAATATACAATTAATTATTGTAAATTTTATTTGGGGGAGAAAAGTATGTTTACCCCTTTTATCTCAGAAAAAAATGGGGTAACAAATTAAAATAAAAAAGAACAATATTTTTAAAGATTTTCATAATTATCTACATATACAAGTTATTTAAGCACACTCAATAAACACAACTTGGTATTATATATACCAATTGCGTGTACAAAACTTATTAACTTTTTTATGTATTATTCGTGATTTATTTTACTTTCTATAATTTACAATCATAATTTTACGTCAATTAATTTTCAATCATTTGTAATTATTACAATTATTTATATTCATCTAATTTGACTTAAACACTTTAAAGAATTATAATTATATTCGACCTATTATAAAAAATCGAGTGTGTGAATTTGTTCAAAATCGAGTTCGATTTATTTCATACATACTTTAAATCTATTTTAAAAACTTCTTTTAGTAAATATAGAATTGCATAAACTTTAGTATTTTCAATGGTTTATGGAGCCTTTTCATTTTATTTACTATGGTTCATTAATATGCTATAATTTTATTGATAAGCCGATGTGGCGGAATGGCAGACGCACTCGACTCAAAATCGAGAGGGCAACCGTGTGGGTTCGAGTCCCACCATCGGTACCAAAAATCAGCAGCAAGTATAACTTGCTGCTTTTTTATTTTATAGTATTCCAAACAGTATAAACCCTATTGTATTAATTGAGAAATTAGCACACATATGAACAAGCCATGAGGTATATATGTTTCCACTTTTTTCATTAAAGAAGTTAAATATTAACCCTCCTATAAAAAGACCTATAAGAGATAATAGAATAACGCTAATATGGAACCATCCTATCATCATAGCTATATGATAAAATGCAAATACTGCTGAACTAAATATATATGCAAATCTTCTAGAGGCTATCCTCTTTAAAGATAAAAATGCAAACCCTCTAAAGAAAAACTCTTCTAATAGGGAATTTACTAAAGATATATAAATAGCTACCCATATAAAATTTGTCTTAGTAACTCCTACCCCACTTTCAAGACTTGATGTTACGGAAGAAAAATCAAATATTCCTCTAAATAAAAAATAAGCTCCTAATATAAAAACATATATACCTAAACCTAATGCTATAGCTATCTTAATACTATTAAAATTAGGCGTAATCACTTGCTTTAAGCTGCAATCCTCAATAAAACATGAATATAAAATAGGTAATATTAAAAATAATCCTATTTTTACAGCTGACTTTATAGCATATCCTGGTTGAATTATAGCATCTATAATCCCCATTATTACACAGGATATTAAAACAATAATGATAATTCCACTTTTATTACTTCTCATTATATTTCCCCTTATTTTCATATTATTACAAATACATACTACCACAACCTTAAACTTAGTAAAATATATCTTAATAATATAAAGCCTTTAATTAATTTAACTAATGGTTAATTTATTAAACTAATATCTTAATTACTACTCAATATTAATTTTAATATATAAATGATACACTATATATATCAAAAGCTTTTGAAATATATAAACAGGGAAGTGCCAAATGAAAATCAATGAAGTGATTAAAAATAACCGCTTAAAACAAAAACTTACACAGGAACAGCTTGCAACTGTAATCGGTGTATCTACTCCTGCTGTTAACAAGTGGGAAAAAGGAATATCCTATCCTGATATAACTATTCTTTCTCCCCTTGCTAGGATTTTAAAAGTAGATATTAACACCCTTTTATCTTTTAATGAGGAACTATCCGAAAAAGAAATATTTGATTTTATTGAACTTAATATCCCTCTAATACCTGATAAGGGTTATGATTTTATTTTCAATAAATGCATTGATAAAATATCAGAATATCCAACCTGTGAAAAATTAATAATAAACATTGCAGTATCACTTAACGGCTCTCTTTATATGTTTAATATAGAAAATAAAAAATACTATGAGGATAAAATTTATAGTTTGCTTGATAAATGTACTAAAAGTAATGATTCTCAAATTAAATACGATGCAATTTCTATGTTAATTAGTATCTTTACTGAGAAAAAAGACTATTCTAATGCTCAAAAATATATAGATATGCTTCCTGCATCAACCTATGATAAAAAACTTCATCAAGGAAATTTGTATTTATCATCTGGAAAACTAGATATGGCCTGTGAAATTTTTGAAGGTAAACTTATTGAATCTACAACAGATATGTACACAACACTAAACTTTTTAATGGATATTGCTATTAATCAAAATCGAATAGATGATGCTCATTATATAGCTGGAATAATTAAATCTACTACTACTATATTTGAAATGTGGGAATATAATACATTTTCTTCATACTTTCATCTTTATAGTAAATTACAAGATGAAGATAATACTATTAACTCTCTTAAAAACCTTTTAGAATCATCATGTAATATGTGGGACATTTCTAATACTAAACTATACTCCCACCTTAATTCAAAGGACCATTCTATACAAGATAAAAATATATTCCACCAGTGTATTATAAATATTATTCAAAATGATCCTGATGGAAGTTTAGAATTTATTAAAGATAAATCTAAGCTTGAGAAATTATTAAAACAATATATTTAACTTTAAAAGCGGATTGTATGGAAGTTAGCTTCTATGTAGTTCGCTTTTAATTTGTAACCTTTCCTTTGAATTTACATAACTTATAATATACAAAGATAAGGTGGTGTTTTAATTGTCAAAGGATTTATCCCTTTTACATCCCCATGTTAAAGACCTTTGCGAAAAGTTTTTAACAAAATGTAAATCCTCCGGTCTTGATGTAATTATAACTCAGACACTAAGAAGCATTGCTGAACAAAATGAGCTTTATGCACAGGGAAGAACAAAACCAGGTAGTAAGATTACTAATGCAAAAGGCGGATACTCCATGCATAACTATGGCCTTGCCTTCGATATTGCAATTAAAGTTAGTGGAAAAGTAGTTTGGGATAATGACGCTTTGTATGCTAAAGCTGGTAAAATTGGAGAGTCCTTAGGACTTGAATGGGGAGGCTCTTGGAAAAACTTTAAAGATGCTCCCCACTTTCAATGGACAGGTGGTCTTAAAATAGAAGATCTTATCCGTGGAAAACGACCTGTATCACCTATTGGTTCACCCTCAAGTAAAATACCTTTATCTTTATCACCTAAACTTACTAGAACACTTGAACTTACATCTCCTAATATGAAAGGAAATGATGTTTTAGCTCTTCAAAAAAGACTACTTGCATTAGGTTATAAAATTGGAAGTGCAGATGGTATTTTTGGAGATGCAACCAAGAATGCAGTTATAGCTTTTCAAAAATCTAAAAAACTTTCTGCTGATGGAAAAGTTGGACCTGTAACTTGGAATGCACTATTTTAATAGAAAGGAATGATTAAAATGAGTAGATGGAAAAATTATGGTTTATGGATTGCAATTGCATCTTTTATACCATTACTCCTACAAGGATTTGGACTAGACTATTTACCAGGAAATTACGACCAAATAGTTAACTCCTTACTTGGTATATTAGTTATGGCTGGTATAATTAGTAATCCAACAACAGAAACTAAGTGGTTCTTAGATGATAAGTCAACTGATAATTCTCCACCAATAGAATAATTTAGATATAAAACAATAAGAGTACTCAATTAAGTACTCTTATTGTTAGAAAGCATTTTCTATGTGATTTATTCTAAAATTTTCTGATTTGTAAACTTCAATAATATCAAATCTAACAGTATGATCTAAAAGGTTATTATCTTTAAGGTAACTAAATGCTACTGTCTTAATCTTAGATGCCTTCTTAAAGTTAACAGCCTCTGATGGGACTCCAAATCTTAAGCTAGACCTTAACTTAACCTCTACAAATACAATTGCATTATTATATTCTGCTATTATATCTATTTCTCCACTTCTTGTTCTATAGTTCTTATCAATAATATAGTAACCCTTATCTTCAAGAAATCCCATAGCTTTAATTTCACCTTGTTCACCTTTTTGCCTGTTAGTTAGCAATCTACTTCTCTCCTAAAATGTTTTTTATGAAGGTATTTCTGTGTATAGGGGTAGTCCCAAGTAACTTAATACCCTCAATATGCTTACTAGCACCATATCCCTTGTTCGATTCAAAATCATAACCTGGATACTGTTTACCCATTTCCTTCATATAACTATCTCTAGCAACCTTTGCAATAATTGAAGATGCTCCTATAGATATAGAATTGTCATCTCCCTTAATAATAGATGTTTGAGGAATATTTATATCAAGCTTAATTGCATCAAGTAAAAGATAATCTGGTTTAATAGTAAGTGCCTCTATAGCACGAATCATTGCCATTTTTGTTGCATTAAGTATATTATACTTATCAATCTCCTCAGGTGTTGCAATTCCAATCGCATATGTTAAAGCAGTTTCACGAATCTTTATGTCAAGTTCTTCTCTTTGCTTTTCTGAAAGCTTCTTAGAATCCTTAACTCCTAAATAGGATGACTTAGGATTAAGTATAACTGCACTGGCGTACACAGCGCCTGCTAAAGGCCCTCTTCCTACTTCATCAAGTCCTGCAATATACTTATATCCCTTTTTAAATAGCTCTATCTCATATCTTTGCCTAAACTTGTATTCTTTAATCTCTTTTTCAAGCTTTATTATTTTATTTTCTTTCTTTTTAATAGCTGCAATAACACCTTTTCTAGTGTCTTCCTTAAGGACTTCTTTTATTGATTCGAATTCTTCACGGGTTGCATTTTCGATTTTCTGAGAAATCTCCTTAATGCTTTCCATTACTGATTATTTTCCTCTTCACTTTCCTCAAGTCCAGCAGGTGTTTCTAGGGTGATTCTACCAAGCTTACCTGTTCTATATTCATCTAGAACAAGATTAGCTACACGAACCTCATCTATTCCGCCACCTGACACTACACAGCCTCTTTTTCTTCCTATAGCAACCATAGTTTCATATGGGTCCTCCATATTAAGCTCAACATTATATCTTGAAGTTAATATTTCTGGATTTGTTTCTTGTAGGTACTTAACAAAAAAGTATGCAAGTTCTACAATATCAAGTATTTCATCTTTAATAGCTCTTGTAAATGCAAGTCTTTGGGCAACCCTATTATCATCAAATTTAGGCCATAATACTCCTGGAGTATCCTGAAGTTCAAATTCCTTATTAACCTTAATCCACTGTTTGCTTCTCGTAACCCCTGGCTTATCTCCAGTTCTAGCTGTAGACTTACCCCCTATCTTATTAATAAAAGATGATTTACCTACATTTGGTATACCAGTTACCATTGCTCTAAGGGGTCTACCTATAATACCCTTCTTCTCATCTCTTTCTATTTTTTCTTTAACTGCTTCTTTACATATAGCATAGATCTTATTTAGACCCTTACCTGTAATAGAATCTATTGCCATAGCTTCTATCCCACGCTCTTTATAATATTTAATCCATTGGTTAGTAATAGCGTCATTTGCAAGGTCTGCCTTATTAAGAAGTACAACCTTCTCCTTACCTGATATAATCTCATCAAGGTCAGGGTTCCTACTACTAAATGGAATTCTAGCATCAAGTAATTCTATTACAACATCTACTAACTTAAGATTTTCTTTAATTTCTCTTTTAGTTTTGGCCATATGGCCTGGATACCATTGTATATTCATTATTCTTCCTCCTAAAAACCATATATGTAAACAAAATGGGACTGCATATGCAGCCCCATTTCCAAGTAATCAATTACTTTATTAATTCTTTAACCTTAGCAGCCTTACCTACTCTGCTTCTTAGGTAGTAAAGCTTAGCTCTTCTTACCTTACCTCTTCTAGTAATCTCTACTTTAGCGATTCTAGGTGAGTGGATTGGGAAAGTTCTTTCAACTCCAACACCGTATGAAAGTCTTCTTACAGTGAAAGTTTCTCTTAGGCCACCGTTTTGCTTCTTAATAACAGTTCCTTCGAAAATCTGAATTCTTTCTCTTGTTCCTTCAACAACCTTAACGTGCACCTTTATAGTGTCTCCAACGTTAAATGGTGTAAGGTCTGATCTTAGTTGTTCTGCTTCAATAGCTCTGATAATATCCATTAATATTTCCTCCTTATTAGACACTCATAGGAAACAAACGTCCCAGCGGAATGCCCGTAATTGACATTGAAATTATATCACATATAAAATATTATATCAACTTTTATTTGTTTTCAGATAATTTCTTAATAAATCCTATATCTTTTTTTGTAAGGTTAGCCTTCTTTAATAGATCTGGTCTATTCTCATATGTGATTTTAAGGCTCATTTCGTGTCTCCACTTGTCTATATTAGAGTGGTGACCTGATAGTAGCACACTAGGTACTTCCTTGCCTCTAAAGACCTCTGGCCTTGTATACTGTGGATACTCAAGTAAAGAGTTTGAAAAAGATTCATCTTCATAACTTTCACTTTTTGAAAGTACACCATCTACAAGTCTTGAAATAGCATCAATAATAACCATAGTTGGTATTTCTCCACCTGTTAATACAAAATCACCAATAGACATCTGCTCATCTACAAGGTCTAAAACCCTTTCATCTACTCCTTCATAATGTCCACATAAAAATAATACATGATCCTTCTTAGAAAGAGTCTTTGCAGAGTCTTGATTAAATACAGTTCCCCTAGGTGAAAGATATATAGTATATGGCTTATATCCATATAACTTCTCAATATATTCAATAGCATCATATATAGGTTGAGGCTGCATTACCATACCAGCTCCTCCGCCATATGGGTAATCATCAACCTTTTTATGTTTATTAGTAGAAAAATCTCTAATATCATGTACATTAATGCTAATAATATCTTTCTCTTTTGCTCTTTTTATTATACTAGATTCAAAAACATTAAACATTTCTGGGAATAAAGTTAGGATGTCAAACTTCATATTAACCCCTCAAGTATATGAACCTTCATAATTCTTGCTTCAATATCTATATCTAATATAACGTCTTTAATAGCTGGTAATAAAATGTTTTTCTTATGATTTGGGCTCTTAACCTCGTATACATCATTACTTCCTGTTGGAAATACTGATACTAATACTCCAAGTTCCTCACCCTCATCAGTTATAACATTCATACCTATAAGATCTGCAATAAAATAAGCGTCATCTGGAAGCTTAACTGCATTATCTCTATCAACGTATATATACTCTTGTCTAAGCTTTTCAGCGTCATTTACAGTGTTAATTCCCTTAAGTTTAATTACAGGAAACTCCTTAACAAACTTAACTGATTCGATTTCTATCGAATCAAATTTAACCTCATCCTTTGTAGTAAATACGCTCTTTAGCTTAGTGTATCTCTTATAATCGTCTGTTAAAGGATATACCTTAACTTCTCCTCTAACACCATGAGGCTTTAAAATTTGACCAACTTTCAAATAGTTTCTCATGTTATACCACCTTTACATACTAAAAAGAGTTAGGACTACCCCTAACTCTTCTTATACTATATCAACAACTACTTTTTTATTCTCTTTAGTAGCCGCCGCCTTAACAACAGATCTGATCGCCTTAGCAATTCTTCCCTGTTTTCCGATTACTTTCCCCATATCATCAGGATGTACATTTAACTCAATTGTTATAACTCCATCCCTATCTGAAGTAGTAACCTTAACGGCATCTGGATTGTCAACTAGAGCTATTGCAATAGTTTTAACTAGTTCACTCACAGCATGCCACCTCCTAATTATTCTGTTATTCCAGCCTTCTTAAGAAGTCCCTTAACAGTGTCTGAAGGTTGTGCACCCTTAGCTATCCAGCTCTTAGCCTTGTCACCATCGATTTTAATTAATGATGGTTCAACTAGTGGGTTGTAGAATCCGATCTCTTCGATGAACTTTCCATCTCTTGGTGATCTTGAATCAGCTACAACTACTCTGTAGAAAGGAGCCTTCTTAGCACCCATTCTTCTTAGTCTGATCTTTACTGCCATAATATTTTCACCTCCTTGGTAATTTAAAAAGATTTATTTAAATAAAGGAAATTTAAACTTTCCTTTTTTCATGTTTTTTTGCATATCTCCAAATTGCTTCATAAGTTTCTTAGACTGTTCAAATTGGTTAAGAATCTTATTAACATGTTGGATAGTTGTTCCTGAACCTGCTGCTATTCTACGCTTTCTACTTGCATTAATAATAGATGGTTGTTGTCTTTCTTTAGTTGTCATTGAGCTTATAATAGCTTCAACTCTAAAGATTTCTCTTTCATCTATATTAACATCCTTCAACTTACCTGAATCCATACCTGGAATCATTCCCATTAAGTCCTTAACAGAACCTAACTTCTTCATTTGTCTAAGTTGATCTAGAAAATCTTCTAGGTTATATTGCTTTGACATCATCTTGTCATGTAGTTCTAAAGCCTTTTTCTCATCGATGCTCTCTTGAGCCTTCTCAATAAGACTTAGTACATCACCCATTCCAAGAATTCTTGATGCCATTCTATCTGGATGGAATACTTCGAAGTCTGAAAGCTTCTCACCTACACCGGCAAACTTAATAGGTTTCCCTGTTACAGCCTTAACCGATATGGCAGCTCCCCCTCTTGTATCACCATCAAGCTTAGTTAACACAACGCCTGATAAATCAAGTGATTCATTAAAGTGTTCTGCAACATTTACAGCATCTTGTCCTGTCATAGCGTCTATAACAAGTAGAATCTCATGTGGACTTACCTCAGCCTTAACTGACTTAAGTTCATCCATTAAGGTATCATCTATGTGAAGTCTTCCTGCTGTATCGATAATTACTATATCATTACCTTGCTTGCTAGCATTTTCAATACCAGCCTTAGCTATGTCTACAGGAGAAACCTTATCACCTAGTGAAAACACAGGAACTTCAATACCATTACCTAATATCTGAAGCTGCTTAATTGCTGCCGGTCTGTAAACATCACCTGCAACAAGCAGTGGTTTTTTACCTTGTTTCTTAAGATGTAGTGCAAGTTTACCAGCCATTGTGGTTTTACCAGCACCTTGAAGACCTACAAGCATTATAACTGTTGGTGGTTTAGAAGATATAGTAATTTTACTTTCTTCCTTACCCATTAGTTCGATAAGCTCTTCGTTAACTATTTTAACAACATGCTGTCCTGGGGTTAAGCTTTCCATAACCTCCGCTCCAACTGCTCTCTCACTAATCTTCTTTACAAAGGTCTTAACTACTTTAAAGTTAACATCTGCCTCAAGTAAGGCAAGCTTAACTTCTCTCATAGCTTCCTTTACATCTTTTTCAGTAAGTTTTCCTTTTCCTTTTAACTTTTTAAAAGCGTCTTGTAGTTTTGAAGTTAATCCCTCAAAAGCCATACAATGCCCTCCTTACATATTTATAAGCTCATTTAGTATTCCCAGAGCCTTAAAGGAGTTTTCATCGTTATTATCTTTCAAAAGTGTTTCGATTTCTACCATTTTTGATTTCTGGTAGTTAAATCTCTCTACAAGTCCTAACTCCTTCTCATATCCTTTTAAGACTTTTTCACTTCTTTTAATTACATCATGAACAGCTTGCCTTGATACTCCAAGTTCTTCTGATATCTCACTCAGTGACATATCCTCTTCATAATGATAAGACATAATAAGTCTTTGCTTGTCTGTGAGTAATCCTCCGTAAAAGTCTAAGAGAAGTATTACTTCGTTAAAGCTATCTACCATTCTTAACACATCCCTAATTGATAATAACAGATATGATTTGCATCTGTCAAGTATTTTTACTTAACAGATAAAAAATTATTGAAATAGGGCTTCCGCAAATGCCTTTGGATTAAATTCCTGAAGATCCTCTATTCCTTCTCCAACTCCTATCATCTTAACTGGAACCTGAAGTTCACTTGCTATTGACACAACAACTCCACCCTTTGCAGTACCATCTAGTTTAGTAAGTATTAGTCCCGATACGTCTGATACCTCCATAAACTGCTTTGCTTGTAATAATGCATTTTGTCCTGTTGTTGAATCAAGAACAAGGAATGTTTCCTTAAGAGCTTCTGGGTACTCTCGCTCTATTATTTTATTAATTTTTCTAAGCTCTTCCATAAGATTTTTTTTGTTATGTAATCTACCTGCAGTATCACATATTAAAACATCTAATTTTTTAGCCTTTGCTGATTGTACAGCATCAAATATAACTGCTGCTGGATCAGAACCCTCCTGATGCTTAATAACATCAATATTTGATCTTTGTCCCCATACTTGAAGCTGGTCAATAGCTGCTGCCCTGAATGTATCTCCTGCAGCTAGCCCTACCTTAAGACCCTTGTCCTTTAAGTAGTTTGCCATTTTACCTATTGAAGTTGTCTTACCAACCCCATTTACTCCTACTACTAAGTATATAGCAGGTGTTGTAGCTGGTACAACCGTTTTTATATCTTCACCTAAAATTTCTGAAATAATCTCCTGTAATAACCCTTTAACCTCTGTTGATTCTGTAGCTTTTGTTTTCTTAACCTTGTCCTTAAGCATTTCCATAACTTTTTCAGTTGTTTCAAATCCCATATCGGACATAATTAATACTTCTTCAAGTTCTTCATAAAGGTCATCATCTATCTTAGTGTTAAAAGATATTATCTCTTCAACTTTTTCAGTGATTCCTTTACTTGTTTTTTTAAGTCCTTCTTTCAGTCTGTCAAACCAGCTCATTTATTTTCCTCCTTCAAGCTTAAGTGATATCATCTTAGATACACCCTTTTCCTCCATAGTAACTCCATATAGACAATCCGCTGCTGCCATAGAGCCCTTTCTATGAGTAATTATAATAAATTGTGTGTTTCTTGCATACTCTTTTAGGAACTTAGCATATCTATTTACGTTTGCATCATCAAGTGCCGCCTCTATTTCATCAAGTACACAAAATGGAGTAGGTTTCATTTTAAGTATTGCAAAAACAAGTGCAATAGCCGAAAGTCCCTTTTCCCCACCTGATAAAAGTGTTAAACTTTGAAGCTTTTTCCCTGGTGGCTGTACAATAATATCTATTCCTGATGTTAAAGGATCATCTCCCTCCATCTTAAGGTCCGCATATCCACCACCAAATAGTTCCTTAAATGTAGCTGAGAAGTTCTCCCTCATAATCTTAAACCTATCTACAAACTGCTCCCTCATCTTAACAGTCATCTCTTCAATAACTTCCATAAGTGATGACTCTGCATTTTGAAGATCCTCTTTTTGAGTAGTTAAGAATTCATATCTTTCTACTACCTTTTTGTATTCTTCAATAGCATTAATATTAATATTTCCAAGGGTTTTGATTTCCCCCTTAATATCCTGCACTTTTTTTATTTCGTCTTTTATAGATTCTATTGGCACCTTAGCATTTAAAGCCTCTGGAATTGTATATTCATAGTCTTCCCAAAGCTTTGACTTTAAGCCTTCAATTTCTATTTCTAGTTTTGAAGTTTGTATTTCAAATTTATGAATACTTTCTATTAAGGATGTAATAGACTCCTCTGTCTTACTTAGTGATGTTTCTATAAATTCTCTCTTTTCACTACTTTCCTTTTTAGACTGTTCAACCTCATAAATTTTATTCTTCATTGTTATAACAGTTGTTGATATGTTTTGTATCTCAATTATTATTTTCTTAGTTTCATCTTGAGTTGCAACAATTGTTGATTCCATATCATTAATTTTACTTGAGAAGATATTAATCCTTCTTTCATGGGTAGCTTTTTCTCTGTCTAGGGATTCTATTTTATCTTCTATACCCTCAATAGACTTCTTAACTTCTGTAAGATTTATTTTAACCTTAGTAATTCTTTCTTGTACCTCTTCCTTAACTACTCCTTTTTCTCTATGTTTTCCTGTTAATAGCTCTATTTCACTATCTAGTTCCTTTTGCATAGCTAAAAGTTTTTCTTTCTCAGTTGATACACTTTTTAAGAATTCTTTGTTTTTAGATACTTCAATCTCAATATGTTCACCTTCTATATTAAGGTCCTTAATATCTTCCTCTGACAATTCAATATTGCTTTTTGTTAATACTATTTTTGACTTTTCACTATTAAATCTAGATAGTACTTCTTGATATCTTTCTTGAATAGATGCAATACTTTCATTTGAAGATTTAATTATACATTTAATATCCTCTATGCTGCCCTCTACATTTGAAAGCTTATCTTTATATGATTTTATTTCCTCTTCAAGTGTTAATATAGTATTCTTTCTTGAAATAAGACCGCTGTTTTTAAGGTTACTACTCCCCCCTGTATATGAACCACCTGAGTTAATAACATCTCCTTCAAGTGTTACTATTCTAAAAGAATAGTCCGTTGCCTTTGCAATTTCTCTAGCTGCTACTAAGTTATCACAAATAATAACCCTTGAAAGTAAGTTTTTCACAACATTTGAAAATACTTTATCATATTCTACAATATCACTTGCTATACCTTTAAACCCTTTAATAGATTTAATATTTTCTTTAATAAAACTCTCTCTTGATTTAATAACCGTTAATGGATAAAATGTGGCTCTTCCAAGCTTGTTAGACTTTAGATATTCAATAGCATTTTTTGCTATATCCTCATCCTTAACCACTATATTTTGTAGAGCTCCACTTAGTGTTGTTTCAATAGCAATTTCAAAGCCCTTTGGAACTGAAATAATTTCGTTAATTGTTCCAAATACCTTTTCCCTATCTGTATATCTTTTCATAACAGACTTAACAGCACGACTAAATCCCTCCATGTCATTTTCCATGGCAGAAAGTGCTGAGTATTTAGCTTCCCTTTGCTTTAAAGCATCGTAAATACCACTTCTTTCTCGATTTAATGAACTTAGTGTATTTTCATACTCAACTAGTGATAACTTTGATGACTCTATTGAAGCCTTTGAAGAATTTAATTCCTCTTCAATTTCATTAAGATTTTCATTCATTTCCTTAATCTCATTAAGTAAAGCATTTTTTCTCTCAAGTTTAATAGACTTTTCTCTTTCAATTTGAGTTTTTCTATTTTCTAGATTTTTAATATTAATCTCACTTGAATTTTCCCTATTAGAAACCCCACTTAAGTCTTTAAGTATTTGAATCGAATCTGCTTTTTTACTATCTATTAATTTTTCACTTTCGTTAAAGTCTTGATATGTAGCATTAAATTCATTTTCTTCACTTAATAACTTATCTTCTATTTCTTTAAACTTAAGCTTTTCTACAGATAGAAGATTTTTATATTCCTTTGTACTTGAAATAATATTCTTAATCGTAGACTTCTCTTCTTCGATTTCTTCCTTTATTCTTTCCTTTTCCTTAACAAGATTATCATGTCTTTCATTTAGAAGCTTAAGGTTACCCTGCTTGCCTTCAAAGTTTTTTTCCATTTCGTTCATATTCTTGTTAGTTTCACTAAATGATTCCTCAATAGATTTTATCTCTTCTTTTAAAGTTTCATACTGAAGCGTTAATTCAAGCTTCTTCTCTTCATATTGAGATTTTGTATTCTTTAAAGATGCTTCCTCCGCTTTAAGCTTTTTAAGTCTTTCTAATAATTCTCCATAATTATGGGCTATAAGATTAATTTCAGCACTTTTTAAAGAATCTCTAAGTGATAAAAACTTTCTCGCACTTTCACTTTGTTTTTTAAGAGGTTCTATTTGATTTTCAAGTTCTTCTATAATATCATCCACTCTCAAAAGATTTTGCCTAGTATTTTCAAGCCTTCTTTCAGCTTCATTTTTTCTCCACTTATACTTAACTATACCTGCAGCCTCTTCAAATAAATGTCTTCTATCCTCTGATCTTGTACTTAGTATCTCTTCAATTTTGCCTTGTCCAATAAGTGAATATCCATCTTTCCCTATACCAGTATCCATAAACACTTCAAGTATATCCTTTAGTCTACACTGGGTTCCATTTATGTAGTATTCACTTTCACCTGTTCTATATAGTCTTCTTTTAACAGTTATCTCACTATACTCAAAATCAATAAGACCATCTGCATTATCGATTACAAGAGTTACCTCTGCAAATCCAAGTGCTCCTCTTTTTTGAGTACCTGCAAAAATAACATCTTCCATTTTTCCACCACGAAGGCTTTTTGCACTTTGTTCCCCAAGTACCCACTTAATAGCATCTGCTATATTACTTTTTCCACTACCATTAGGTCCTACAACTGCTGTAATCCCTTTTTCAAAATCTAATTCTATTTTATCTGCAAAGGACTTAAATCCTTTAACTTCTATTTTCTTTAGGTACATAACTACACCTCATAATTAAAGTAGGAATTTTAATAAAAAAGGGATTTACCTTGGCAAATCCCTAAAATTCTAATTTAATTGTAATTTTATTATTCTTCATTGTCAACTTAACAAGAAAAATATGATTATGTGCATATAAAAAGGCTGCATATGCAGCCTTTAATTATCTTGCTTCTACTATAAACTTAATAGCAGTTCTTTCTTCTCCCTCAATACTAATTTCAGAAAAAGCAGGAATAACCACTAAATCTATTCCGTTTGGTGCTACGAATCCTCTTGTAATTGCAATAGCCTTAACAGCTTGATTAACAGCTCCAGCTCCAACAGCTTGAACCTCTGCTGCAACTTTTTCTCTAAGTACGGCAGCAAGTGCCCCCGCTACTGCTTTTGGTTGTGATTGTGCTGATACCTTTAATATTTCCATTCTACATGTCCTCCTTCTAAATAGGTATATTACTTATGTAGTTAATATTTCTTTATATTAACAGTAATTCCTTCTTTATGAAGCGAAATTCGAGAAACTTTTAATAGACATATTTCTTTGTTTTTTGCCATCATCAAAGGCTAGTTTCATACCTTCACCTAGGTATTTTTGCCTTACAACAATATTTTTACCCGTAAATTGTCGAATTTTCTCATTAAAATATCTTTTTTTGTCGGCATATAACTTGGAAATATTCCTTGGTGATATAAAAACTTCTATAGATTCTGATTCACTATAGAAATTATCTATAACATAGCCCATCATATCATTTAAAAGCGAGGATTCAACAAGCTCCCTAAATGAGGGATGAAATGGCCCTGCAACAATATCACGTCCTGTATTAATTTGCTCTGTGGTTTGAAGTCCAAGCCTAACTATAGGTATATTAGCTTTTTCAAACATTGTATAAAGCTTACTACAGATACTTACCGCCTCATCTATTGTGTAAGGCGTATATCTTCCTATCTTATAAAGATGTTCCATATAAGTTTCCTTAATTGTTAAGGCTGGATATATTCTAACGAAATCAGCATTAAGCTCTATAAGCTTACTTGCAGTATTAATATCTTTTTCAAATGTATCCCCTGGAAGTCCTACCATCATCTGAAGTCCTAAAGTAAATCTATATTCTTTAATTAGGCTTGATGCATAATTAACATCTTGAGTGCTATGTCCTCTTTCTGAAATATATAATACATCCTCATCAAGGGACTGTACCCCAAGTTCAATTATACCAACGTTATATTCTAAAAGATAATCTAAAATATCCTTGTTTATATAATCTGGTCTTGTAGATAATCTAATATTATCTATTAATCCCTTGCTTAAATACTTGTTAGCCACCTCTAATAAGCTCTTTTGGGTATCTATAGGAATTCCAGTAAAGCTTCCTCCAAAGAAAGAAACCTCTATGTAAGAGTTTTCCCTGTTAATAGTTGACAGGTGAGTATTAATAATCCCCTCTACCTCATCTGGAGTCATAGATGATACTTTACCTGTAATCTTCTTCTGATTACAGAATATACAATCATGTGGACATCCATTATGAGGAACAAAAATAGGTATTATATAATGTTTACTCATTAAAAAACACTCCCATAGAAGCTAAAGCATCCTTAGCAGCACCTTGTTCTGCTTCTTTTTTACTTTTCCCTACACCTTTACCTGTTGGCTTTTCATCTAGGTAAACTTCAACCTCAAAGGTCTTATCATGTGGTGGCCCATATTCCTTAATAACAGCATATCTAATTGGTACAAGTAAACTCTTTTGAACATACTCTTGAAGTCTTGATTTAAAGTCTCTATAGTTATAATTTTCCCCTATAGATTCTATCTTCGGCTCTAAGTTTTTTAATATAAACTTTCTAGCCTCTTCAATACCTCTATCTAAATATATTGCAGCTATAATCGCTTCACAAGCATCTGCAAGTAGTGAGTCCTTCTCTCGTCCTCCTGAAAGTTCTTCACCCTTACCTATTCTTATATACTTATTTACTTTAAGACTTCTAGATATATCTGCTAGTGATGGTTCACAAACAACAGCAGCTCTAATTCTTGTAAGCTTTCCCTCCTGTTTGTTCTTGTATCTTTTATATAGATACTCACTAACAACCATACTAAGTATAGAATCTCCTAAAAACTCTAATCTTTCATTATGATCATCGTATTTTAAGCTAAATTGATTCGCAAATGAACTATGTGTTAGTGCCTTATCAAGCAGTGATGTATTTTCAAATTCTACACCGATTATTGCTTGAAATTCTTTTATTTCTTGTGTTCTAACTCCCTTTGGCATATTCTTACCTCCGTTACCAAAATCAACGGTTCTATATGTAAAAACATATGTATATTTTAAAAGTCCCGAAAAATTCGGGACTATCTTTAGATATTAGCGTTTTCCTTTATGTAATCTACAACATCACTTACTGCCTTAATCTTAGCAACTTCCTCATCTGGAATTTGGATCTCAAACTCCTCTTCAAGAGCCATTACTAGTTCAACTAAGTCAATTGAATCTGCACCAAGATCATCTATAAATGTAGATTCCATAGTGATATCGTCAGCTTCTACACCAAGAACCTCTGAAATTCTTTCTTTTATTTTATCAAATAGCATTCTAGTTCACCTCCCTTCAGTTGTTCAAATATATAATATTACATATTGGTTTACATCGTCAACAATTAATATGTCATTCCTATTAATTATTTATATATGTATATTAGGAAAATATATTAAAATTCCTTCTAATTTATAGGAAAAACTAAAATTATTTTTCAATTATTTCTGTTTTGATAGATTCTACTATATTTCCCTCAACGCATCTAATCGCCTGTCTAATAGCATTTTTAAATGCATTAGCGTTAGAGCTACCATGTGCCTTAATAATGGTACCATCTACCCCTATAAGTATTGCCCCACCGTGCTCTGTATAATCAAACTTCTTTTTAAATGCCTTAAATCCACTTTTTGAAAGTAGTGCTCCTATTTTTGTTACAAATGATCCCATTAATGCAGATTTAATTTCTTTCATAATAGTTAATGCTGTTCCCTCAAAGACCTTAAGTACAACATTACCTACAAAACCATCAGCAACAACAATTTGAACTTCTCCTTCTAATATATCTCTACCTTCTATATTGCCTATAAATGCCTTATTCTCTTCCTTAAGAGCCTTATAACACTCCTTAGTAAAGTCAGTCCCTTTACTTTCCTCTGCCCCTATGTTAATAAGTCCTACCTTAGGATCATTATGCTTCATAACGTTTCTAAAGTATATCTCTCCCATCATAGCAAATTGAGTAATGTTTTTAACCTTACACTCTGCATTAGCACCTGCATCAACAAGCATAACAGGTCCCTTTCTTCCAGGAAGTATAGGTGCAAGTGCTGGTCTATCTATTCCTTTAATTCTTCCAACAACAAATAGTCCACCTGCAAGTAGCGCCCCTGTGTTTCCTGCTGAAACCATAGCATCTACAGTGCCCTCTTTAAGCATCTTCATAGCAACAACCATTGAAGAGTCCTTTTTAGTTCTAATAGCTGCAGTTGGAGAGTCTTCATTTTCTATTCTTTCAGTTGCGTTAACAACGAATATATTATCTCCATTGTACCCTTCTTCCTTAAGAATAGTATTAATAGTATCCTCAAGTCCTACAAGGTAAATATCCGCATTATATTCATTCGCAGCAAGTATTGCTCCTTTTATAGTTTCTAAAGGTGCATTATCTCCTCCAAAAACATCAATTGCAATTTTCATATTTCCACCTCACTGGCTTAAAAGTTTTGTGACTTTCTCTTTAGAGTTAACTATAATTTATTTTTCCTATTTTATCAATATTAAATAATCAAAATAAAAAAAGAAAGTCTAAATAGACTTTCTTTCTGAAGAAAAATTACTTCTCTACTACTGTTCTTTCCTTGTAGCTTCCGCAGCTTCCACATACTCTGTGAGCAAGCTTAGCCTCGTGGCATTGTGGACACTCTACATATCCTGGAGCATCAAGTCTCCAAGTGTTAGCTCTTCTCTTATCTCTTCTTGCTTTTGATTGCTTTCTAGCTGGATTTCCCATTGTAACACCTCCTTAGTCACCTATAGAAAGGTTCTTAAGCGCCTCAAGTCTCGGATCTATATCCTCTGAAACACAATTACACAAACCTTTATTTAAATTTTTGCCACAAATATGGCATAAACCTTTACAATTCTCGTCACAGTTTACTTTTAGAGGTAGCCCTAAGATAAGGTTATCTATAAACATCTCTTCAAGGTCAACTGTTTCTTCCTCAGATATTAGGTATCTCTCTTCGTTTTGATCTTCATCAACCTTAGAGAATTCTTCGTCAAATTCAATAGAAACAGGCATATTAACCTGACCTAAACATCTTGAGCATTGCATCATTAGTTCAGTGGTAATATTACCAACAAGTGTAACTACTTCCCCATCATAATATGCTGTACCCTTAATAATTATTGGCGAATTAAAGGATATCTCAAGTTCTTCTCTCTCTATGGTAGATAGCTGAGAAGTAACTTCAAAAGAAATAGTCTGCACTTTTTTTCTAAATAACTTTGATACATCTAGTTTCATCGTATCACCTCTTATTAAGTGCCAATCACAATTATATAAACTAGCACTAAAAAAGTCAAGATTAAATTAAAATAATACTCTAGCAGAGCTAGAGTATTATTTATTAAACTATCTCGAATTACTAACCAACGATTTCAACTGTATCTCTAGCTATCATTAGCTCTTCGTTTGTAGGAATTGCAATTACCTTAACCTTTGAAGATTCAGTAGTAATGAACTCAGCCTTACCTCTGAACTTGTTCTTCTCAGCATCAAAGTCAACACCTAAGAATTCAAGACCCTTACAAATCTCTTCTCTTGACTCTGGTGAGTTCTCACCAAGACCTGCTGTAAATACAATAGCATCTACTCCGCCCATAGCAGCAGCGTAAGCACCAATGTACTTTCTTACTCTGTAGTGGAATACATCAAGTGCAAGTTGTGCTCTCTTGTTTCCTTCTGCAGCAGCATCTTCAATATCTCTAAAGTCACTGCTTATTCCTGATATACCAAGAACTCCTGACTTCTTGTTAATTAAGTCGTTAATTTCGCCAGCTGATAGCTTAAGCTCATTTTGTAGGTATACTAATATAGCAGGGTCAATATCTCCACATCTAGTACCCATTACAAGTCCTTCAAGTGGTGTGAATCCCATACTTGTATCAACAGACTTTCCTCCGTCAATAGCCGCACAGCTTGCACCATTTCCAAGGTGACAAGTTACTATTTTAATATCTTCTACCTTCTTGCCAAGCATTTCAGCAGCAGCATCTACAACGAATCTATGGCTTGTCCCATGGAATCCGTATCTTCTTACTGCGTTATTTTCATATAGCTCGTATGGTAGAGCATATGTAAATGCATAATCAGGCATTGTTTGATGGAATGCTGTGTCAAATACAGCAACCATCGGAGTGTCTCCCATAAGGTCTTTACATGCATTTATACCAATTAGGTTTGGTGGGTTGTGAAGTGGAGCAAGTGCTGTACACTCCTCAAGAGCCTTCATAACCTCATCATCAATTAGAACTGACTTTGAGTACTTTTCTCCACCGTGAACAACTCTGTGTCCTACAGCTGAGATTTCTGACATATCCTTAATTACTCCATGAGTTTCATTAACTAGAGCCTCAAGAACTAATCTTATTGCGTCAGTATGGTCCTTCATTGGTACTTCTATCTTAACCTTATCCATTCCTTCCGGCTTGTGAGTTAAAACAGACCCTTCGATTCCAATTCTCTCAACTAGTCCTTTAGCCATAACACCTTCATTTGTCATGTCTACTAGTTGGTACTTAAGTGATGAGCTACCACAATTGATAACTAAAACCTTCATAAAACTACATCTCCTTTTGTATATAAAATTATTTAGATGACATACCTATAGCTTGAACTGCTGTAATTGCAACTGCGTTTATAATATCCTCTACATTACATCCCCTTGAAAGGTCGTTTATAGGCGCTGCAAATCCTTGGCAAATTGGACCTACCGCTTCTGCATTTGCAAGTCTTTGAACTAACTTATATCCAATATTACCTGAATTCAGGTCTGGGAACACAAGTACATTCGCACATCCAGCCACTTCGCTATTTGGAGACTTTATTGCTGCAACGTTTTTATCTATAGCAGCGTCTAGTTGTAGTTCCCCATCTACAACAATATTATCTGAAGCAAGTTCTTTTGCCAGTTGAACCGCCTTAATCACTTTTTCTGTACTTTCTGATTTAGCACTTCCCATTGTTGAGAACGAAAGCATTGCAACTTTCGGGTCTATATCTGCTAAGGCTACTGCTGAATTAGCTGTTGATATAGCAATTGCTGCTAACTGCTCTGCATTTGGGTCTGTATTTACTGCACAATCTGCGAAGAAAAATAGTCCCTCTTCTCCATAATTACAATTTGGAACCTCTATTACAAAAAAGCTTGATACAATTGATGTATTCTGAGCTGTTTTAATAATTTGAAGAGCTGGTCTTAAAAGATCTCCTGTTGAGTGCACTGCACCTGCAACAAGTCCATCAACCATTTTATTTTTCATCATCATAGTTCCAAAATAAACATCATCCATAAGGGTTTCTTTAGCCTTTTCAACTGTCATGCCCTTACTTTTTCTTAGTTCGTAAAACTGATTTACATATGTATCAAATAAATCTGACTCTAGGTAATTAATTATGTTAATACCTTCAAGTGAAACCCCTTCTTCACTTGCAATTTGGTTAATTGTCCCTTCATCACCTAAAAGTACAACATCAGCAATTCCTTCTGATTGTATAACAGAAGCTGCTTTAACTGTTCTTCTTTCAATGCCTTCTGGCAGAACAATTCTTTGTTTGTTTGTTTTTGCTTTTTCCCTTATTCTGTCTAAAAGACCCATACAAAATTCTCCTTGTTATTAAGTTTTAGTGTGTTTGTTAAATAATAAATTATATCGCAATTTAATTATACTATATTTACACAAAAACACTATAGTTATTTTGAATACTTTCTATCATTTTCAAAATTATTGTACATTTTATACCATTACACTTTAAATTTTAGCTGTTTTAATATAATATTATTCTAGCTAATTATATATTATTTAATTAAAGGAGAGTAGTTTTATGAATGTTTGTGGCATTGTAGTTGAGTACAATCCTATGCACAACGGCCATGTTTATCATATAGAAAATACTAAAAAGCTTACAGGATGTAGCCATGTTATAGCTGTAATGAGTGGTGACTTTGTTCAAAGGGGTGAACCATCAATCGTAAGCAAATGGGCTAAAACCAAAATGGCCCTTCAAAACGGTGTAGATTTAGTTATAGAACTTCCACTAATAAACAGTATCTCTAGTGCTGAGGGCTTTTGTTCTAGTGCTATAGAAATACTAGACTCACTTAATATAGTTGATTCTATATGTTTTGGAAGTGAAGAGGGCAAAGTATCTCCCCTAATGGACATTGCTTCTATTTTAGCTAATGAACCATTTGAATTAAAAGAGTTTTTACATATACATTTAGATTCAGGGTTATCCTTTCCAAAGGCTCGTCAATTGGCTATTAGAGACTATTATACCCATGTTTTAAATACACCTATACATGAAGGTATTCTTAATTTATCTAACAATATTCTAGCTATAGAATATTTAAAAACCCTTATTAGGCTTAATAGTAAAATTACGCCATATACTATTCAAAGAGTCTCTAACAACTATAATGATGAGGGTTTAACCGGTAGCATTTCAAGTGCAACTTCACTTAGAAATAATATTAATAATATAGATTCACTAAAAAACTCTATGCCATATAATAACTATAAAATCCTACTTAATGAAATAAATCTACTTAATGCACCAATAACTCTTAGTAGTTTTGAAAATATAATTTTATATAAACTCCGCATAAGTACTGCTGAGTATATCTCTTCCCTAGTAGATGTATCTGAGGGACTTGAATATAAGCTTAAAAGAGCCTGCGAAGACTCTACTACAATTGAAGAAGTTATAGATAAGACCATATCAAAGAGATATTCTAAAACAAGAATACAAAGAATTTTATTATATGCTCTGTTTGATATAACTAAGGATGTATATAACTCTTATTCTAAAATAAATTATATCCGTGTACTTGGATTTAATGATAAGGGCCGTGAAATACTTAAATCTATTAAAAAAACTTGTTCATACCCTATTATATCAATGCCAAATTCTAAGGATGTTGACCTTGTAAAATATGATATTATATCATCTGATATTTATAGTTTAGCCTCTAATAATCAAGATTTTAGATTATCAAAATCAGACCTTAAAACTCCACCTATTTACCTTAAAACAACATAAATAATTTGATTTTCATATAATCTTCATTTTCTTCATATTAATATTTAAAAGCACTTATATGGAGGATTAATGGAGATTATTTTTATTTTTTTCTTATGTACATTCCTAGCTCTTTTATGCTATAGAAAATACCGCAGCCTTGGAGCTATGCTTTTATTAATGTTACTTCTTATATTAATATTAATAAATCCATCAATTTCTATAAAAGCAGCTAAGGATGGTGTTAATCTTTGGCTATTTATAGTTATTCCGTCCCTTCTTCCCTTCTTTATAATTAATGATATGCTTACTTCTTTAAAGGTTCCTGAAAACATAGGCATTTTATTCTCTCCTATTGCTAGAAGATTATTTAAAACCTCAGGATATGGTGCCTATGCATTTATAATGAGCATATTTGCAGGTTATCCATCAGGTGCTAGGATCGTTGCATCTCTTTATGAAGAAGGAAAAATTACTAAAAAAGAGGGGGAGAAAATACTAACCTTTAGTAGTACTTCTGGTCCACTATTTATTATAGGGGCAGTAGGCTCTGGTATGATGCTCAGTCCCTCTGCTGGTTATATTATTTTTATAGCTCATATTCTAGGTGCAATCATAAATGGTATATTTTCAAATCTATTTTACAAAAGACCACCTAAAAATATAAGCCTATCAAAATTTGGACTTAATAAAATAAACGATGATATAATTTCTAAGGGAATTAAATCATCACTTGTTACCTGTGGTTTTATAGGAGGTTATATTGTATTATTTTGTGTAATAGTCGCCCTTCTTGATGAAATAAAATTATTTACATATATTTCTTCACTTATTGAAAGTGTAGGAGTTTTTTCTTCTACTACAATAAATAATATAGTACTTTTACTCGAATCAATTGTGGAAGTTTCTAATGGGTCTAATATTATTTCATCATCTTCTACAGATTTTGAAAGCAAACTTATACTTTTAAGTTTTCTAATTGCATTTAGTGGACTTGCTGTTATTGGTCAAGTCTCAAGCATATTATCTAAACATAAATTCAATATGAAAACCTATTTAGTATTTAAAATAACCCATGGTATCTTCTCATCTTTTGTATGCTTTGCACTTTTAAAATTCAATCTTATTCCTGTTGAAACCTTTACTTCTAATGATCCTAGTAGTATAGGCATCCTACTACCTCTTATTGAAATACTTCTTATAATGCTACTAGTATTTAATACCCTTGGTTATATTATTAGAAAAGCAAAACAGGATAGCTTAATTTAGCTACCCTGTTTTATTTTTTGGTATATATCATCTATAATGCACTCTGGAACAAGTTCTTCAATACTTCCTCCAAAGTAGGCTACCTGTTTAATTGCACTTGAACTTAAATACGAATAATCTGTTTTAGTCATCATAAAAAATGTTTCAATATCTGGACTTAACTTTCTATTCATTAATGTCATCTGAAATTCATATTCAAAATCAGATATTGCCCTAAGTCCTCTAACTATTATATTAGCTCCCTTAGATTCAACATAGTTAACTAAAAGTCCCATAAAAGATTCTACTTCAATATTATCTATATGACTAGTTGCCTTTTTAATAAGATCTACCCTTTCACTTACATTAAATAAATGCGATTTTTTCTCTGGGTTCTCTAAAACTGCAACTATAAGCTTATCAAAAACCTTTGCTGATCTTTGTATAATATCCAAGTGACCATTTGTAATAGGATCAAAACTCCCTGGGTAAACTGCTATCTTATTCACACTCTACCTCCTTCTTAAAGAAAGAGATCCTAATCCTACCGTACTTTTCTGTTCGATAAACAGTAATATCTCCTATTTTTTCAACAAGATTATCTACATTATCATATTCAGCTATAATAATACCATCATCTGATAATAAATTAAATCTATGTATTTCGCCAATTGACTTTTCTACAAGTCCCTTACCGTATGGTGGGTCTAAAAATATAACATCAAATTGTTTATTTTCATCTGCTAACTGTTTTAAAACCTTAAATCCATCCCTATTATATATACTTGCTTTATCTTCAAAGCCTAGGGTTTTCACATTTTCCTTTAGTATTTCAAATGATTTTTTGTTTTCTTCGCAAAATACACAATTTTCGCATCCTCTACTAATTGACTCAATCCCTAGGTTACCTGTTCCTCCAAACAAATCAAGTACCCTTGCATCAAAAATATGTTTTAGTATTATATTAAAAACTGATTGCTTAACTCTATCTGAAGTCGGTCTAGTATCAAGTCCCTCAGGAGTTTTAAGTTTTCTTCCTTTAGCACTACCTGATATTATTCTCATAGTTATTCCTCCTAAATTACAAATCTATTAAAAATCATAATATATAGTTTAGCATATATATTATGATAATAAAAACAAAAAGAAAAGGAATAGAAATTTCTTTCTATTCCTTTTCTTTTTGTTTATTATCATTAGCGCCTTATTGGCTTATTTACCAGCTAGACCTTTTTCGTAAGCTTCTACCATTCTTTTAACCATAGTTCCACCTACATAGCCATTTTGTCTTGAAGTAAGGTTACCCTTATCCATTTGAGCGTAGTTAGAAAGTCCCATTTCATTTGCAACTTCTTCCTTGAATCTGTCAAGACCTGCCTTAGCTTCTGCTACTAGTACGCTGTTTTTTCCTGTTTGATTTGTGCTCATGTTAAGCACCTCCTACTTTTTTATTACAAAGATGTTTTTTATCTTTGTAATATTAATTTGCCCAATGCAAAATTATATATTCAACATTTTACAACATTCTTTGATGTAAATTTTGGAACAAAATCCAATCTTCTTAAAATCATAATCTAGAAAAAAATAAAGTGATTAGCATGCTAACCACTTTATTTTTTATTTATTTACCTGCTAGGTTCTTTTCGTAAGCTTCTACCATTCTTTTTACCATAGTTCCACCTACATAGCCATTTTGTCTTGAAGTAAGGTTACCCTTATCCATTCCAGCATAGTTTGAAAGTCCTAGCTCAGTTGCTACTTCTTCCTTGAATTTGTCAAGACCTGCCTTAGCTTCTGCTACAAGTACACTGTTTTTTCCTGTTTGGTTTGTGTTCATATTAAACACCTCCTATTTGTTTTGTAGTATTAATTTAACCAATTTATCAAAGCTAATGCATTGTAATATATGGTTATAAAACCTATATCAAACAAATATATTGAATGTTCAAAAAACTATATGAGCATAGTAATATTACTATGCTCATATAAGTCTTAACGACTGTACAAAGATTAAATTTAATGAGGTTCAGTGGCAGAAAAACTATTTTCCTGCTAATCCCTTTTCATAAGCTTCTACCATTCTTTTTACCATGGTTCCACCTACATAGCCATTTTGTCTAGATGTAAGGTTTCCCTTGTCAATTTGATCGTAGTTGTCGATTCCAAGTTCCCTTGCAACCTCTACTTTAAATTGATCTAATCCATATTTTGCTTCAGGTATCAGTACTCTATTTGTCTTTGCCATTTTATAAGCACCTCCTATTTGTCTTTGTAGTAATAATTTGCCCCATAACTTCAGTTTTAAACGAGGTAAATTTATTTTAAAGATACTTAAAATTCCATTTTCTAATTCATAGTCTCTAAATTAGACTCTTCAAGATATTTATCCTTAACATAATCATATAAACTTTTGTATTCATGACTTTCTAACAAATTATCTTGAATTATAGATTTTGCAATATCACGTGTTAACTTTAAAAGCTTTACGTCTTTAAGTAGATTTGCTACTTTAAATTGAAATACTCCATGTTGCCTAGTTCCAAAAAATTCTCCAAATCCGCGAAGCTCCATATCCTTTTCTGATATAACAAAACCATCATTTGTACTTGTCATAATTTTTATTCTTTCAAGGGTTTCCTTTGTTTTTGAGTCTGAACTTAATATACAATAAGACTGCTTGCTTCCTCTTCCAACCCTACCACGAAGCTGATGAAGCTGGGATAGTCCAAATCTTTCTGCATTTTCAATATACATAACAGTTGAATTAGGAACATTTACACCTACTTCAATTACTGTTGTTGATACTAATATATTAATTTCTCCCCTTGAAAATCTATTCATAACCTCATCTTTTTCAGAGGCCTTCATCTTACCATGTAAAAGTCCTACACTATAATCCCTAAATACAGATGACTTAAGTTCTTCAACCATTTCAACTGCTGAACTTAAATTAAGTTTTTCTGATTCCTCTACAAGTGGACAAACTATATAACACTGTCTTCCCTTATTAATTTCTTTTTTTATAAAATTAAATGCCCTCTCCTTTTTAGATGAATCTATGTAATATGTTTCAATAGACTGTCTTCCCTTTGGAAGCTCATCTATAATTGATATGTCCATATCTCCATACATAAAAATCGCCAGGGTTCTTGGAATTGGTGTTGCCGTCATAACAAGAACATGTGGTGTTTTACCCTTATTAACAAGCTTTGCCCTTTGTCTTACTCCAAATCTATGCTGCTCATCTGTTATAACAAGAGCTAGATTACTAAACTCTACATTATCTTCAATAAGCGCATGTGTACCTATTAATATTTGAATTTCGCCATTTTTTAATCTTTCTAGTATTTCTCTTTTCTGTTTTTTAGTATTACCTCCTGTTAAAATCTCAATATTTATATTAAAATCTTTAAGGGTTTCTCTTATTGATTCAAAATGCTGCCTTGCTAGGATTTCTGTTGGAGCCATAAGTGATGCTTGAAATCCCATTTTAACAACATTAAACATTGCAATAGTTGCCACCATTGTTTTACCAGAACCAACATCACCTTGAACAAGTCTATTCATAGGAGATGAACCCTTCATATCAAATAGTATTTCACGAACTACCCTTGACTGTGCACCTGTTAAAGTAAATGGTATGCTTTCCTTTAAAGCCTTAAGATCCTTTGATATTCCAATTTCAATACCTTCCTTATTACTTGAAAACTCGTTTTTAGCAAGAAGAATAGCAAGATTTAATACTAAAAGCTCATTAAACTTCATTCTATCTATTGCAGCATTTAATTCTTCCCTATTTATAGGATAGTGAATAGACTTAATAGCTTGTCTATGATCTAAAAGATTATACTTTAAAATCATACTTTCAGGTAAAAACTCAAAAATAGTTTCATTTACATGATTTAATGCCTCTAAAACTATTTTTCTAATTGAAGACTGGGTCATATTCTTATTTAGAGAGTATATAGGATATATATCACGAAGAGACTTTTCTCCTATTTTGTGATGTTGAATCTCCTTCATCTCTACAAATGTAGGATTTACTTCAACCTTTCCATATAAAAACACCTTCTCACCAAGTAAAAATGTTTTACATATATATGGCTGATTAAACCATACTCCAGTAATATAATCATTATTATTTTTAAAAACTATTTTGCTATAGCCCTTAAACTTATTGTATTTTTTGTAAGGGTAAATCTTATATACCTCACCTATGAAAGATGTTAATTCTCCATCAATCATATCATCAACTTTTTTACATTCACCTCTAAATTCATAGTCTCTTGGATAATTATTCAATATATCCTCAACAGTATATAAAGACAGTGAATTTAAGGCTTTTTGTGTTTTATCCCCTACCCCTTTTAAATTATTAACTTCCACTTTAATCACCTTAATACTTTTTGTAGATATTTTAAGGGTATACTTTCAAGAAGCATACCCTTAATTAAACAAATAATTTATTCAACTGATATTATATAATAATAGATTGGCTGTCCACCATAGTTAACACTAACTTCAGCATATGGACACTTTTCTAGTATATACTCTTCAATAACCTCAGTATCTTCTTTAGCAACATCACTACCGTAGAATAATGTAACTATCTCGCTATCCTCATCAACCATAGAATCAATAAGTGCCTTAGTAACATCTTCTAGGCTTTCATCTGCATTAGTAAGCTTTCCTTGGGCTATACCAATGTAGTTGCCTTCCTTAACTTCAACATCGTTAAATACAGTGTCACGTACAGCATAAGTTACTTGCCCTGTCTTAACATCCTGCATAACCTCAGTCATAGTTTCAACGTTACTTTCAAGTGTATCCTCTGGGTTAAATGTTATTATAGCAGTAATACTTTCTGGAATACTCTTAGTTGGTATAACAGCAACATTCTTATCTGATATATCCTTAGCCTGCTCTGCTGCCATTATAATATTCTTGTTATTTGGGAATACAAAAATATTCTTTGCATTAACAGTGTTAATAGCTTCAAGAATATCATGTGTACTTGGGTTCATAGTTTGACCACCTTCAATAACGTAGTCAACTCCAAGATCCTTAAGTATGTTAACAATACCCTCACCTGCAGCAACAGCTACCATAGCAAACTCTTTTTCTTCAGCTATTTCCTGTACATCAACTGAAGCTGTAGTTTCTGCATCAAAGCTAATTGCTTCGTGCTGTTCTCTCATATTGTCTATTTTAATCTTAGATAATTGTCCCATATTCATAGCCATATTCATAACTGTTCCTGGTTCATTTGTATGAATATGTACCTTGATGATGTCTTCCATTCCTACAACAACAATAGAATCACCATACTTCATAATCTCATCTCTAAACTTATCTGGGTCCTGATTCTTAGCCTTAATAAAGAATTCAGTACAATACCCAAATTCAATATTTTCAGTATGAACAGGTGCCATCTCTACAGCATTAACTGGTTTAAGTCCTGCATCACCCTTAGAGATTATATCTCCTTTAAGTCTTTTTAGCATACCTTCATAAATAAGACAAAGTCCCTTACCACCAGCGTCAACAACTCCTGCCTGCTTAAGTGCAGGTAAAAGCTCTGGCGTTCTATCTAATGATTCGTTTGCCTTCTCAATAACCTTTGTGAAAAACTCTATAAAGTCATCTGTTGACTCAGCAATCATAACTGATTCCTCAGCCGATTCTCTAGCAACAGTTAAAATAGTCCCTTCTGTTGGCTTCATAACAGCTCTATAAGCTGTAGCTACACCTTCATTAAGTGCCTCAGCAAAAACCTCTGTATCTACCTCATCACTTGTTTTAATCTTTTTTGCAATTCCTCTTAAAAGCTGCGATAAAATAACTCCTGAATTTCCTCTTGCACCCATTAATGAACCCATAGATGCTGCATTTGCAACTGCGTCTATAGAATCATCTGCTGCTTGAATTTCAGCTGCAGCTGACATAATTGTCGCTGACATATTTGTCCCTGTATCTCCATCTGGTACAGGAAAAACATTTAAGGAATTAACGTATTCCTTGTTATTTTCTAGCTCGTAGGCACCATTAATAAACATTTCTTTTAATAGTTTCCCACTTAACGTAGTATATTTCAATGTCCGTACCTCCTAGATTAAACTCTAATACCTTGAACGTTCACTATAACCTTTGATACGTTAAGTCCTGTAAGTGATTCTACTGTGTACTTAACCTTCTGTATAATGTTATCTGCAATTGTAGATATTCTCGTTCCGTATTCAACTATTATATATACCTCAATCTTAATTGAATCTTCTTCTAAAGTTGTCTTAACTCCTTTACCTAGGTTTTCTTTCTTCAGTAATTCCCAAAAACCATCACTTACTCTCTTAGATGCCATTCCTACAACTCCATAACATTCTGTTGTAGCAACACCAGCTATATTAGCAAGCACCTCATCATTATATTCAATGAATCCATATTCAGTATTTGTAATTATCGCCATTTTCATAACCTCCCTATAAATTTATTAAGGGACTACTCCTTAATTATAGAAGTTCATATTATAATTTTATATGAATTGTGGGAATTCTTCAAGCATAATCGTTCTCCACAAATCGCTGTAAAGTATTTTGCCTTTACAAACTCCCAATATCTATATATAATATATTATGTTATTAATTTTATTGCAATGCCATCATACATTGTGATAAGATATATATGTTTGTATGAGGTATTTATTCGTTATTCTATATAAGGAGGTGTTATACATGGCAAGAAAGTGTGAAGTATGCAATAAGGGCCTAACTTTTGGTATTCAATATAGTCACTCACATCGTAAGTCAAACAGAACTTGGGCTCCTAACCTAAAGAGAGTTAAAGCTGTTATCGATGGAACTACAAAGAGAGTGTATGTTTGTACAAGATGCCTACGTTCAGGTAAGGTTCAGAGAGCTCTTTAATAAAAAAATGTGCTGTTTAAGCACATTTTTTTTAGTTTAACAGAAAAAACTCCAAAAACCATAGCTAATAAGACATAATCCACCAACAAGTATCCATAGCCAAAATGGGATTAATATAGAAAGTACCATTCCAACTCCAATTAAGCACAGCGCAGGTGCTAGCCTCCACTTCCAACAACTTCTACACCCTCTTCTCCTAGACATAATATCCACTCCCTTTAATAAGTACTATATCGAAAGACCAACCACCACTAAAAGTGCGCCTATAAGCACAAACCATAGCCATATAGGCATAAAAATTAATATAAACAAACTTCCTACTAACACCATTATCATAGGCAGGACCCTTAAAGACTTAAACTTTTTCGTAGTAATATTAAATTTTTTCATAAAAAAAGTCCTCCTTAAGCATCTTACTACTATCTTATGCAAAAAAGATTGTAGTTGATACCTAAGAAGGATTATATATTGTATTGTTTTATAACAATTAAGCAGCCTTCCTTAATAGATATAGTCGCTTTATTTTGTTCTAAAACATTACATGTTCCAAAAACATCTCCAAATTCAAAATCAGCATCATTTAATAAATACTTAAATCCCTTTAGAGTAATTCCACTAACAGGTGAAAGAAGAGGAATAATCGATACAGTCTCCCCTATCTCCCCACTTATATTTAAGTTGTTTTCACATATAAATATATCTGCTGTTTTAGATAGTATATAACTTCTTATACCCTTTTTAAGGGTTTTATACAGAAGATGAATATTAGATAAACTATGATCTAACCTATCACCAATTCCCCCTATGTAGTATACCTCACTTGCTGAAAGCTCTATAGCCTTCATAAGGCACAGTTCAGTATCTGTGTAATCCTTATCACTTGGATACCTCTCAACAACAGTACCTTGACTTTTATAATGCTCAAGGACTTCACTTGATATGGAATCAAAATCTCCTATTAGATAATCAAGGGAAATTCCTTCTCTAAAAGTATAATTTCCTCCACCATCTGCTGCAATAAGAATATCTGCATTTTCTATAACACTTCTCACCTTATTATTAAATTCAATTTCTCCATTAACGAATATACATACTCTCATATCTAATCTAAGCTTAAAAAGCTCTTAACAGTTCCCTCAACGTCTTCTGCTGAGAATACTGCTGATCCTGCTACTAATATGTTAGCGCCTGCGTCAAGTACTTCTTTAGCATTTGACAGTTTAACTCCACCATCTACTTCAATATCAACAATAAGACCTCTTTCATCTATCATCTTTCTTATTGCTGATATTTTTCTAAGAGCTGAAGGAATAAAGCTTTGCCCTCCAAACCCTGGATTAACACTCATAACAAGAACCATATCTATATCCTCAATTATGTAATCAAGACATGATATATCCGTTGAAGGATTAAGCGCAACCGCCGCCTTAACACCAAGCTGCTTAATTCTTTGTACAACTCTGTGTAGGTGCTTTGTTGCCTCTACATGAACACATATAATATCCGCTCCTGCTGATGCAAATTCTTCAATATATTTTTCTGGTGACTCTATCATAAGGTGCACATCTAAAACCATATTAGTTTTGCCCTTAAGTGCTGATACTACAAGTGGTCCCATAGTTATATTTGGCACAAAATGTCCATCCATAACGTCTATATGAAGGTATTGTGCCCCTGCATTTTCTACTTTTTTAACATCTTCAAGCAATTTTGAAAAATCTGCTGATAATATTGATGGTGATAGTTTCATCATCTATTCCCCCTTCTACTACTCTCCTCAAGATCTTTTAGAATATTTAGATATGCTGTATATCTTTCAACAGGAATTATTCCATCTTCAACATCCTGCTTTATTCTACATCCAATCTCTTTGTTATGTAAACATGTTGTAAATTTACATTCTCCTACTTTAAACTCTTTAAATTCATATTGAAGTTCTGATGGCTTAATAAAACTAAGATCCATAGATGAAAATCCTGGGGTATCAAGAACAAATGTATCCTCCGTCACCTCAATTAGCTGGGCATGACGTGTTGTATGACGCCCTCTACTTATCTTTTTACTTAGTCCACCGGTTTCCATTACAACACTTCCTTGAATCCTATTTGTAATTGTTGACTTACCAACCCCTGATGGACCTGCAAATACTGTTATTTTACCTTTTAAACATTCATGAAGATTATCAAGGCCATCTCCACTTAATGCATTGGCCCTTATAATCTTATATCCTATTTTTCCATATATAGCCTCAGTTTTTTCAAATTCACCCTCATCAAGGTCTGCCTTATTAAGACATATTATTGCGTCTATACCATGATGCTCAATAACTATTAGTATCTTATTTAAAAGAGTATAGTTTACATCTGGGTTTTTTAGAGCAAATACAACCACTGCTTGATCAACGTTTGCAACATTCGGTCTAATAAGCTCTGAGGATCTTTCATGTATATTTTCAATAGAACCTTTTAAGTCTCCAAGTAGCTCTATATCTACCTTATCCCCAACTAAAGGTGAAATCTTGCTTTTTCTAAATTTTCCCCTTGCCTTACATTCAATAATCTCACCTGTAGTGGTCTTAACATAATAAAACCCTGATATTCCCTTTACTATTACTCCTTGTTCCATATAACTCTCCTTAATATTTTAGTTGTTAGGTTTGGTTACTGAACCTGTTCCTGTTGGTGGCTTAGTTCCTTCACCACCGGACCCATTGCCATTTGAATCTGGATTAGTTCCAGGGTCCTTATCATCATCTATGTCACCATCTTCAACCTTATTAATTACTATATCAACAACGCTGCCTTCTTTAATATTCATACCTGATGATACACTTTGTTCAATAACAACCCCATCTGGTTTTGATGAGTCATTTCCGTATCTAACACTTCCAAGAACTAATTTATTTCTCTCAAGAAGTTCCTTAACCTCATCAAATGTTTTACCCTTTAGGTTTGGAACCTTAGATAAAATTTCCTTAGGTCCATTACTTAAAGTTATATCAACTCTAGTTCCCTCTGGAACCTCCTGATTTGATTCTACCGACTGGGACACTACCCTATCTTTTTCAATGCTATCACTAAACTCTCTCTTTACTTCTCCAAGTTCTAGACCTACAGCTTCAAGTTCTACTCTGGCCTCATCGATTGTTCGACGCTTAATATTAGGTACACGAACAGTCTTAACACCTTCACTTACCGTTATTATAACAGTGCTTTTTTCTTTAACATTCATACCCTCGCTAGGACTTACATCAATAACCTGGTCTAGGGGTTTATCAGATGCTATTTTCTTAATATCAACTACAAGATTTTTCTCCTCAAGAACCTTAATAGCCTCATCTTTTTTAAGCCCTATAACAGTTGGTATTTTAACTTCGTTTGGAGACCCTGAAAGAAAAGCAAATCCAATGCCACCTAAAAGTAAAATTCCTATAATAGCAAAAATTATACCCTTCTTAATTCCCCTAGGTTTAGACTTAGACTTTTTCTTAATTCTCTCTTTACGATTTATTTCATATTCATCTTCCTCATCATAATCATCTTCAATTTCATCTTCATAATCATTGAAATTATATGATGACATATCTATTTTTTGAGTCTTATCATTAAGTGCTTTTTCTATTTCGTCTGTAGATATTACCCTAGTACTTTCATCTATTCCCTGTGAAATTAATGATACATTAGGATTTATATTTGCCTTTGATATATCGCCTAGCATTTCAGTTAAACTTTGATATCTTTTAAGTGGGTCCTTTGTTGTTGCCTTAGCAACAATATCCCATACTCCAACAGGAATATTAATATTATATGGTTTTGTAATATCTTCTTGTATATGCTTTAATGCAACAGCTATAGGACTTTCTCCATTAAATGGAACATCCCCTGTTAAAAGCTCATACATAACAATACCAAGTGAATATATATCTGTTTTACTATCTATAACACTTCCCTTAGCCTGTTCTGGTGAAACATAGTGAACAGAACCCATTACTGTTTTAGTGTTTGTCATAGTAGCACTTGTTGCAGCTCTTGCTATTCCAAAGTCTGCTACTTTAACAACCCCCTCGTCTGTAATTAATATGTTATGAGGCTTAATATCTCTATGTATTATACCGTTTTTATGAGCATGCTCAAGGGCTCTTGCTATTTGCTTTGTAATATCAAGTGCCTGCTTATATTCAAGTTTACCATGCTTTTTTATGTAATCCTTAAGCGTTATACCATCTATATACTCCATAACAATATAATATACACCATCTTCACTTCCTATATCGTATACATTTACTATATTAGGATGTGATAGACTAGCTACTGCCTGTGACTCACTTTTAAATTTCTTAATAAAATCCTCATCTGCTGTAAGTTCAGGTCTTAGGATTTTAACTGCTACATTTCTATTTAGAAGTTCACATTTAGCCTTATAAACAAGAGCCATTCCTCCGTCTCCTGCCTTCTCTAATAAGGTATATCTGTTACCAAGTACTTTCTTATTGAAATTACTCATAAATATCCTCCTTTCTAGCTACTATAAGTGAAATATTGTCTTTTCCTCCTCTAAGGTTTGCGGTTTCAACTATTTCATCTACACTACTTCCCTTAAATATAAATTCAAGTATTTCAGACTCTGTAACGTATCTTGTTAATCCATCACTACATAAAATAAAATAATCATTTAAGTGGATAGCCTCTTGAAAAGTATCAATAACTACATACTTGTCAGTACCAACTGCCCTTGTTATAAGATTTTTCATAGGATGAACACTTGCTTCTTCCTCAGTTATTGCTCCCTTTTTAAGAAGCTCATTAATATATGAGTGGTCCTCTGTAATTTGTCTTATAGCATTATCTCTAACAATATAAGCCCTACTATCTCCTACATGTGCTATATATGCCCCATCCTTAACTACAAGTAGTGCTGTAATTGTTGTACCCATTCCGTTTAATGTTTCTGATTCACTTGAATGCTTAAAAATATTTTTATTAGCTTCAAGTATAGCGTCTCTTAAAAGGTCTTCATAATCATCATAAATATTAAAGTTACTCTCTATATACTGATTAAGAGTATTTACCGCAATATCACTTGCAATTTCACCTGCATTATGACCTCCCATTCCATCAGCAACAATTAAAATGGTATAGTCCTTATTCTCATATGTTAATATACTATCTTCATTAACTTCCCTTACCATTCCAATATGGGTAGTTTTGTTGATTCTCAAATCTATCACCTCAGTCAAGCTTATTTAAATATTGTCTCCTTAGCTGACCACATGCTGCGTCGATATCACTTCCTAATTCACGTCTAACAGTTGTGCTTATTCCACCTCTTTCAAGAATAGACTTAAACTCATCCACTCTTTTTTTGTTGGATTTTTTGTAGTCTCTTTCTTTTACTTGATTAATTGGTATTAAATTAACATGACAAAGCATACCTGAAAGAAGTCTTATTAGCTCCTCTGCAAACTCCCTATGATCATTAACCCCATCTATTAATGAATATTCAAATGTAATTCTTCTTGATGTCTTATTTATATAATATCTACAGGCTTCCATTAACTCATCAAGACTATATTTTCTAGCTATAGGCATAATCTGCTTTCTAGCCTCATCGTATGGTGAGTGCAGTGATATCGCAAGTGTAACTTGGCTATTATCATCTGCAAGTCTTTTTATTTCTGGTACAAGTCCACATGTTGAAATTGTAATATGTCTCATGCCTATATTAATTCCATCCCCTGAGTTAACAAGTGACAGGAACTTCATAACATTTTCGTAATTATCAAATGGTTCCCCAGTTCCCATTAAAACAATATTAGATATATTCTCACCAGTATCTAACTGAACCTTTAGTATCTGACCTATCATCTCACCTGCTGTAAGATCACGGTTTTTACCTCCGATAGTAGATGCACAGAATGTACACCCCATTCTACATCCTGCTTGAGTTGAAATGCATATAGAGTTTCCGTGTTTATACTTCATAAATACACATTCTATTACATTTCCATCCTTCATAGACATAAGATACTTTATAGTACCATCAACCCTAGACTCCATTTTGCCTACAATATTCATATTACATATGTATGCATCTTTTTTCAACTTTTCTCTAAGATCTTTTGATAAATCACTCATATCATCTATATCTTCTATTGATTTATGAATCCATTTAAAAATTTGTTTTGCTCTAAATGGCTTTTCTCCAATTTCTTGTAGATATACCTTAATTTCATCTATTGTTAAATCTCTTAAATCCACTTTACTCTCCTTTTTTTGAAAGCTTTGCAATAAAGAATCCATCTGTATCGAATTCTCCAGGTAAAAGCTTTACATATCCTTTACTTGCAGTATCTATATTAAATGGTATGTATGAAGAAATATCCTCAAGCATAAAATCATTGTTATTTTTAAGGAAATTGTTTATAACATCTTCATTTTCTTCCTCTGTAATTGTACAAGTACTATAAACAATCTTCCCACCTTTTTTAAGGTATTTTGAAGCATTATTAAGTATTTTTTCTTGTAAACTAGCTAGACTTTCAATATCTTCTTCTTTAATATTCCATCTTATCTCTGGCTTCTTTCTAATAATACCAAGTCCTGAACAAGGCACATCAACAAGAACCTTATCAAATTTACCTATAAACTCTTCATTAAGCTGTGCTGCATCATTAACCATTGTAGTTATTATATTAATCGAAAGTCTTTCTGCTGCCTCATTTATTAACTTAAGCTTATGTTCAAATACATCACATGAAGTTATGCTTCCCTCATTATTCATTATTTGGGCCATATACGTTGATTTTCCACCTGGTGCACTACATAGATCTAATACATTCTCACATGCTTTAGGTGCAAGACAAATAGGTGCAAGCATTGAACTCTCATCTTGAACAGTAAAATGTCCATCTATATATAGGCTTGTTTTTTCTAGTGAAGATAGTCCCTTAACCTTAACAGCATCTTCTACCTTACTTTCATATATAGTGCATCCACATGCCTCTAAGGACTTTACTAAATCACCCTTATTAGTCTTTAAATTATTTACCCTTAATGTTAACTTAGGAGACTTATTACTCATTTCAAGGATAAGCTTTGATTTTTTAGGTCCAAAGCTTTTAAGAAGCTTCTTTATGAACCATTCCTGCTGTGAGTATTCAACTGCCATATTTTGAATTTTGTCCTGTATATTAATATTGTAGAACTCCTGCTTGTTTCTAAGTAGGTTTCTAAGTAATGCATTTGCAAATGCACCATGTCTCTTGCTTTTTTCCTTTGACTTAATAATTTCTACAGCCTCATTAACAGTTGCAAAATCAGGAACCCTATCTAGAAAATATATTTCATATATAGCACATCTAAGTGTACATAAAGTCCACATGTCTATATTTTTAAGTTTAATGCTAGAGAATTTTTTAATAGTGTAATCTAATCTTTTTTTCCATCTAATAGAACCATATAGTATTTCTGTCGCAAGTGACTTATCACTTGGTGAAAGCTCTGATTTATTAAAATTATTGGTAAGCTTTAAATTTGAGTATGCTCCCTTTTTCTCTATATCATACAGCGTTTTAACTGCTACATACCTTCCGTTACTCTTCATTTTATCCTCCGCGTGTTTTATTATATATAAAAATATACCTAAAAAATATTATATATTTTATTCTTTCATTTGACTATAAAATTAATACATAAAACTAATATGAGGGTAAAACTTAAAAGCTTTACCCTCAACAGTTAATCATTACTTCTATTATATATAAGTATTAATCTTGCAAGTTCTAATATAGAGGTTAATGCTGCTGCAACATATGTTAAAGCTGCTGCTCCTAGAACACTTTTAGCACTACCAATTTCATCAGAATATAAAATATGATTACTTTCAAGTAGTTTAAGTGCCCTTGCACTTGCATTAAATTCTACTGGAAGAGTTATAACTTGAAATGCCACCGCACCTGTAAAGAATATTATACCAAGTAGTATTAAATTAGATGCTGTAAATAAAATCCCAAGTATAATAAACACCCATGAAAGATTAGACCCTATATTTGCTACCTTAAATAATCTATGGCGTAACATTAGTGGTGAGTACCCCTCAGCATGCTGAATAGCATGGCCTGTTTCATGGGCTGCAACGCTTATAGATGAAATACTATTACCATAGTAAACATCCTCAGATAACCTAATTACTCTGCTTATCGGATCATAGTGGTCAGATAACCTTCCCCTTGTTACTTCTACTTGAATAGAATATAACCCTTTAGAGTCTAATAATTTTCTTGCAACAGTAAATCCTGTTTCTCCCATTTTAGATGGGATATTTAGATATTTACTAAATGTTGATTGTACCTTAAACTGTGCATATAAACTAAGCAGTAGTGCTGGTACAATAATAATATAAGTTGGATCAAATATCATATACATTCACCTCTTACTTCAGTACTTCTCCTAAAGCCAACGTATTACCATTTAAGAAACTTTGTGCATCTAGTCTTTTTCCCCCAACTTTTTGAAGCTCTTTAATAAGAATAGCTCCATTTTTGCAGTTTACTACAATTCCTTCCTTTGAAGCTTTTAGAACTTCACCAGGACTCTTTAAGTTATTTCCTTCACACTTACATGCAGACCAAATTTTTAGTGTATCTTCTCCATAATAAGTGTAGGCACCTGGCCATGGAATAACTCCCCTAATCAAATTATATATAACATCTACATCATTATCCCAGTTAACATGACCTAAGTCTTTTTTCATCATATGTGCATAACTTGAAAGGCTATCATCTTGTTTTTCAGGGGTAATATTTCCACTTTCAATTAAAGGAAGGACCTCCGACAGTGCCTCTCCACCTAGAATCATTAATCTATCGTGAAGTTCACCTGCTGTTTCCTCTTCAAGAATTTGAATTTCCTTCTTTAAAAGCATATCACCTGTGTCAAGACCTACATCCATTTGCATTATAGTAACTCCAGTTACCTTATCACCATTAATAATAGTCCAGTTTATAGGAGCTGCTCCTCTTAAACTTGGAAGTATTGATGCATGAACATTAATACATCCGTACTTTGGAATATCTAGTATTTCCTTAGATAATATTTGTCCATAGGCAACTACTACAATTACATCTGGATTATGAGCTTTAATCTCTTCTATAACTTCTGGTTCGTTTTTTATGCGGTTTGGCTGTAAAACCTTAATATTATGCTTAACCGCAACCTCCTTTACAGGAGTAAACTGCATCTTTTGACCTCTTCCCTTTGGCTTGTCAGGTTGAGTAATTACTAAAGATACGTTATGCTTATCTACTATGCTACTTAGTGAGTGTGCTGCATAGTCTGGTGTTCCCATAAAAACTATATTCATAATCTAATATACCTTACTTTGATACCCTTTCTACAAATAGTGTTCCATTAAGGTGGTCAACTTCATGACAAATTGCTCTTGCAAGGAATTCTTCCCCTGTTAATTCATAATGGTCTCCCTTAATGTTTTGGAATCTAACTGTAACTACATTTGGTCTTTCTACCTTATCAAAAACACCTGGAATGCTTAAGCACCCCTCGTCGTCTATTTGGCTTCCCTTTTGATCTATTATCTCTGGATTAATAAGAACATATACTCCATTCTCATCACCAATATCTATAACAACAACCTGCTTTAATACACCAATTTGTGGTGCAGCAAGTCCAACACCCTCTGCTTCATACATAGTATCTATCATATCTTCTATAAGAGTTTCAAGTTTTTTATCGAAAACCTCTACTTTTCTACACTTTTTCTTTAAAACATCATCGCCTATTTTTCTAATCTCTCTTAATGCCATAATTCTTTCCTCCTTAAGTTAATGTATAGGGGTCTACATCTATCATAAAGCTTATATCTTTATTTTGCACGTTTTTTTGAAGTAAATCAAGCACCTTTATCTTACTACCACCAATATCACCTTTAATTATAAAGTGATATCTATATCTATCTTTGATTTTATATATAATACATGGTGAAGGTCCTATTAATACACCTACTCCACTTATTAAACTTTTTATTTCATCCTTAAGAATTAAACAAGTTTCTTTCAAAAGATTCTCATTAATAGATGTAACTACAATATGTATAAGCCTTGTAAATGGTGGATAATTAAGCATTTGTCTTATTTTAATTTCCTCATTATAAAAAGTTATAAAGTCATGATCCTTTGCACATCTAATGCTAAAGTGATCCGGAGTATATGTTTGTACTACAACTTCACCTATTTCATCTCCTCGTCCACATCTACCTGAAACCTGGGTTAGAAGCTGAAATGTCCTCTCTGCTGCTCTAAAGTCTGGTGAGTTTAAGCTTATATCAGCTGAAATTACCCCAACTGTTGTTACATCCTTAAAGTCCATTCCCTTAGATATCATTTGGGTTCCAACTAATATATTATACTTTTTATTTTTAAAATCACTATAAATAATATCGTACGATCCCTTTTTACTTGTTGTATCACTGTCCATTCTACAAATACTTGAATCTTTAAAATGCTTTTTAGTTTCTTCTTCTATTCTCTGGGTACCTACTCCAAAATACTTAATATATTTACTTTGACATTTAGGACAAATAGTTGGAACCCTGTATTCACGACTACAATGATGGCACTTAAGCATCCTAGCCTTATGGTGGTATGTTAATGTAACACTACAATTATCACACTCACATACATAACCACATTTTCTACATGATACGAATGTTGAATGACCACGTCTATTTAAAAATAGTATTACCTGATTGTTACTTTCTAGGGAATTTCCTATGCTAGAATATAACTTCCTACTAAATATAGATCTATTACCCATCATAAGTTCTTCCTTCATATCTGCTATAGTAACACTTGGCATTTCCCTTTGGTTATATCTCTTATCCATAACTTCAAGGTTATATTCCCCTATTTTAGCCTTATAAAATGATTCTACAGAAGGAGTAGCAGATGAAAGTAGTAGTAATCCTCCCTCAATATCTGCCCTATACTTTGCAATATTTTTAGCATTATATCTTGGACTAGACTCTGACTTATAAGCACTTTCATGTTCCTCATCAACTATTATAAGCTTTAAGTCCTTTGCAGGTGCAAATATTGCACTTCTAGCACCTATTATAACCCTAGCTTTACCTGACTTTATCTTCATGTATTCATCAAATCTTTCGCCATCAGATAATCTACTATGAAGAATTGCTACTACATCCTTAAATCTCCCCTTAAATCTCTCAACTGTTTGTGGCGTTAGTGAAATTTCAGGTACTAGTATTATACTTGAGTATCCTTCCTTTAAAAACCTTTCAACAAGATTTAGATAAACTTCTGTTTTTCCACTTGAGGTTACTCCATATAAAAGAGTAGTATTTCTACTTCCCATATAACTTGAAACTACAGAGTTTATTACCCTTTCCTGATCCTCAGTAAGTGTTACCCTATCGTAGGTAAACTCTCTATTATATGCCAGTCTAAAAACCCTTCTAAGGCTTTTATTAATAATTCCCTTTTCTACTAATGATTTAATTACACTATCCGATGTATTAAATTCTTCTTTTATCTCGCCTAGTGTATATGGCTTATTAATATTTTCTAGTAAATCTTTCACAAGCAGAATCTGCTTTTTAGCCCTACTTGATGATGTATTAATAAATTCTCTACATAGGCATTCATTGTCTATATAGTAAACATACTCTTCTTTTTCATTTTTAAGTTTAGTAAAGTCTTTCCTATATCCTAGTGCCCCTCTTTTTTGAAGTGATGCTATTTGAGAAAATTTCACCTTACTATTTAAGTCCTTATTAAGTTTTTCAAGAGTTACTTCACCTACTTCATTAAGATAATCTAAAATATTATCTTCTGTCTTAGTAATTCCATCTACTTTAGATATATATTTTATATAAATATCCTGCTTAATATTCTTTCTAGGTGGAAGCATTAAATTTAATGCATCGCTAAGGGTTGATAAATAGTAGTTTCTTATATATTTAGCAAGATTAATATCCTTTTCACTTAATGACAAGTCACTATGTAATACATCTGCAATATATTTAACCTTTGATAGATCATACTGTGAGATTTCCTTAATATCAACAACAATTCCTTCTATGTAATTATTGTAAAGACCAAATGGTATTATAACTAAGCTTCCTACCTTAACAAGATCCTCTAGACTTTCAGGTATCTTATAGTCAAATTCCCTATCAACTTCACGTGATGAATTCGATACTATTACCGATGCAATTATATTAATCACCTCCCATATATAGAAAAAAAGCGCTATTAGCGCTTAATTTTAAGTATTCTATCTAAAATATCATTGGAAACCTCATCCTTTGACTTAGTATCAAGTTCTTCTATACTATCCCTTGTTATAATTGTTACCTTATTAGTATCAACATTAAACCCTGAGTCATTTCTTGAAACATCATTAGCAATTATCATATCAAGGTTTTTAGATTGTATCTTCTTCTTTGCATTCTCAATTAGATTCTCTGTTTCAGCTGCAAAGCCTACTATTATCCTATTACCCTTTTTATTTGAAATCGACTTAAGAATGTCCTTATTCTTTATAAGATTAAGGGTTAACTCGTTAGAGGATTTTTTAATCTTCTGAGTAGACTCTCTCTCTAGTCTATAATCTGAAACAGCCGCAGCCTTAATTACTATATCCGCACTTTCTAGGTTATCCATAACCTTATCATGCATCTCCTTAGCTGAAAACACCTCAACAATATTAATAAAATTAGGCTTTTCAATGGAGGTTTTACCTGTAATTAAAGTTACATTTGCACCTCTATTTCTGGCAGCTCTTGCAAGTGCATATCCCATTTTGCCAGATGACTTATTCGTAATATGGCGAACAGGGTCTATATTTTCACTTGTAGGACCTGCCGTTATAAGAAGGTTTTTACCACTGTAATCCTTTTCAGTAAGCAGTGATTCAACGTATTCAACTATAACCTCTGGAGATTCCATTTTACCAATGCCAACATCTCCACAAGCAAGTCTTCCACTTATAGGATCTATAAAATTATATCCATATTCCTTAAGTATACTAATATTACGCTGATTTATCTTATTAAGATACATATTAGTATTCATAGCTGGTACAAATACAACAGGTGCTGTTGTTGCCATAATAGTGGTTGATAACATATCATCCGCTATTCCATTTGCAACCTTACCGATTATGTTTGCAGTTGCAGGTGCAACTAGAAAAACGTCTGCTCTTTGTGCTAGTGATATATGTTCAACATCAAAGCTTGAAGGCGTCTCAAACATATCAGTCGTAACAGGGTTAAGGCTTAAGGATCTAAAACTAAGTTCTGTAACAAACTCCTGGGCTGATTTTGTCATAATAACAAACACATCAATACCCTTTTTTTTAAGTCTGCTTACAATATCAAGTGACTTGTAAACAGCAATTCCACCTGTAACACCTAATACAACAGTTTTCTTCCTTGTCATGTACTACTTAATACCTTCTTTTAGTGATTCGAACTCAATCTTTCCTTGATTAATTTCAGCAACTGCAATAGTAACTGGCTTATTTGATGGTACTTGTACGTTTGGTTCTTCTCCATCAATAATGTTTCTAGCTCTTTTAGCCGCAACTACAACTAGTGAATATCTGTTTCCAACCTTGTCTAAAAGATCGATAATTGGTGGATTAATCATTGAATTACTCATAACTATTTAACCTCCTGAAATACATCTAAATCATCTATTATTCTATCTATTTTACACTTTTCTGCTCGTATTATACCTTCTATAACACTAACAGCATTATCTACAGTGTCATTAATAACTCCATAGTGGTACTTTGTTGCAAGTTTAATTTCACTAGCAGCAGCACCAAATCTCTTATTAAGAGTTTCTTCTGTTTCTGTTCCTCTACCTACAATCCTGCTTTTAAGCTCTGCAAGTGATGGTGGAAGAACAAAAATAAATACTCCATCTTTAAAAGTGTCCTTTACATTAAGGGCACCCTGAGTATCTATCTCCAAAAGTACATCATAACCCATTTCTAAAGTTTTTTCAACATACTCTCTAGGTGTTCCGTAAAAATTCCCATATACATTAGCATGTTCTAAGAACTTATTCTCACTTACCATGCTTTTAAATTTATCTTCACTTGTAAAGAAGTAGTTAACTCCATCTACTTCACCTTCCCTTGGAGATCTTGTAGTACATGAAATGGAAATCTTTAATGTTTTATTTTTGCTAAGAAGCTCTTTACATATAGTTCCCTTTCCTGTTCCTGAAGGTCCTGAAAGTACAACAAGTATACCTTTTCTCATGTTATTCACCCTATCTATTATAATTATTCATCACTTTCATCTTGCTCAGGCTCTGCATCCTTAACAACAAGTCTGTGAGCTACTGTTTCTGGCTGAACAGCTGATAATATAATATGGTCACTATCAGTTATAACAACTGCTCTAGTTCTTCTTCCATATGTAGCATCAATAAGCATTCCTCTATCCCTTGCCTCTTGAATAATTCTCTTTATAGGAGCTGACTCTGGGCTTACTATTGCAACTATTCTATTAGCTGAAACAATATTACCAAATCCTATGTTTATAAGTTTTATAGACATTTTACTTCCCCCTTATTCTATGTTTTGAATCTGTTCTCTGATTTTTTCTATTTCACTCTTTATATCAACAACAACTCTTGTTATAGTAAGATCATTTGCCTTAGATCCTATAGTATTAGTTTCTCTATTCATCTCTTGAATTAAAAAGTCTAACTTTCTTCCAACTGACTCATCAACAACTTCAAGTGAAGACTTAAGCTGAACAATATGACTTCTAAGTCTTACTGTTTCCTCTGCAATACTACATTTATCTGAGAAGAATGCTACCTCGTTTAAAAGTCTAACTTGATCAATTTCAACTTCTCCAAGAAAATCATTTAGTCTTTGAGTTATCTTCTCTCTATATTCTGCAACAACACTTGGTGATCTTTCTTCAACCTTTTCGATCATATCAAGTATAAAGTCACATCTTGAAAGTACATCATCACAAAGCTTACTTCCCTCTGCTTCTCTCATGCTAAGGAACATAGTTAAAGCTTCATTTAATGCAGTTTTAAGAACACCCCATATTTTATCAAGGTCCTCTTCTTCTTTTTCTACATTAATAACATCTGGAGCTCTAGAAATTAATGATAATGATATATTTTCTTCTATATTTAATAAGCTCTTTAGGTGAGAATATGCACTAAAATATGCATTAGCCATATTTTCGTCAACATTAATGTTAACGTTACTTTCTGATTTGTTTTCAAATGTTATAAAAACATCTACTTTACCTCTTGATACCTTTGAAGATATTTCTTTTCTGATTCTATCTTCAAGAGAATTAATAGCTCTTGGCAGTCTAATGTTAATATCTAAATATCTATTATTTACTGATTTAAGTTCAACATTAAAGCTAAGTCCTTCTAATTCATTAGTTCCTCTTCCGTACCCCGTCATACTTTTTATCAATCTCTTCACCTACCGACTTATTTATTTAAATTTGCTTTTTCAGCTGTTTTGTTTATTTTTCTCTACTTTAAAGCGTTTTCCTTCTAATTATACATAATTACACATGATTTTTAAAGTTTTATTTTAGAAATAAAACTCCCCATCACAAATAAACTGTGCAGGTCCTGACATATATATATTTCCCTCTATATATTCTATCCTAATTATCCCTGCATAAACCTTAGCATTGACTATATTTGAATTTTTGTTTTTCAGTATTCCACATACTACACTTGCACTTACCCCTGTTCCACATGCATATGTAATACCTGCCCCTCTTTCAAAGGTTCTAACCTCAATATTATCCTCATCTATAATTCTTACAAAGTTAACGTTAGTACCATCCTTATATATAGGTAGTTTCTCAATTTGACTTCCTACCCTTATAACTTCATCCTCTTGAATGTTATCAACATATACAATAGTGTGGGGTACACCAAGTAGCATAGTAGTTACCCTATACTCCTTATTATCTATTATTACAGTATAGTCTTCTATATCATCCTCTAATAAAAATCCTACTTCTTCTTTATTAAGTGAATAGTTGCCCATATTAATCTTAATAGCACCTGCAGAATTATCTACAATATCAATATATGCTGTAAGTATCCCTGCACCTGTTTCTACATTTATTATAGGTTTTTTAACTATTCCCTTGTCATATACATACTTACAAAAACATCTTATACCGTTTCCACACATTGCAGCATAACTACCATCTGCATTTATAATATCCATTCTAACATCTGCAGAGGTTGACTTTCTAACTACTAAAAGTCCATCTGCCCCAACTGAAAAATTTCTATTACACACAGTTAATGCAATCTTTGATAGTTCATCCCCATGCAAATCATTGTTTTCAATTATTATAAAGTCATTTCCAAGTCCATGCATTTTTGAAAATTTCATAACAATCTCCTAACTATATTTAATTTATGATTTCTATGTTGCGCAATTTATATTATTATATTACTATAACTTAAATAAAATAAACTAACAACAAGTAACGGAGGTAGTACAATGCCCTTTGACGGATTTTTTACTAATAGTATTGTAAATGAACTTTCATCCCTTATAGATGGCAGAATTGATAAGATTCACCAACCAACCAAGGATGAGATTATTTTATACATTAGAAAAGATAGAAAAACAAACAAAGTATTATTAACATCTAACCCATCTTTCCCAAGAGTACATATAACAGAAAATGATAAGGATAACCCACTAGTACCACCTGGATTTTGTATGGTTCTTAGAAAGCATTTAACAGGTGCACGTGTGCTTAGTGTTGACCAGGTTAACTTTGATAGAATAGTTAACTTTTCACTTGAGGGTAAAGATGAACTTGGCTACCCTATTAACTATAATTTAATTATTGAAATAATGGGCAAACATAGTAGCATAATACTAATTAATAGCGAAAACAAAATAATTGATTCTATTAAACATATAACATCAGAAACTAGTAGATATAGAACCGTTTTACCGGGATTTGAATATATATCTCCTCCTACATCTGATAAAATAAGCCCATTAAATATTAATGCTATGGAGTTTGATTCATGTATTAACAGGCATGATCTTGAACCTATTACAAAATCTATTATGAATTCCTTCCTAGGTATTTGTAAAAAATTTAGCGATGATATTGCAGGAGATATTAAAAATAAAAAGACTATTGAACTTTTAAAGGATGAAAGAGAAAATATATGTTCTAACTTTTTCTATTATATAGCTAAAACTAAAAGCCATGACTTTTCCTATAAGATATATTATAAGGATGATATTATGAACGATTTTTACTGTCTTCCTTTAAAGTCATTTGAGGGTCTTTCTAGTATAGGATATGATTCTCCATCTAAACTTTTAGATAATTTCTATGGACAAAGAGATCTTAAAAACTCTCTAAAACAAAAATATAGCGATTTATTTAAATTAGTTTCTAATTTATACGATAGAAATCTTAAAAAGATACAAATACACAAGGAAAAGCTAATTGAATGTAGTAACCATGATTTATACAAGGTATATGGAGATATATTAATGGCTAACCAATATTCATTAAGTGATGGTCTTAAAAGCGTAACTTTACAGAATTTTTATGATGAAAATTTTTCTGATATTACGATACCACTTGACGAGTCATTATCTGTTAACCAAAATGCTCAGAAGTACTACAAAAGATATGCAAAGGAAAAAAGTACAATTGATACGGTAGAGAGTCAGCTTATAGAGGCTGAGGATGAGTCTATTTACCTAGAAAACACTCTATACAATGTAGAGAATGCAAGGGATGTTGAAACCCTTGAGGAGATTAAAATGGAGCTTATTAACCTATCCTATATTAAGAAGAAGGGTAAAACACATAAAAACAGTAAAAAATCCCTTCCATATCACTATGTATCAAGTGATGGATTCGATATATATGTAGGTAAAAACAATCATCAAAATGATTATTTAACAACTAAGTTTGCAGTGTCTAGTGATATATGGCTTCACACTAAGGATATACCAGGGTCCCATGTTATTATTAAATCTAAATCTGGAAAAATATCAGATGATGCTATAGTTGAAGCTGCAAATCTTGCTGCCTTCCATAGTAAGGGTAAAAACTCAACTAACGTACCAGTTGATTATACAGAGCGTAAAAACGTTAAAAAACCATCAGGAAGCAAGCCTGGAATGGTTATATACTCAACTAATAAAACTATTTATATTACACCTGATGAAAATAAGGTTAATACATTGACAAAACTTGATAAATAAAATAAGCCCTAAGGAAATCCTTAGGGCTTTATACTTTATATTATTCGTTTGTTAACTTAAACTTCTCTAGGATTAGGAATATTATGTTGATTGAGATAGCAACTATTGTAGCTAGTCCCATTCCTGCTAGAGGAACTCCAACATTAACATGTACTCCACTTAGTCCTATTGACATAACTACTGCTGTAAGAATTAGATTCTTTGACTTTGAGTAGTCAACAGCTTGTTCTACTAGTACTCTAAGACCTGCAACTGCTATTGAACCAAATAGTAGTATACAAATTCCTCCCATTACTGGTTGAGGTATCGTTCTTATTAAAGCTGAAAGCTTACCACATACTGATAATAGTATTGATAGAGCCCCTGCTCCTCCAATAACCCATACACTGTAAACTCTAGTTATTGACATAACTCCAATGTTTTCACCGTATGTTGTTGTTGGGACTGATCCAAAGAATCCTGAAATCATTGTTGAGATACCGTCTCCCATAAGTGATCTATGAAGTCCTGGGTTCTCTTCAAGCTTTCTTCCAACTAAGTTACTTGTAACTACAAGGTGTCCAATATGTTCTGCTAGTAGTACGAATACCGCTGGTAGTATAGTTATTATTGCAACCATGCTAAACTTAGGTGTTACAATCTCTGGGAATGCAAACCATGAAGCCTTGGCAACTAATTCAAAACTTACTTCTCCAAGTCCATATGCAACTGCATATCCAACTACTACTGATATAAGAACTGGTATAACTTTCATGAAACCTCTAAACATCATTGAACCTAGTACTGCAACTGAAAGTGTTGTTACTGAAATAATAACACTATTCATGTTAATTGGTGCTTCCGGTGTTGCTATCCATCCAGCCATGTTAGCAGCTGTTGGTGCAAGCTCTAACCCCATTACAGCAAGGATAGCTCCCATAGCTGCAGGTGGGAATAATACGTTAATCCAATTTGTACCTGTCTTCTTAACAATAAATCCTACTAAAGTAAATACTGCACCTGTTGCAATAAATCCACCTAGTGCATAATCGTAACCTTGAGTAGTTATAATCGCCCCAGCTGGTGCTAAGAACGCAAAACTTGAACCAAGGTATGAAGGAATACCTGCCTTAGTAATTGCAATGTATAAAAGTGTTCCAATACCGTTAAATAAAAGTACTATTCCTGGGTCAATTCCAAATATAATTGGTACTAAAACTGATGCTCCAAACATTGCAAACATGTGTTGAAGGCTTAGTGGGAATGCCTTAATAAATGGTAGCTTTTCCCCTACGTCTACGTAGTCCTTTTTGATTTCTTCTTTTACTTGATACATAATTCATTTTCCCCCTTCTTTATTAGTCTCACAGGACTAATTTAAAAGATTATTCATTTTCGCCTATTGTAACCTTGTCCTCTCCATCCGTATCGCTTAATTCAACCTTTACGATTTCTTCGATTGATGTTGGAACATTTTTACCTACATAGTCAGCTCTAATTGGAAGTTCCCTATGCCCCCTATCTATTAATATAGCTAGCTGTACACATTTTGGTCTTCCTATATCTATTATAGCATCTAGTGCTGATCTAACTGTTCTTCCAGTGTATAACACATCATCAACAAGTATAACAATTTTGTTATCTATTGATATTGGCATACTACTGTCGTTAACCTTTGGTATGTAATCTTTCTCTGTAAGGTCATCTCTATATAAAGTAATATCTAATGTTCCTATTGGAACTCTTGTACCTTCAAACTTCTCAATATAGCTTGCAATTCTTTCAGCAAGTGGTACACCTCTTGTTTTAATTCCTACAAGTATAATATCTTCAACACCCTTGTTTTTTTCGATTATCTCATGTGATACTCTAACAAGTGCTCTGTTTATACTTTTTTCGTCAAGTAGCTGTGCCTTTACTTTCATAAATACCTCCTTGAGAACAAAAAAAACTTCTTGCGAACTGCAAGAAGTTAGTATATACCTATTATAAATAATTACTCCTTACAGCCTCACTGGACCAACTTAAAGGTTCTCATCTAAAATTAATTATATTACATTTGTAATATATTATCAAGCGTTTTTTAATACTTTTAGAATTTTTATAAAGTCAGCAGGTAATTCAGCTTCAAACTCTACATACTCACCAGTTGATGGGTGAATAAAGCCAAGCTTTTTAGCATGTAATGCCTGACCTCCAATTGAAAACTTTTGTTTCTTATATCCATAAACAGGGTCCCCAACAAGTGGAAATCCTAAATGTGCCATGTGTACTCTAATCTGATGTGTTCTACCAGTTTCAAGTCTTGCCTCGATTAAAGTATTCCTACTAAATCTTTCAATTACACTATAATGTGTTATTGCATGACGTGAATTTTTCTCTGTAATACACATTTTTTTTCTGTCTACACCATGTCTTCCAATAGGCTGATCTACTGTACCACCCTCTGTCTTTATAACTCCCTCTGTTAATGCAGTATAACATCTTGTAACAGTATGATCCTTAATTTGATTCGATAAACTTTGGTGTGCAGCGTCATTTTTAGCTACAACAAGCACTCCAGTTGTATCCTTATCAATTCTATGAACTATACCTGGTCTTATTACTCCATTAATACTTGAAAGGTTTTTACAGTGGTATAAAAGAGCATTTACAAGGGTTCCTGTATAGTTTCCTGGTGCAGGATGTACAACCATGCCTCTATGCTTATTAACAACTACAATATCATTATCCTCGTATATTATTTCTATAGGAATATTTTCAGGGGTAACCTCTAAAACCTCAGGTTCCTTTTCGAATGTAGTAACAACGTCACCTTTACGAAGCTTATAATTGCTCTTGGTTTTCACCTCATTAACTTTAATATATTCCTCTTCTATTAGTTTTTGAATCTGACTTCTTGTTGAATCCATTTTATTACTTAAGTATACATCTATTCTAGTTCCAATATCACTATCCTCAAGTAAAAACTCATTAATATTATCCATATATCCTCCTACTCATCCTTTGCGAATAAAATTGAAATAGCCATTAATCCCGTACCTATAACAACACAAATATCTGCTATATTAAATACTGGCCAATCAAATATATCTGTTATATAAAAATGAAAATAATCAATAACATATCCTAAAAATACCCTGTCTATTAAATTACCAATAGCACCACCAATAATTAAAATAATAGATATTTTTAATGTCTTAGTAAGTCTCTTTTCTTTATACAGGAAAATTATAAGTCCTATAATTACAAGAGAAGTAAGTCCTACTAATATAAATTTATTATTTTGGAACATACCAAAAGCAGCTCCTCTATTTTCTAAATATGTAAGTGAAAAAAGACCCTTTACTAATACTATATCACTTTGACCTTTAAGGGTTACATTAGCTAAATACTTAGAACCCTGATCTAAAAGTACTAAAATAAAAATCATAAGGGCATTAAACATATTATCCCCACCTTTAATTATATTACTATTAAATAATATATTACTAAGTATATGGTTTCAAGTAAAATATAATACATATAGGTTTTTAGGAATATAAAAAAGAGGCATTAGCCTCTTTTAAAACTGACTTCTATATTGCTCATTACTAATTTCCTCAACCTTTTCTACACATCCTGATGCAATGCAATCCGGTGATTGAAGGTTGATTAGGTTTTCTTCCGATTCATACGAACCACTTTCCTCAAGATCACTATACATATCATAAAAGTTCTCTAATGCCTTTTCATTAATATAGTCACTACGCACCTCATAATCTGGCATAGAATTACTTTTTGCACATGATGCACAAACATCTGTATAAGGAAGAACTTCAAGTCTTTCTCCCTCAATCATATTACTACACTGACTACATTTTTCATAATCTCCACTTTCAACCCTGTTAATAGCACTTGTAATCTTTTCTTTAATATCTTTTTCATTATTAATAAGCGCCATATCTAGTTCCTTTTCAAAAAGCTCAGTTCCAATATCTGCTGGATGGTTTGTAACCTGAGAATTTGAGGTTGATAATCCCTTATTAGTAGAATTTACCAAACTCCCTTTTAAGGAAGTAATAGTTTTTTCACTTTCTTCCATGGATTCCTGAAGTATTGCCTTTAGATCACCTTTATGAATCATAACGTCAACTCCTATCTTAGTTTAAGCTGTATTAATTCAATCATATCTGCTATAAGATCACTTACAATAGGAAGATTTAGAACTAACATCTTTTGAAGAATAAAGATTAAAATAGCTCCTAGTATTGTAAATCCAACTGCAAATCCAAGTCCCCTTGCAACACCTGCTAAAAAGTTCATCATAATCATTTTACGTGGCCTTTGCATTAAGTCAACATAATCTGCAACCCTTGCACGTACAAAATGATCTGATACTTTTTCTATTAATTTAATTTTCTCATCAAGGGTGGTCTCTTCCTTAGTATTAGATTTACTCTTTTCCTTACTTGGATTATTTTTTTTAAGAGATTTAAATCGTTTTTTGTTTTTAGATGTCATTATTAATTTCCTCCTATTATATTCTTAGCAGCTTATTACTAAATATAAGTGAAAAAAAGACCCGTAGAATATATATTATTCCATAGGTCGTAATTTTTAGTCTCTTATAAAATTATACAGCTTAACAACGTCATTATATATATCTGTAAACTGCTCTAAATTTACTGATTGTTCTCCGTCACATACAGCTTCACTAGGATTTGGATGCATCTCTATAATTAATCCATCTGCACCTGCTGCAATTGATGCCCTACTCATCGGATTAACCATATTTCTAACCCCAGTACCATGACTTGGGTCAATTATAACCTTAAGTCCTGTTTTCTCTTTAATTGCTGGAATACAGCTTAAATCTAGTGTATTTCTCGTATATGTTTCAAAGGTTCTAATTCCTCTTTCACACATAATTATATCTTCATTACCTTCAAGTGCAATATATTCAGCTGCGTTAAGCCACTCATCAAGTGTTGCTGAAATACCTCTTTTAAGAAGAATTGTATTTTTAACCTTACCGACTTCTTTAAGTAAAGTATAATTGTACATATTTCTTGAACCTATTTGAATAACATCAACTATATCAAGTGCATACTCAACATCCCTAGCATCCATAATTTCAGACACTATCTTAAGTGAGTATTTTTCTTTAATTTCCTTAAGTATATCAAGACCATCCCTACCAAGTCCTTGAAAACTATATGGTGAAGTTCTTGGCTTAAAAGCTCCACCTCTTATATACTTAACGCCAAGTTCACTTAAAAGCTTTGCTGACTTATCCATAACTTCAAAATTTTCAACTGTACAAGGTCCTGCTATAATTAATGGACCATCAGCAGCGTTGTCTTTTTTCTTAGATATTATATCAAGTGCCATTATATCACCGTAACCCTTCTCGCTTGTAAATTATAAACCCTTTATTGTGATTTTATCGCAATGCCTACTAATTCTAAACATAAATCCAGTTGTAATTATAGCTTAAATAGACTTCAAAGTAAATAAGCATGTTTTTTCCATAAAAAAATTAGGTAGCAATGCTACCTAATTTGATATTTTAAAAAACAAATATTAAAGTCTAAATATTTATATTATTATTCTACAACTGATGCACATCTAGCACATAAAGTTGGATGGTCCTTATTCTCTCCAATTGTTTTGCTAAAGATCCAACATCTTTCACATTTTTCACCTGGAGCCTGCTCTACTAGAACTGATAGACCCTTAATTTCCTCTGAGTTATAAGTCTTCTCTGATGAAAGATCTGCATTATTTGAAAGCTCTAACTGTGAAACTATAAATACAGTTTCTAAGTAATCTCTCATGCTGTTTAAGAAGTCATAAACTTCTCCTTCAGCCTTAATATATACCTTAGCGTTTAGTGAGTTTCCTATAACCTTTTCACGTCTTGCAATTTCAAGAGCTTTTGAAACTTCTGCTCTAATTTCAAGCATCTTATCCCACTTAGCTTCTAATGCATCATCACTAAAGTCTGATACAGCTGGCCAGCTTGAAAGTAGTACACTATCTGCTACATTTGAGCTTTCTTGCTTAACAAATCCCCAGATTTCTTCAGCTGTAAATGCCATAACAGGAGCAATCATCTTAACTAAAGCGTTAAGAACTTCATACATAACTGTTTGAGCTGCTCTTCTTTCTGTTGAATCTGTTTTCTCTGTATATAGTCTATCCTTAACAATATCAAGGTAGAAGTTACTCATATCAACTACACAGAAGTTGTGTATATCATGGTAAACTGCATGGAACTGATAATTCTCATATGATTCTGTTACAGCCTTTATAAGCTTTTGAAGTTTAAGCATAGCCCACTTATCAAGCTCATTCATGTTACTATAGTCAACCTTATCAGTTGATGGGTCAAAGTCTGATAGGTTACCTATCATATATCTTGCAGTATTTCTAATCTTTCTATATCCTTCAGCAAGCTGCTTAAGTATACCCTTAGAAATTCTAACATCACCCTTATAGTCTGCTGAACTAACCCATAATCTTAGTATGTCAGCACCATTTTCCTTAATAACGTCCATAGGATCAATTCCGTTTCCTAGTGACTTAGACATTTTCTTTCCTTCACCGTCAACTACCATACCATGAGTTATAACAGCCTTATAAGGAGCAAGTTCCTTAGCTGCAACTGATGTTAATAGTGATGACTGGAACCATCCTCTATATTGATCATTTCCTTCAAGGTATAAATCTGCTGGCCATGAAAGGTCTTCTCTAGCTTCAAGTACGCCTGCGTGTGATGAACCTGAGTCGAACCAAACATCCATAATATCCATTTCTTTTCTAAAGTCACTGCATCCACATTCGCATACAGTTCCCTCTGGAACTAGATCCTTTGCATCCATTTCAAACCATGCATCTGAACCCTTTTCCCTGAATATTGATGATATTTTAGCAATAGTATCTTTATTAATAATTTCTTTGTTACACTTATCACAGTAGAATATTGGAATAGGTACTCCCCATACTCTCTGTCTAGAAATACACCAATCAGCTCTATCTGATACCATGCTAGCGATTCTCTCCTCGCCCCACTCTGGTATCCATTGAACCTTTTTAATTTCTTCAAGTGCAGCATCCTTAAATCCGTCAATTGACGCAAACCACTGCTCTGTAGCTCTGAATATAATTGGCTTTTTACATCTCCAACAATGTGGGTATGAGTGGCTTATCTTATTATCAGTAAGTAGTGCTCCACTTTCTCTAATATCTTCAAGAATTGCCTCATTACCTTCTTGGTATGATAATCCTTCATACTTTCCAGCTTCTGATGTAAATCTTCCTCTGTTATCAACTGGGTTAACAACACCTAGGTCGTATTTTTGTCCAACTTCAAAGTCTTCCTTACCGTGTCCTGGTGCTGTATGAACACATCCAGTACCAGATTCTAGTGTTACGTGATCTCCTGTAATAACTAGAGAGTCCCTATCCATAAATGGATGTGCACATACTTGCCCATCAAGTTCTGATCCCATAAACTCAGCTACAACTTCTGCTTCTTCAAAGCTTAAAGCTTCCTTAACTGAATTTAACAGTTCCTTAGCAACAACGTAGTAAGCACCTTTTTCCTTAATAAGAACGTATTCAAAGTCAGGTCCTAATGCAATACCAAGGTTTGCAGGAAGTGTCCATGGAGTTGTTGTCCATATAATATAGTAAACCTTTGATAGGTCGATATTAAGTGATGAGAATACACCCTTATCTTCCTTTAGGTTAAATCTTACATAAATTGATGTTGAAGTCTTATCTGCATACTCAACTTCTGCCTCTGCAAGTGCAGTTTCACAAGAACTACACCAATATACTGGCTTAAGTCCCTTGTATATATAACCTTTTTCAGCCATTTTACCGAAAATTTCGATTTGCTTAGCTTCAAACTCTGGCTTAAGTGTTAGGTATGGATTTTCAAAGTCTCCAATAATACCAAGTCTCTTAAATTGAGCCTTTTGTCTTTCTACTTGGCTTAAAGCATAATCTCTACATTGACGTCTAAATTCAACAGAACTCATTGAATTCTTCTTAATTCCAAGCTTCTTAATAGCCATAAGCTCTATTGGAAGACCATGTGTGTCCCATCCTGGAACATATGGTGTATAGAATCCCATCATTGTCTTATATCTATTGATTATATCCTTAAGCACCTTGTTTAAAGTATGTCCTAAATGTATATCTCCATTTGCGTATGGAGGCCCATCGTGAAGAACAAATGAGTCATTGTTCTTATTCTTCTCAAGTGCTTTCTTGTATAGATTCTCGCTCTCCCACTTTTCTAATATAACCGGTTCTCTTTGTGGAAGATTTGCCTTCATGGCAAAGTCTGTTTTAGGTAGATTAAGTGTTTTACCATAATCCATCTTTTCGTTTTCCATGTATTTCCCTCCTTAAGTAAACAATTTCAGAGCAATAAAAAAGAGCAGACCACGCCCTCATGGGGCGAAATTCTGCTCGCGGTACCACCCAAATTTATAACTTCAGTAGATAACGGACAAGTAATCCGGCACAGCTTACTTAATTTCAGCCTGCAACTAAAAGGTGATTTTCAATAGGTTGAATCTGTGGGCTCTCACCACACCCCACTCTCTGCAAGATCTTCTGCTATTTACTCTTCCTCATCATTGTTTTTCCAATATTTATGCTTAATATACTACAAATAAAAAGGTATGTCAATAAAATTATGCCTGTGGTTTCTCATTTCTCTTATTGTTATACTTACCCTTACTATAATCCTTTTTATAGTCTTTTCTGTAGTCCTTTTTATAGTCTTTCTTATAACTTGGTCTTGTTTCAACTTTAACTTCTTTTTCGTTTGACTTATTTCCATTTTGTATATCTTTTGTTTCTAAAGCTTTAATTGCCTCTATTTCACCTGATATATTAATAGTGCAATCTGTTGCTACTTCCTTTTCGGCACTATTATTTTCAAGATACTCTTTTTCTTCTTTGGTAACTATAACTTTAGCCTCAACCTTCTCCTTTGAGATTCTTTCTTTTTTAGGCTCTCTGTTTAGTGATGTTTCAATTTCTATTTTTTCAACAATTTCAAGCTGGGCTTCTACCATCCCTTTAAATCTTGACTTAAAGGAATTAAACTGCTGCTTAATAAATTCATATTCCTTATTAATCTCACTAACTGTTGCTTCAGCCTTTTTAATAATTTCCTGTGCTTCCCTCTTTGCTTCACGAAGAATAATATCTGCTTCTTTTTCTGAATTATCCTTTGCTTGTTGAGCTGCACTTTGAGCTAGAACTAGAGTGTTTTGTAGAGTATTTTCCATGTTAGAATAGTGTTCTACTTTTTCCTTCAAAACTATGATCTGCTCTTTATAGTTTGCATTTGCCTTATAAATTTTCTCATAGTCTTCTCTTAGAGCATCAAGGAAGGTATCAACCTCATCCATGTCATATCCTCTAAAACCTTTTTTAAAGTCCTTATTGCTAATCTCATTAGGTGTTATTGCCAAAGTAATCCCCTCCAAATAATTATGTGTACTTAAAAATAGTCAATATTAGCCTTTCTTTCTTAGTGGTAGCAACAATTTGTCCCACCTTAGACTTTCCGAATCCTCTAACTGTTATAACATCATTTTCCGAAAGAACTTTGGAAACATCTATAGCTATAACAGAATTTATCTTAACTTCTCCCCCCTTTATAAGGGTTTGTGCCTTACTTCTTGAAATGTTATACATAGAAGCAATAACAGCATCTAATCTTAAAGAGGTTACATTAACAGATTCTTCTTTTAAAACTACTGACTTAACGTCAAGATTTTCAAGGCTAATTTCTTTTATTCTTACCCCAGAATTTTTAACTTTTGTAAGATTAATTTCTATATAGGATGAAACATCTTCATGTGCTAATACAATAGCACCACTATCAGATACAATAATATCTCCTATTTTTTCTCTCTTAATCCCTAGTGCTAATATAGAACCTAGGTAATCCCTATGTCCTACTTTTTCAAATTTTGTATTTGCGATTATTTGCAAGACCCTACATGGATATTCTAAAGTGGCCTCATATGGAGAAACTCCTGCCATATTGCGTTCAAATCCTTCATCGAATAAAAAGTCAACTTCCATTGACTCTTCGTATGCTAAATACTTTATAAATTCTTGTTCAGCAAGAGTTAAAAAATCTGTATAGAAAACATCCCATGTTTTCTTAGATAATCTCAGTTTTCCATAAAGCATAACTGCCCTATCCTTTTCAACCGAGAACCTATTCATAAGCCTATTTATATTCTTATCGTCTATAGTTAACATAATCTACACTTAGTAAGCAAAACTTCTTAATATACTTTGTATGATATTTAATGCAAAAATTGCAAAAATTGGTGATAAGTCAATTGGTAATGCTGAAGACATAAATCTGTCTTGTAGTTTTCTAAATGGCATTACTATTGGATCTATTACTATTCCAATTGCCCTAGAAAAAGCATTACTTCTTGGTATAATAAACCAAGATAAAAGCGCATCAATTATTATTAACCATTGCACCACAGATAGAAACTTAATAATTATTATCAATTATATTCCTCCTACTCTTCAACTATATTAATAGCGTCACTTGGTTGACCATTCACTTCAGTTCTTATATAGTTTGTAAGGTCCACATTTTCTCCTACAAGTATATATACAAGATGTGATATTTGAGCAAACTTACCATTAATCGCGTAACATGCTCCTCCAATATAGTCAATCATTCTTTGTGCTAGTGGCAGGTCTACATCTAGTAGGTTAACTACTGCTATTTTCTTAGATTTAACAGCATCTACAACCTCCATCATATCTTCCATTTCCTTTGGTTTTTTAAGGATAACCTTTGGTGAAGATGATGAGTTAATACTTACTACCTTACCTTTACCAGCTGTTTTTATTGCATCTATTTCGTCAAAATCATTATTCATTGGCTTTCTTCTTTCATTCTTATCAGATTTTTTTTGTTTTACTTCTTCCTCATACTCATCTTGAGTATCTTCCATGTCCATGTCGTAATCGTCCTCTTCGCTTAACCCAATTGAACTAATAACTCTTTTAAAAATTCCATTTTTGTTTTCCATAGTTATACCCTCCTTAAATTATTACTTAAGGTAATCCCTTTCTCCAAAGATTCCAGTTCCTACCCTAACCATGTTAGACCCTTCTTCTATGGCCACTTCATAGTCACCAGTCATACCCATTGAAAGATATTTCATTTCCATAGAATTGTCTTCTAGGCATTTTAAGTGGTCAAATAATTTTCTCATCTCTTTAAAGTAGTTTCTAGCTTCTTCCTTACTACACTTTGGGGGAATCGCCATAAGTCCACATATTTTTATATTGTTAAATTCCTTAACCTTTTCTATAAATGAATTTAACTCATCCTTATGTATACCTGACTTTGTAGCTTCATCGCCAATATTTATCTGAACAAGAGTATTAACTACTATACCCTTTTTATCAGCTCGTTTATTAATTTCTTCTGCTAAGGAAATGTTATCAAGTGAGTGAATAAGATCTACCTTATCAACTATATACTTAACCTTATTCTTTTGAAGCTTTCCAATAAAGTGCCAAGAAGCATCTGGTATATTTTCATATTTATCCATAACCTCCTGTACCTTGTTCTCTCCAAATACCTTAATATTACATTCCCATGCCTCTTTTAGTAATTCAATAGGTTTTGTTTTGCTAACTGCTATAAGAGTTATCTCCTCAGGTGTCCTTCCTGATACTTTTGCTGCCTTTTCAATGTTTTTGTATACTTCATTAATGTTACTCATTAAGTCCATTATATCACCTCTTACCTTACCCTAGACCCTTCTTTTAAGGAAGCTTTAGGGCTAACAATTATATTATCGTATTCCTTTAATGTACTATTTTTCTTTGGCACTACAACAGCATATTCTCCATCATCATATAAAACATTAACACTTTTCTCATCAACATATCCATTTGACTTTCTAACAAGAACCTTGTATCCATTTTCTACAACTCTTACTGCTGAGGATGGAATTTTAAACCCCTTATAGTCAGACTTAATTATATTTCCATTAAAACCTCTTTTAAAGTTATTAAAATCTAGTCCATCTATAAGCTTAAGTATTAGGAATGTTCCTTCCTTCCTACTTATACTATCTTCAACTATAGTCCTAAACTTCTTATTACCTATTTCAATGGTAAATACTTGACCTTTTTTAAAACTACCATCTTTATTTAAAAAAGAATATATATATACATTATCAGGGTCTATTATCTTAATACCCTTATTTCCAGGGGTATATCCTATAATTTTATCCAATTCAGTTAAACTTAAACTTTTTATATTTTTTAAGTTATACTTATTTTCAAAACCATCAACATTCCCAATAAGAACCCCTGCCTCGGGACTTTTTAAACTGCTCGTTATTTTCTCTCCCTTAGCAACCCTATAACCATCATCACTTTTAAATGTTAAACTGTCACTTCCCTCGAGAACATACTCCTTAGCAAAATACATTCCCTTAAAGCTTACTTTATCATAATAACTAGTCATTGTTGCTGTTACAGTTTCTACAGGCATCTTATAAATAAAGGTAACGTACACAATTGCTATGCAAAATAGATATATCAAGCTATTTCTTATTCCAATTTTTCTAAGCATACACTTACCTCCATCATAACTTATGTATTCTTCAAAGATAGATATAATCCTTCAAATATTTTATACTTTATTTAATAATTTTACTTGATTTTTCACTAAAATACAAAACTTTTATGTTTTTTTAATTAATTTAGGGTTTTTTGGAAAATAAAAATAGCCTTGATTAAATCAAGACTATTTTATATTTTATAATATTATACAAATTAAGCTTCCACTACCGTCGTTAACAATCCTTTGAATTGTTCTTTGAAGTTTTGCTTGAATATCCTCAGGCATTTTTTGAATCTTACTTTGAAGACCTTCCTTAACAAGTTCCTCTAAAGACTTACCAAACATATTTGCCTGCCATAACTTTTGAGGGTCTGTTTCATACTCTTCAAGTAAAGCCTTAACAATATCTGCTCCCTGCTTTTCAATTCCAACAATAGGTGTTACCTCTGTTTCTACATTTGTTCTAATTAAATGTAGTGATGGAGCGGATGCACGAAGCTTAAGTCCACATCTACTTCCCTGTTTAACAGGTTCAGGATCCTCAAGTCTTAATTCATCCATTTGAGGCGGTACAATTCCATAACCTGTTTCCCTAACATCTCTAAGAGCATCTGATATTTTATCATATTCCTTCTTAGCAACAGTTAAGTCCTTCATTAGGTTAAGAAGACCAAACTCGCTTTCAATTTTACTATCTGATATTTCACCTAGAATCTTAAAGAATAGCCCCTCTTGAACCTTCATATCAAGGGTAGCTTTTCCTTCCCCTAATCTGATTTCGTCGAAGTTAACATTTCCTATAAAATCTAGGTCCTCATATCCCTTAGCAACAAACTTAACATCTCTTAACTTATCAATTCCTACTACTGATGATTTAATAGCAAGAACAAAGTTCTTCTTAAGCCAATGTGAATTATCTAGTGCCTCAACCCACTCAGGTAAGTTAACACCGATTTCTTTAACTGGGAATTCAAATAGGATTTTTTCTAGAATTCCTGTTATATCATCCATGTTCATATTTAGTGCATCTACTATTTGTACAGGCACCTCATACTTTTCTTCCATAGATGCCTTAAGTTCCTTAGTTTCATTACTATATGGTGAAAGTGAATTAAGAAGAACTATAAACGGCTTGTTAAGCTCCTTAAGTTCTGAAATAACCTTTTCTTCAGCCTCTAAGTAATTATCCCTTGGAATATCAGTTAGACTTCCATCTGTAGTTACAACAAGTCCAATAGTTGAATGTTCTGAAACAACCTTTCTAGTGCCTATTTCAGCAGCCTTAATAAATGGTATTTCATCTTCAAACCATGGTGTTTTAACCATTCTTAACTCATCATTTTCAATATGTCCTGTTGCACCATTAACCATGTATCCAACACAGTCAACCATTCTAATCCTCATTCGAGCATTATCAGTAAGTACAATTTCTACAGCTTCCTCGTTAGGAACAAATTTAGGCTCAACTGTTGTTATAGTTTTACCTGAACCACTTTGTGGCAATGTATCCTTTGCCCTTTCCTTCTTGTGGCTGTTTTCAATATTAGGAATTACCAATAAGTCCATAAATCTTCTTATAAAAGTTGATTTTCCAGTTCTAACAGGTCCTACAACACCAATATATATGTCTCCTTGAGTTCTTTCGGATATATCTTTATATATATCAAAGTTATCCACTGCCCTACCTCCCTTTATTAGTTTTTCTGTTAATATATATTGTAAATCTAACCTGTTTAGAACAAAAAAGATGCAGATAATCTGCATCTTTTTAAAGAAGTTCTTCAGTTTCGTGTGTTTTATTTCTAATCATAAGTTCATTTACTGCTTCCTTAGGGTTTTTACCCTCAAATAAAACACTATATAAAGCCTCTACAATAGGCATATGTACATTTAGCTTTCTAGATAAATGATATGTGGCTTCTGTTGCGCTAATTCCTTCAACTACCATTTGAACCTCTTCAACAGCTTCCTCCATTGTTTTTCCCTGTCCAATTAATATTCCTGCTCTTCTATTTCTAGAATGCATACTTGTACAGGTAACAATTAAGTCTCCTATTCCTGAAAGCCCTGCAAATGTTAATCCATTAGCACCAAGAGCACTGCCAAGTCTTCCTATTTCAACAATTCCTCTAGTCATTAATGCTGCCTTAGAATTGTCACCATAGCCTATACCATCAACAATACCAGCTGCAAGAGCTATAACATTCTTAACTGCACCGCCAAGCTCTACACCCTCAATATCATCATTAGTATACACTCTAAAACTCTTAGTCATAAAAATATCTTGCACTGCATAACTAATTTCCTTATCACTTGATGCTACCACTACTGCTGTTGGAATTTCCCTTGAAACCTCCTCAGCATGACTTGGTCCTGAAAGCACCGCAACCTTAGCTTTTGGTAATACCTCGCTGATTATTTTAGACATTGTTTTATATGTTCCATTTTCAATACCCTTTGATAAATTAACAATAATTTTATCAGTATCAGTTATTAACTTTATCTTTTCGCATGTAACTCTTACAGCATGTGATGGAACACATAAAACAATAAGTTCAGTATTCTCTAGTGCCTCTTCTAAAGTTTCAACAGGGAAAACGCTACTAGGAAGTTTAACTCCCTTTAAGTATCTAGCGTTTTCTCTATCTTTTTTCATATCCTGAATTAGCTCTGTATTTCTATCATACGTATAAACATCATATCCCTTATTACCAAGTAATACAGCTATGGCAGTACCAAAGCTTCCTGACCCTATAATAGAAATCTTCATGTTTTTCCCCCTAATCATCCTTTTTCTCTCTATAAATTATCCTTATAGGAGTTCCTTCAAGTCCAAAATGTTGTCTTAATTGGTTCTCTAAGTATCTTTGGTATGAAAAGTGTACTATATTTGTGTAGTTTACAAAGAATACAAATGTAGGTGGCTTAGTTGAAACCTGTGTAACGTAGTAAATCTTAAGTGCCTTACCTCTTTCAACTGGTGGCTGCTTCATCATTACCGCTTCACTTATAACCTCATTAAGTACCCCTGTTTTAATTCTCATTGAATGCTTTTCTGATACAAACTTAATAGTCTCTATAAGCTTATTAATTCTTTGACCTGACTTAGCTGAAATAAATACTATAGGAGCATATGGCATAAATGCAAGGTCGCATCTTACCTTATCAGTAAACTCATTCATAGTCTTGTCATCTTTCTCAATAAGGTCCCACTTATTAACAACTATAACGCAAGCTCTTCCTGCCTCATGTGCAAGTCCTGCTATTTTTTCATCCTGTTCTGTAACACCTTCAGTAGCATCAATCATAATAACGCATACATCGGATCTTTCAATAGAAGAAATAGCTCTAAGTACACTATATCTTTCTACTTCTTCAGAAACTTTACTTTTCCTTCTAATTCCTGCAGTATCTATAAATAAAAATTTATCGTCTCCAAATTGTACATAGCTATCAATTGCATCTCTAGTAGTTCCTGCAACGTCACTAACTATAGCTCTTTCTTCTCCTGATAATTTGTTAAGAAGTGATGACTTTCCTGCATTTGGCTTACCAATAATAGCAACCTTAATATCAGAATCATTTCCAAGACCTTCTCCAATTGAATCAAAATTGTCAACAATCTCATCTAGCATATCACCAAGCCCTAGTGCCTGTGATGCTGAAATTGCAATAGGATCACCTATTCCAAGATTGTAGAACTCATATTTATTATCTTCAAGTGTAAGTGAGTCTATCTTGTTAACTACTAGTTCAACTGGCTTCTTTGACTTTCTAAGCATTGTTGCAACTTCATAATCAGCAGCTACAAGCCCTTCTCTTCCATCTACTATGAAAACAATAACATCTGCAGTTTCAATTGCGATTTCTGCTTGTCTTCTCATCTGCTTAAGAATAACGTCTTCACTATTTGGCTCTATACCACCTGTATCTATAAGAGTAAACTTATGGTTAAGCCACTCTACTTCTGCATATATTCTATCTCTAGTAACCCCTGGTGTATCTTCTACAATAGAGATTCTTTCACCTGCTAATCTGTTGAAAAGAGTTGACTTACCAACATTAGGTCTTCCAACAACAGCAACTATTGGTTTTGACATACAATCACCTCGTCTATAATTTTTTGGACTAAGTCTTCACCTGTGTATTTACATTTGACTATGTTTGTGTTTAAAGCCTCTCTTAGCTCATCTAATGTAATATCATCAAGGAAAATATCCTTATCTGCCTTAAGCATATTTGATGGAATAACTAGACACTTTTCAGGTTCTTTACCCTTAAAGTAGTTAATAATATCCGTTGCTACTATTAGTCCTGCAACTGATATTTCTCCACCAAAAAACTCATTTTTTATTTTGTGCACATTAATAGTTATATTAAGCTTTTTTTCTATTTTGTCTGCTTCAGCCCTAACATATTCATAGGCAGATTCACCGGTTATAATTCCAGCTACCTCTCCACTACCTTTTATGTTAGTTGTATCTAGAGCTTCATCCACACATGACTCTAAATACCTAATCATACCAATCCCATCCTCAATCTGTTCAAAATCATCATAATGCTCATATGATGGAAGATCCGTATTAGCAAGCACATAAAATTCATCTGCAAGTCTTATAAAAGGGGAGCCGCACTTATTCATTAAATCTTCCTGAATAACCTTAACCTCTTCTATTACTTTCATTGCAGTATCCTTATTATATGTTTTAAGTTCGTGTAGGTTATCTCTAAATCTAGTTACTCCTACAGGCACAACTGATAAACTTAAAACATTAGGATTTAAGCTATATAAATCATATATAGTTCTCTTTAGTTCTTCCCCATCATTAATTCCTGTACATAAAACAACCTGACAATTAACCTGAATATGGTTATCTGTAAGCATCTTCAGAATTTCAAATACCTTCCCTGCATTTTTATTCTTAAGCATCTCAACCCTAAGGTCTGGATTGGTTGTGTGTACTGAAACATTGATTGGACTTATTCTATATTTAATAATTCTTTCAAGATCTTCATCCTTCATATTCGTTAAAGTTACGAAATTTCCTTGTAGGAAAGATAATCTTGAATCATCATCTTTAAAGTAAAGACTGCTTCTTAAATTCTTAGGAAGCTGATCTATAAAACAAAATACACATTTATTGTGACATCTTCTTGCATGGTCAATTATAGGGTCTTCAAAATCAATTCCTATATCTTCATAGTAATCCTTTTCGATTTCTATTTCCCACTCTTCCATATCTGGTTTTCTAATAATAAGGGTTAAAACCTCATCACAAATAATGTATCTATATTCTATTATATCCTTAACTACCTGATCATTTATACTGACTAAAACATCTCCAACTTCAATCCCAACTTCTTCTGCTATGCTCCCCGCACTAACACTGCTAATTATTATATCTTTAGCCATAAAAATCACTCCATATTTTAAATTCAGTATACTTTAATTCATTAAGTTATAATACCATTTAAACACTTAAATATCAAGGCAAAGCAAAATATGAAAAAGGGTAGGAACCCCTACCCTTTAATTAATCAAAACGTCCAGTAATATAATCTTCTGTTTGCTTTTTGCTTGGATTATAGAATATTTTTTGTGTTTCATCATATTCGACAAGATCACCATTTAGGAAAAATGCAGTGTTATCTGATATTCTTCCTGCCTGCTGCATGTTATGTGTTACTATAACAACAGTATAATTTTTCTTCATCTGTGCTATAAGTTCTTCTACCTTAGAAGTTGAAATAGGATCTAGTGCTGATGTTGGTTCATCCATTAAGAGCACTTCTGGTTCTGTTGCAATTACCCTTGCAATGCACAGCCTTTGTTGCTGCCCACCTGATAATGATAAGCCAAGGTCATCAAGTCTATCCTTAACCTCATCCCAAAGAGCAGCCTCTTTAAGGCTTTTTTCTACAATAACATCAAGCTCTGCCTTACTCGTAATACCGTGTATCCTAGGTCCATATGCTACATTATCATATATTGACATAACAAATGGATTTGGCTTTTGGAATACCATGCCTATCTTCTTTCTAAGTTCATACACATCTGTATCCTTATAAATATCTTGTCCATTATAGTTAATTTCACCAGTAACCTTAACATTCTCTATAAGATCATTCATTCTGTTAAGAGATCTTAGAAATGTTGACTTACCACAACCTGAGGGCCCAATTAATGCAGTTACCTTATTCTTAGGTATTTCTATGTTAATGTCCTTTAAAGCATGGTTAGTACCGTAGTATAAATTTAAGTTTTTTACAGTTATTGCGCTTTTCAAATTAATTCCCCCCTAAGGATTATGTAATTATATCTTAATTTAGCTATGTTAACTTCTCATTAACTAAAGGTAAAGTTATAGTAAAGGTTGTTCCTCGTCCCACTAAAGACTTAACCCTAATCTTACCGTCAAAGAGCATAACTATATGTTTAACAATCGCAAGCCCAAGACCTGTACCACCTGATGTACGTGATCTATCCTTATCTACACGATAAAATCTTTCAAATAGCCTCTCAATATGTTCCTTTTCTATACCTATACCATTATCCTTAACTTTAATAACTATATTATTACCACTTTTCATTAAGTATATGTAAACAAATCCACCATCGTTAGTATATTTAATTCCGTTTTCTATAACGTTTATTAGCATTTGCTTAAATTTGTCCCTATTACCTACAATACATTCATCTTTTATAGAGCATATAAAATCTAATGTAATGTTTTTCTTATCTGCAATAGCCTTTGTAATGTCATATACCTCCCTAGAGGCTTCTTTTACATTAATAAGAGCATCGTGGTTAATATTGTCCTTATTTTCTATTTCAGATAGAACTAGCACGTCATTAATAAGCCTTGTTAACCTATCAGCTTCTATATTTATTATGTCTAAAAATCTATCATGTGTTGGCTTATCCTCTACATGTTTTAGAGTTTCAGCAAATCCCTTAATTGATGTAAGAGGTGTTTTTAGTTCATGTGATACATTGGCTACAAAGTCACTTCTCATCTGCTCAAGCTTTTTAACCTTAGTTATATCTTGAACCATAATTAATACTCCAATTACCTCTTTACCATTTTCATAGCTTATAGCATTTGTTGCTCTTATTTTAAGGTATCTAACCTCTGGGTAAGTAATTGTTATTTCTTCCTCACCACTTGGCATATCCCGAATAATCTTTTCTATGTCGTGATTTCTAATTACCTCAATAAAATACTTCCCTATTATTGTTTCATCAAGATTAAATAATGTTTGTGCAGCTGGGTTAATCATAAGTATTCTACTACTATCATCTATTACAATAATTCCGTCCTCACTGTTAGATAATATAGATACAAGTTTACCCTGTTTATCTGTAAGATTTGCAATAGTATCCTCAAGACTTTGTGCCATTAAATTAAATGAACTGGCAAGTTTACCAATTTCATCCTTACTTCTAAGTTTAATTCTTCTATTATAATTACCCTTAGATATTGTTTCAGCCATTTCCTTAAGTCTTGTTATAGGCTTTGTTATTATGCTTATATATATATACATAAATACTGATGATACAATAATTCCAACTATAATAGTAAATAAAATAATCTTATAATAGCTACTTTGAAGATCTTTTATAGCATCAAGTTTAACTGCTAAACGTATAACATATTCTTCACCATCAAGGATTACCTTCTTAGCATAGTAACACATATCAGTCTTAGCTGTTTTACTATACCTAACCACATATGAACTTCCTGTTTTAAAGGCTTCTCTAATTTCTTTTCTATCCTTATGATTATCAAGTGATCCGAAGTCAACACTTGAATCTCCAACAACTATTCCTGTTTTTGAAACAATTGTTATTCTTCTATTAATTTTAGAGTTAATTGTTTTTGCAATTTGACTAAAATTATCGATGTTAATTTCTTTTATGTACTCAGAAGTAATATACACCTCTGACTGTAATGCTTCTTTATTAGTTTCAAGTATAGCATGCTTTGTGTAACCATATAATATAAACCCTGTTATACCAACAGTTAATATTATGGTTATCATAAAAAGTGCAAAAAGCTTTTTTCTCATATTAACTCCTAATCCTTAAACTTATAGCCTATTCCACGTACAGTTTCTATATATCTAGGCATCTTATCGTCATCCTCAATTTTCTTTCTAAGGTGTCTTATATGAACGTCTACCGTTCTTGTTTCTCCATAATATTCATATCCCCATACCTTATCTAATAAGTAGTCCCTTGTTAGAACCTTTCCTCTATTAACTATTAAAAGTTTTAAAAGTTCAAATTCCTTAAGTGTTAACTCTATTTTTCTAGAAGACTTAGTAACCTCATGCTTATCAAGATTAATTTCAAGTTCCTCAATACTTATAACATTAGCCTTACTGTCATCCTTATGATTTCTTCTGAGAACAGCCTTTATTCTAGCAATTAACTCCCTAACTGAAAATGGCTTAGTAATATAATCATCTGCACCAATTTCAAGTCCAAGTATCTTATCTAGTTCTTCCCCCTTAGCAGTTAACATAATCACAGGTATATGTTCTGTATCCTTTGATCTATTAATGTGCTTACACACATCAAATCCATCCATTTCTGGAAGCATAATATCTAATAATATAAGGTCTGGTACCTTTTCTGTTGCGATCTTTATAGCTTCTTTACCATTTTGGGCAGTAATAACCTTATATCCATTTGATTCAAGATTATACTTTAAAAGCTCTATAATATGCATTTCATCGTCAACTATGAGAATTTTTTCATTTGCCATTACTATACCCCTCCTAAGAAATTTCTATAAATGAACCTATTCTTCCTGTTTTACCACTTTGTCTTCTATATGAATGAAAGATTTCACCTGTACATACACTACACATATCTAGGAAATCTATATTGTCTAATAAAATATTATTTTCTAGTGCTTCTTTTTCAACCTCTTTATAAAGGTCTACAAAATATTTGTTACCACGAATTTCATAAAAATTGAACTTATTTATAATATCAGCTGATACTTCAAAGCAGCAACTCCCAATAAAGGGTCCTATTGCAACTATAATATCCTCTGAACTCGTTTTAAATTCCTGCTTCATTTTACTTATGGTTTTAGTAAGTATTTTACCTACAACTCCACGCCATCCTGCATGTATAGCAGCTACTACTTTTTTGTTTTTGTCATATAAAAGTATAGGTACGCAGTCAGCTGTAAAAACTCCAATAGGTAAATTCTTCTCAGCTGTAATAATAGCATCTCCATCTTTTCCTACAACCTGGTCTACGTTATCTCTATTAACTAAATAAACATCTTGACCATGTACCTGATGAAGATATGCAATGCTACTTGACATATTACATTCTCTTAATATTATATTAAAATTCTCTTTAACATTGTCTTTGTTATCATTTGTATAAACACCAAGGTTTAAACTTTCAAATTCACCTTCACTAACACCACCATTTTTAGTACTAAAAAAATGTTTAATACCCTCATTAAGTAATGATTTACTTTGAATATATTCAAGTGAACCCTTTTTAACTATGTTAAATTTACTCATAATACCCTCCTACCAATCTAATGTAACAGCTCTTCGATTTTTAATGCTTTCTTTAACACTTACAACTCTTTGATTTTCAGATCCTCTAAAGGCTAATTTAAGCGATTTCTTATTATCTATAAAAGGACCATCTATTAAAACATCTATATTTTCAAGTAGTTCCTTTGTTTCTTTATTTTTATATAGGCTTTCAAATGTAAATCCTGAATAGGAAATAATATGAATATTATTCTCTTTAAGACGCTTTGCAATATATGCAAATTCCTTTGGTTGGTAAAAAGGATCCCCTCCACTAAAGGTTACCCCATCTATGTATTTTAAACTTTTTATTTCTTCAATTAAATCATCAACATCCATTTCATTATTTATATTAAAACTATGTGTACTAGGGTTATGACATCCCCTGCAGTTATGTTTACACCCCTGGGCAAAAATAACATATCTAATTCCTGGACCATCAACTACACTATCTTTTTTTACTCCTGCTAAATTTACCTTCATCTTCATCACCCTTTTAAATTATATCATATTTATTAATTCATTAAGTTAATTCTTAGCTACATATTTAACCTTCACTTAACATACATAGTTAATTATATTAAAAAAGGAGTCTCCTATTTGAGACTCCTTAAATTTATTAGTCGTGTTTAACTCTCAGATCTAGCTCTGCCTTTTTAGCATCATTAAATCTATCTACAGTTGAAAGATATCCTGTTATTCTTCTGATTCTTCTAATATCATGGTTTCCGCACTCTGGGCACATATCTTCCTCAATAATTCCGCTATGTCCACAAACTCTACATTCATCAATAGGGAAGTTTATTCCAGCATAACCTATATCACACTTGTTCATCCATCTTAGAATGTTTTCAAATGCATCAAGGTTTTGATTAATGCTTGAGTCAAGCTCTATATAAGAAATGTGTCCACCACTACATAGGCTATGGAATCTTCCTTCTATTTCCATCTTATCAAATAAAGTCATTTCCTTATCTACAGGAACATGGTATGAATTTGTATAGAATTCCTTGTCTGTTACTCTTTCTACACTACCAAATTTCTTACTATCTCTTGGTGTAAATCTTCCTGCTGTACCCTCTGCTGGAGTTGCATAACATACAAAATTAAGTCCTGTTGCTTCACTTGTTTTATCACAGTATTCTCTAATATGTGATATTATCTCATACCCAAGGTCAAGCGCTTCCTTACTTTCTCCATGGTGCTTACCTATAAGGGCTATAAGTGTTTCAGCAAGTCCTATAAATCCGATTCCAAGTGTACCATTTTTTATAGCATCCTTTATTGAATCATCAAGTCCTAAATTATCTGAACCTAGGTATAGCTTCTGTCCCATTAGGAATGGAAGGTCGCGTACCTTAAGGTCACAAACAACTGAGAATCTGTGTAGAAGCTGTCTACTACATAGATCAAGAATTCCATCAAGTTCATTAAAGAATTCCTTAATATTGTTTTTACCAGCTTTAAGAGCAAGTCTTGGAAGATTAATTGTTATAGGAGCAATATTTCCTCTTCCCGCTGATACTTCCTCACCATTTCTATTTGAAATAGTTCTTGTTCTACAACCCATGTATGATACTTCATCACCATACTTTTTATTAAAGCTTGTATCCATAAAGCTAAATGTTGGGTTCATTCTATGTGATGCTACCTTAATAGCAAGCTTGAATAGATCGTAGTTAGGATCACCTTCATTAAAGTTAATACCTTCTTTAACTCTAAATACAAGATTCGGGAATATTGGGCTTTCCCCCTTACCAAGTCCTCTATCAAAAGCTTCAAGCATAGCCTTTATTACCATTCTACCCTCTTCACTAGTATCAGTTCCAAGATTAATACTACTAAATGGAACCTGAGCACCAGCTCTTGAGTGCATACTGTTTAAGTTATATACAAGTGCCTCCATAGCTTGGTATACCTCTTCATATCCAGGCTTCACAGTTAGATTTCTAATAACATCCGCCATTGACTTATCAAAGTGTGGGAAACTTTGCCCACCAAACATATCATTTTGGTTACTTTGAAGAATAATAGCAGCTTGAGCTGTTGCTGATGCTATTCTCTTAGGTGGTCTTATATAACCATATCCTGTGTTAAATCCTGACTCAAACATTTTCCCAAGGTCTATTTGAAGACAGTTAATTGTTTTCCCATAAAAATCAAGGTCATGTATGTGTACATCGCAATTAATGTGAGCCTTTGACATATCTTCAGGAATAATATTATTTAAATAATATTGTTTACTTGCAGCTGATGCTATTTGAAGCATTTTAGCTGAAGGTGAGTTACCAATATTAGCATTCTCTCTACTTGTTTCAACTAGTATTTCGCGAACAACATCCATAAGCTCAGACTTTGCTTCCCTATATCTTGTTCTTTTATTCCTATGTAATATATATGCCTTTGCAGTCTTAGCATGTCCTTCCTCTATTAAAACCTTTTCAACAGTATCTTGAACATCTTCAACCCCTGGAACACTACTACCATCTAGTCCGTTTAAAAGCTGTGAAACAACTTTTTCTGCAAGAATTTCTGCTGTACTATAATCAGAACCTCCAACTCCTTGTGCTGCAAGGAATATCGCTCTTGCTATTTTTTCCTTACTAAATGAAACTAGTCTTCCATCTCTTTTTTTAATTTCTGTAACCATACACTGCACCCCTTCTATTTCTCCTCTAGTATCTTCTGCAATTCATTTAAAAAAGTATTTATATCTTTAAACTGTTTGTATACAGAAGCAAACCTAACATACGCAACATCGTCTAACTTCTTAAGCTTCTCCATTACAATTTCGCCTATATAGTTAGTACTAATCTCCCTGTTCATTGTATTTTGAACATGTCTTTCAATTTCATCTACAACATTTTCCATATCTGTAATTGAAACAGGTCTTTTTTCACAGGACCTTAAAACACCATTTAGAATCTTACGTTTACTAAATGGCTCCCTAGTACCGTCCTTTTTAACTACGTAGACTGGTATATCCTCAACCTTTTCATAAGTAGTAAATCTCTTTAAACAACTTATACATTCTCTTCTTCTTCTAATAGAAGCGTTATCTTCCGTAGGTCTTGAGTCAAGTACCTTAGTCTCTACATTTGAACAAAATGGACACTTCAATATATATCACTCCAAACACTATGTCTAGTGGTTAGTAACAAACTAAACACTCAACATTTAGTTACTTAAATTAGTATAACAACTATATATAGTATAGTCTAACCTAAAAAATTCTTATATAACTATATAAATATGTGGAATTTCAAATATATCATTACTTTCCTCACGAATACTTTATTTATATCCTCTTCTCTTCACTTGCATTTTTATTAAGTAAATCAACAAGCATTATGTCAACCCCAATAACCTTTATTTGATCCCATGTTATTTCTATTTCATCCTTCTTTTTAAATACTGAAAAAATCCCACTTTGATATGGAATAACAAAGGACTTTATATATGTAAGCTCCTCATCAAATACAATATCCCCAATAAAACCAAGTCTCCTACCCTCTGCAACGTCTATTACTTCCATATTTTTAAGTTCTGATAACTTAAGCTTATTTGTTTCTTCCTTCTTATCCATAAAACCACCTCCTACCAAAGATATATGCATATAATATGTAAAGTAGAATTGGTTTTATCGGTTTATAAAAATAAAAAAAGCTAGAAAATATTTCTAGCTTAATTAATACTATATTAAATTATAAATACTTTCTCATATGAGATAGGGCTGTTTTCTCAAGTCTTGAAACCTGTGCCTGTGAAATACCTATTTCATTGGCAACCTCCATTTGAGTCTTACCCTCAAAAAATCTTAGATTAAGAATATGTTTTTCACGATTATTCAGTCTTTGAATAGCCTGTTTAATTGATATATTCTCAACCCAGCTATCATCATGATTCTTATTGTCGCTTATCTGGTCCATAACAAATATAGCGTCACCACCATCATGGTAAATAGGTTCAAATAGGGATACAGGGTCTTGAATTGCATCTAGTGCAAAAAACACCTCTTCCCTTGGAATATTAAGTTCCTTAGCTATCTGGGATATATTCGGTTCCTTGTTGTTTTTTGCAATAAGCTTATCTCTAACCTGTAGCGCCTTATATGCAATATCCCTAAGTGATCTACTAACTCTAATTGAGTTATTATCGCGAAGATATCTTCTAATCTCCCCAATTACCATAGGAACAGCATATGTAGAAAACCTAACATTTTGGCTTAAGTCAAAGTTATCGATAGCTTTAATAAGACCTATACATCCAACTTGAAATAAATCATCTAAGTTCTCACCTCGATTGTTAAATCGCTGTATTACACTTAGAACAAGTCTTAAGTTACCCTGGATAAATTCCTCTCTAGCAGCTTCGTCGCCATTTCTAATCTTTAGCATTAACTCTCTCATCACATCTGCTTTAATAACAGGTAACTTTGATGTATTAACTCCACAGATCTCAACTTTATTAATCATCATAGGTCAATCTCATCCCCTTTAGTGTAGCTTTAATTACATTATCTCCCTATCACTATTTTTTTATACTCGGATTGACCTTACCAAATTTTCCTATATCATTTTATTTATGTCTTTTTTAAGCCTTTTTATTATTCGTTTTTCAAGTCTTGAAATATATGACTGTGATATTCCTAAAATATCTGCTACTTCCTTTTGGGTTTTTTCTCCTCCACCTTGAAGACCAAACCTAAGTTCCATAATTTGTTTTTCACGATTATTAAGCCTACACATTGCATTTTGAAGAAGTTCTTTTTCAACCTCTGACTCTATTTCGTGATATATAAGATCATTTTCTGTTCCTAAAATATCTGATAATAATAACTCATTACCGTCCCAATCTACATTAAGGGGCTCATCAAAGGATATTTCCGCCCTTACCTTACTATTTCTTCTAAGATACATTAATATCTCATTTTCAATGCATCTTGAGGCATATGTTGCAAGCTTTATATTCTTCTGTGGGTCAAATGTATTAACTGCCTTTATAAGACCAATTGTTCCTATTGAAATTAAATCCTCAACACTAATTCCTGTGTTTTCAAACTTTCTAGCAATATATACTACAAGTCTTAGGTTACGCTCTATAAGAGTACTTCTAACCTCTTCATCACCATTACGAAGCTTTTCAACAAGCTCCTTTTCCTCGTCTATTGTTAAAGGAGCAGGAAGTGCCTCATTTCCCCCAATATAATATACCTCATCCTTACCAAATAAATTAAAGTAAAGCTGACTAATATATGTTTTAATACTTAAAAGTTTATCTTTGATTATAGATATAATTCCCACTTTTTACCCCCCTAAATTAAAATTTCAGGAAATGCCAATGCATCAAAATTTCCCTCACCTAAAAAGGCCTTATTATGAAATGCTATTGTAATTCCCTTATTTACCTTCACCTTATCTTTTCCCTTAGCAACTATCATATCGGTTTTCACTCCTGTTAAAGAGCCACCGCTTGTACCAATTGCACTATATGGAATTAATCTAAGTCGTGATTTTAGTCCTTCTTCCTCAAATATTTTTGAAATCTCACTGTATGCAAGATCACCCTCTTCTTTTATAGGTAGAATCTCTTTAAGGGCATTAAAGTCTGATACTATTACCTTTGAACCTGATTGGTCTACTAGGTAGTTTCCTGTATCTATAAATCCTTTAATAATGCAGCTCTTACCATTTATAAACACTTCTAGTTCTACTGCCATATCATTTTCTTTGTAGTAGGTTTCAAATACATCAAATCCTATTTTTACAAATATAGTAGTTATAATGCTTCCTACAATAACAAACCCTGGGGACATTCTACTTAACATATATCCACTATCCAGAGAATTTATATCACCAAATATCATATAGAAAATGCCAATAATTCCTCCCCCTAAAAGGAATGCTATAGTATAGAATACAAAAACATATTTTAAAAATAGCTTTTTAGTTTTTGGAGTAAAAGCTATGTAAATCATTAATATAGATACTAAAACCTTAAAAGCTAAAGTGTAAAGTATGTGTAATTGATCGAAAAATATTACAAATACATAAAGGGCTCCTATAAAAGAAGCAATTAGCATCTTATAAGCTTTAGTATCTATTTTACATAACCTTTTGAGCAGATATATAAGAAAAAAATTCATAGCTAAATTTTGGAGTATTAACACATCTATATAAACCTCATAGCCCACAATTATTCCCCCCTATAAATTTACCCTGTAAACTCATAACATAATTATAAAACTTATATAATGTAAAATTTGTCAGTATATAAAAATATATTCAATAAACCATTCCCTATTTAACTACACTTTAGGACATAAAAAATAGGGCCTAAAAAGGCCCTAGGGGGAATGGGGTTATGTATAAAACTATAAAGAACGTATAGTGCGGGATATTCACCATACATCATTAAATATTATTAACCATATTCTAAGTTAATATACATATATATATTATTGTCACATTATATATAATAAAGAGGTTATTTTTTATATTCCTCTATAAGATACTTCATCATATCTAATGTATCTTCAAGTGGCTTTGTTGTAGTAAAGTCAACTCCTGCTTTTTGAAGAAGATTAATAGAATAATCACTTCCTCCAGACTTTAAAAACTCCATATAGTTACTTAGGTGTGACCTATCCTTAATTATTGACTTTGCCATACTTATACCAGCTGCAAGCCCTGTAGCATACTTATAAACATAAAATGAATCAAAAAAGTGTGGAATTCTTGCCCATTCTGACTGAACCTCTTCATCTATAACACATGAATTTCCATAATACTTCTTATATAAGTCTATCCATATTTCGCACATATCATCAGCTGTTAAAGATTCTCCATTATCACTTTTACCATGGATAATAACTTCAAATTCAGCAAACATACCTTGTCTAAAGAATGTTGTTCTAATCCCCTCAAGGAACTGAATTATAACGGCCTTCCTCTTGTCTCCTGTTAATGTATCCATAAGATACATATACATTAAACACTCATTTGTAATAGAGGCTACCTCAGCACAGAATATTGTATATGAAGAGTATACATATGGCTGAGTCTTTCTTGAGAAATACGAATGTACAGAGTGTCCCATTTCATGTACTAGGGTTAATACATCATCAAGTTTATCCTTATAATTTAGTAGAATAAATGGGTGTGTGTCATATGAACCCCATGAATAAGCACCTGTATACTTACCCTTATTATAATAAACGTCAATCCATCTATTATTAAATGCTTCATCTACAACAGCTAAATAGTCTTTACCTAATATATTTAAAGCGATCCTACTCATATCTTTAGCTTCTTCATAACTAAATGACATATCCTCCTCCTTAACTGGAGCATATAGATCATATAAGTGCATTGAATCAAGTCCTAATTCATTTTTCTTAAGTAGTATATATTCATCAAGTAGCGGTATTCCTTTATGTACAACATCTATTACATTTTGATAAACCTTTCTATCTATATTATCATCAAATAATGCTGCATCAAGTGATGATGTAAATCCTCTAGTTTTACTATAAAAAGTATCTTTTTTAACTGCTGAGGATAATATTGCACCATATGTAGCTTTAAATGAGCCATATGTATTAAACATACTCTTAAATGCATTTTCACGAAGAGTTCTATCATCACTTCTTATATATGAAGAATAACTTGAATCATTAAGTTCAAGGACCTCTCCCTTTGAGTTTTTAACATCTGGGTACTTAAGGTCTACATAGCTAAGCATTTTGTATATATTATCAAATGCCATAGCCATTTCTTGAGAGGATGATAAAATCTTCTCTTCTTTTTCGCTTAAAACCACTTTCTTCTTTCTAATAAGTTCCTTAATCATATTTTCGTATAATGAAAGCTTATGTTCTTCCTTTATTAAAGATAGGATTTTCTCTTCTCCGCCTTCTAATATTTCAGGTACAATAAATGACATTTCACTTGAGGAATCTACACTTATTTTCTCTCCAAGACTTGCAAGTGACTGTGATGCTGCATTAGCATTATCCTCATCCCGTTTCATAAATGTATAGGCTATGATTTTTCCAGCTAACCTTTCAACCTCATCTGATAACCATAAAACCTTGTAAAGATTTTCTCCACTATCAAGAACATGTCCCTTAATACTTAGTATTTCTCCTAATAAATGGTCTATTTTCTCCTTGTCCTTTAAAACTTCTTCCCTAGACTTATATATGGAATCAATATTCCATGTGTACTCAGGATTTATATTCTTTCTTTCTTTAACTTCCATTTAAATCACCTCATTATATAGTTATACCAATTTTTTATGATTTTAGTATAAAAATTTATAAATTAAAAAAAAGTAGCTAAAAGCTACTTTTAAATTTTATCTTCTTCTTTGATTTCTAAAGAACGGTGGAATATCTAAATCTATTGCACTATTTGGCATTTCAGGAGCCTTAGGCTTAACCTTAACTTCCTCAGCTTGTGTTACTGCTACTTCTTCTACAACTTCTTGAACAGCTGGCTTTGCAGCTTCAAATCCTGTTGCTATAACTGTAACTCTAACTTCTTCTCCTAGTGACTCATCAATAACAGCACCGAATATAATATTTGCATCTGGGTCTGCTGCTTCACGAACCTTATCCGCAGCTTCAGTTGCTTCAAAAAGACTTAATTCTGAACCACCAGCAATACTTAATAGTACTCCTGTAGCACCATTAATTGTAGTTTCAAGTAGTGGACTTGAGATAGCATTCATAGTAGCATCAACAGCTCTGTTGTCTCCACCTGCATATCCTATACCCATATGAGCTAGTCCTCTATCCTTCATTATAGTTGTAACGTCAGCAAAGTCTAGGTTAATAAGTCCTGGTACAACAATTAGATCTGATATACCTTGAACTCCCTGCTTTAATATGTCGTCTGCAACTCTAAATGCTTCAGTCATAGGTGTCTTCTTATCTACAACTTGAAGTAATCTATCATTAGGAATTATAACTAAAGTATCTACTTTTTCCTTAAGTTTTCTAATTCCATCATCTGCATGAACCATTCTTCTTCTACCTTCAAAAGCAAATGGCTTAGTTACTACACCAACTGTTAATATTCCCATTTCTTTTGCTATTTCAGCAACTACAGGAGCGGCTCCAGTACCTGTTCCTCCACCCATACCTGCTGTAATAAATACAAGGTCTGCACCCTTAAGTGCTTGGATTATTTCCTCACGTGATTCCTGTGCAGCTTTTTCCCCTATCTCAGGATTAGCTCCTGCACCAAGACCTCTAGTTAGCTTGTCTCCAATTTGAATCTTTTGACCAGCCTTTGAAAGGAATAGTGCCTGCTTATCAGTGTTTATTGAAATAAACTCAATTCCTTGAAGTTCTGCTTCTATCATTCTATTAACTGCATTGTTTCCGCCACCACCGCAGCCTACAACTTTAATCTGAGCGCCATTCTCTATATCAAACTCAAAATCTAGCACAATATTTCCCCCTTTAACTTTTTAGAAAAAGTCTGAAAAGAACTCTTTAACTTTTCCAAAGAATCCTGACTTTTCTTCATTATCATCTAATTCTTCAGTATCTGCAGCTACCTCATCATCATTATTATAAACATTCTCTTGTGATGATGTTTCACTTGATAACTTATTTTGAAGTGCATAAATTGCTATACCTGTTGATGCAGAATATGTAGGACTTGCAACTCCTATAAAATTAGGATATCCAAATCTAACTGGAATGTCAAAGTGGTTTTGAATAACCTCTTGAATTCCCTTAATATTAAATAATCCACCACCAGTTATTACAATACCTGCTGACAAATCATTGTCATATTCTGCTTTTTCTATAGCATCTCTTATAAGGTATAATATCTCAGATATTCTAGCCTCCATAACCTGTGCTACTTCGTATAGGCTAACACTTTTTTCACCCTTGCCACCTAGTGCATTTATTTTTACAGTTTCTTCAGGTTTAACAAGTGAACTTGTTGCAACCCCGTATTGTCTTTTAAGATTTTCTGAATCAGAGGATGATATTTTACATACCATAGATATGTCGCTTGTTATATGTCCCCCTCCAACTGGAATAACTTTTGTAAATTCTAAAGAACCCTTTTTATATATTGATATGTCAGTTGTCTCTGAACCTATATCAACAAGAGCTACACCTAGTTCCTTCTCATCTTCACTTAGAGTTATCATTGAAGTCCCTAGCGGTTCTAAAATAATTCCATCTAATTTAAGACCTGACTTTTCAACACTTCTAATAATGTTTTGTACTGTTGTGCATGATGCTACAACAAGATTAACATCAACTTCAAGCCTTACTCCCTTCATTCCGATAGGGTCCTTAATATCACCATAACCATCAACAATGTATTGCTCTTTGATTATATCAATAATTTCCTTATCCGAAGTTACAGAGAATACTCTTGCAGCTTGTAGTACTCTTTTAACATCATCAGAAGTTATTTCTCTATTGTCACCTGAAACTGCTATAACACCTTTATTTTTATATAGTCCAGCGTACCCACCAGGTATGTTTACAAAGGTAGACTTGATTTCTCTATTAGACATTTGCTCTGCTTGAGATACAGCATCTAATATAGCTTCAACAGTTGAATCAATATCAACTATAATACCCTTCTTAACACCTTTACATGGGGAAGTTCCAACACCTAATATATTAAACTGCTTCTTATTAATTTCAGCAAGTACTACACATACTTTTGATGATCCAATATCAAGTGATACTACTGTATTACTCATATAGTAATTAACCCCCTTATACCATTTGAAGTACTCTTTATATTATCTTTATCAATTTTATGTATTCGACACAAATATTTGATTTCCTCTTAATATACGAAAAAAAATCAAAATTTTTTATGTCTACTTATTACTTCCTTCCTTTAACTCCTTCATATACTTAATTTCTTTATTAGGCATATATGGAGGAAGGCTTTTCTCTTCAAATGCTTCCTGTTCAAGTATAAGACCACGAAGTTTAAATTTACCAAATGTATTTTCCTGTGATGCTAGGGTATACTCTATAGCACTTTGGTCTCCTATAACATCTATTTTAAAAGGGGGAACTATGTTATTTCCATCAACCATAATAGTTGGCCCTTCACAGGTTATAGTTGACTGTGCAACTACCCTATATCCATTTATAGCAATAGCCTCTGCCCCTGCATCTCTTAATTCGTTTACAGCCTCATAAAGGTCTACATTATGAACCACACTTCGATCTACCTCGAATTGTGTAGAATACTCCTCTTTTCTTTTATCGTCTAAAGTTATGGTAACTCCATCTCCTGTTACCTTAGTTGAGCCATAAAATAATCTAAGATAATTAAGTTCATCCTTAATCTCTCTTTTAACCTTATCATTGGCCTTATCCCCTGCTGACTGATACTTATTAATTTTTTCTTCTAGTTCATAATATTTCTTGTAAAGATTTCTATTTTCTGCTTTAAGTGAATTTGCTGCAATCTGCTGCTCTTTGTATTGGTTATATGTAAGAGGCCTATATGCATTGGATGAACTATTAAGCATAAGTAGCACTAAAACTATTCCTGATAATATACCAGTTAGTAATAGTAAAATCTTACCTTCATTAATTTTCATTTTCATCTCCACCTGTTGTAGCATTATCTACAGTAACAACTTCCTTTTTCTTTTGGAAAATTATTCTTCTTATATAGGCAAAGTTATTAAATAGTCTTCCTCCAAATACAAATACAGCTGCAAGATACATTGGTACATTAAGCTTATCACCAAGATAAGTTAGTGCTGCTGCAATTAGAATATTACCAAAGAAACCTGAAACAAAAATATCTGTATCAAACTTCTTTTCAAGTGCTGCCCTTACTCCTCCAAATATAGAGTCAAGTGCAGCTAGAATTGCAACAGGCATATAAGCCATAAATGCAGTTGGTATATCTATACTAAGAAAAGACCCTATTAAAATACCTATAACAAGTCCAATTAATGGTATCATATTATCACCTTCCTGTTTTTATATGCTTATATTCTACCTTGCTGCTAACTTTTAATATTTTAACATTTGGTTGAATTTCTATTTTAAAGTCACATTGACTTAGTTGCACTACCTTATCAGCAACACTTGATGGAATCTTAAAGGCCCCTTCAAGCACCTTAGGACTACCTATTGCCTTAATAACTACTGGAAGTTGAGAATCAAACTTTGAGTTATTTACCTTGATCATATTACCTGCTGCCCTTATTTGGGTGTTACCTACATAACGCTCATCATTAACAGATATAGCCTCAGCACCTGCTGCAAGTAATTCATTTACAGTATCTAAAATATCATCATCTACTATTGTAGTAGATATCTTTGTAGTTACATCTACTACAGGTGAAATTGTAATAACAACCCCCTCACCTTCAACATCTGTATGTCCTGCTAAAACCCTTAAGTTATCAAGCTCTTCCTTCATCTTTCCTGCTGTACTATTAGTACTAGCAGCAGACTTTTCGTATTCGTCTACCTTCTTTTGGTATTCTTCAACCTTAGCACTTAATTCCTTTTTTTGTTTGTTAAGTTCTTCAATTTCCTTGGTTATATTATCTCCAGTTCTTCCTGATGATAACGAATTAACATCAACATTGGTTATCCTAAACTGGAATGAAAGCATAATTCCAAGAACTAAACATACAAGACCTAGCGATAATTTTGACTTTAGTCCCTTCATCCCATATCTCCTTTAAATTTTTTTGAAAGTAGCTGACCCACTATCTAGTATTTTAATTTCACCCTTTTGGTTCTTAACCTGTGATGAATTTAATATAGATATAGCATATCCTAATTTATACTCAATATTATTTACAGAACCAATACTAATTACTGTTTCATTTTGAGTATATAATTTAATATCATATGGACTGGTCATGTCTATTTTCTTAAAAACAGTGCACTCCTTAGATGATGCAATAGCATTTGAGCATTTGTTAAATGCATTTATTTGCTCCTGCTTTTTGAATACGTTTTGATTTGGAGTGTACTTATCAACTCCAGTATTAATAAGCTCTGGAAGATTCCCGCCTGGGAACTTCGATACAACCTGCACCATTTTTCCAAACTCATCAATATTAACATATCCTTCTTTCATCTTTATTATAGCACCAATTTTCTTTTCTTTAACATCAATTACTACTGTTGATGGTAATTTTCTCGAAATATTAACATTTTCTATGTAGGGATTAGACTTAACAAGTTCACTAACCTTATCCTTATTGATTAAGAATATATTCTTATCCTTAAGATCAGATAAAACTTGAACTTCTTCTTTAGTTACAATACTCTCTCCTTTTACTTCAATATTACTTATAAGAAAGTAGCTGGACTTTAAACCAACTCCAGCTACAATTCCTAATATTATTAAAAGTAAAGATAAGTAAATAAGCACTTTTCTTTTGTTAGCTTTTTTCTTTTTCTTTTCAACTGACATATTAATCACCTAAGCTTTTATTTTAGTAATTCTTTAATAATATCGTATATTTTATCAGATGCATCAACAATTCCAATTGATTTTGATGCTCTTTTCATTTCTTTTAAACTTTCCTTATTCCCTGCAAGAGAAATAAGTTTTTTAGATAATATTCCTGAAGGTAAATCCTTCTCCGAAACTTTTATACCTGCTGATACCCTTTCAAGTGCATTTGCATTTAGTTCTTGATGGTTATTAGCAACATATGGTGAAGGTATAAGTATTGCAGGAATTGCAAGTGCTGTAACCTCTGATAATATAGTAGCCCCTGCTCTTGTAACAATAATATCACATGCAGCTAAGGCATTTTCCATCTCATAAAGGTATGGAAGAACCTTAATATTATTATTTAGATTAATTCCCTTATTCTTAATACTCTCAATAATAGCGTCGTATTGGGCTTCACCTGTAATAAATAGTAACCCCATATTTTGAGACTTAATATCTTCAATCATATTAACTACTGCTTCATTAAGATTTTTAGCTCCTCTACTTCCTCCAACAGCAAGTGCTAGGGTTATATCTTCACTAAATCCAAGTTTTTCCCTTGCCTTTTTTCTACTTGCTGAAAGAATTTGACTACGAATAGGGTTTCCTGTATATATAACCTTCTTCTCGTTAAAATACTTTCCTGACTCTTCAAATGTAATTGCAATTTTCTTTACGAACTTAGAAAGAATCTTGTTAGTCATTCCTGGAATAGCATTTTGTTCATGTATTATAGTTGGTATTCCTTTCATTGCAGCTGATAGAACAACAGGACCACATACATATCCTCCAGTTCCTATTACAATATCTGGCTTAAACCTTTTAATAATGCTACTGGCCATTGAATACCCCTTAAAAACCTTCTTAACTGATGAGAAGGTTTTTAAGGAAACTTTCTTGTTAAGTCCTTCTACCTCAATAAGTTCTATATTAAATCCCTCTTTAGGTACAAGTGTCTTCTCAAGACCATTTTTACTTCCAACAAATAATATTTCAGCATCTTTATGCTTTTCTTTAATTTTTTTAGCTATAGCAACGCCAGGATAAATATGTCCTCCTGTGCCGCCTCCTGATACTATAACTCTCACAATTATTCAACTCCATTTCTTTCGCCATAGCGGGATATACTAAGTAGTATTCCAATAGAAGCCAAAGTAAATACAAGTGAACTTCCTCCATAGCTTATAAGTGGTAATGTAACCCCTGTAACAGGCATGAATGATGATACAACTAGTAAATTAATACTTGCTTGTATTGCAATAAAGGATGTAATCCCTGTTGCAACTAATGTTCCAAACTTATCCTTGCAGTTAAGTGCTATCTTAAATCCTCTCCAAATAAGAACTGCAAATAAACTTATTACAAAGAATACGCCAATAAACCCAAGTTCTTCTCCAATAATTGCAAATATAAAGTCATTTTGTGCCTCTGGTATGTAAAGCCACTTTTGTCTTGATTGACCAAGTCCTAGTCCAAAAAAGCCTCCAGCTCCCAGTCCATAAAGTGACTGTATTGCCTGGTATCCACTTTCAAGTGGGTCTTGCCATGGATTAAGGAATGCAAAAACTCTTTTTCTTCTATAATCCGCCGACATAGCAAATGTAGCTGCAACCCCTATACCAGATAGGGCTAGTCCCATAAGCTGTCCTGGTTTAGCTCCTGCAACTATAAGCATACAGAATACTGTTGCAAATAATATAACCGCAGTACTCATATTAGGCTGAATAAGAATAAGTCCTGAGAATATTCCTGCAACAAATAGGGTTGGGAAAACCCCATATGCAAATGACTTAACTCTTTGTCCTTTTCTTGTAAGTACATCTGCAAAATAAACAATTAAAACTATTTTAGCAAGCTCTGATGGTTGAAGTGCAAAGGAATTAATTCCAATCCATCTTCTAGCACCATTTATTGGCGGAGTAAATAAAACCACCACTAGTAAAACCGATATAGTTATAATACCAATTGAAATAAGCCTTTTATTTTGAAGCTTCCGATAATCAATATTTGCAATAAATAACATTGCTATTATTCCAATTATTGACCAGACAGCTTGTCTGATTAAATGGTGATATCCTGTGCCCTTTTCCTGTAGGTCAGAAACCATACTAGCAGAGAATATCATAACTAGTCCTATGCCTAAAAGCATTAGAACTACTAAAAATAGTACGAAATCAATAGATTTTCTTTTTTCTTTCATTAAAGGCCTCCTATTTTAAAAACTAATAGCCAAGAACCCTATAAGACAACAAATTGCTGTTATTATACAAAACATTGATACTATTTTTGTTTCGTGCCACCCAATATACTCAAAGTGATGATGTATTGGGCTCATTTTAAATACTCTTTTTCCTGTAAGCTTAAATGATGTTACCTGTATTATTACTGATAGAACTTCTATAACATATACAAGTCCTACTATTAATAGAATAAATGGCATTTTAAGAAGTACAGCAAGTGCTGAAATAGCACCGCCAAGTGCAAGTGACCCAGTATCACCCATAAACACCTGTGCAGGATATGAGTTATACCTTAAGAATCCAAGTAAGGCTCCTGCTAGTGCTCCACAAAATACTGATAAATCTCCCTTTCCAAGTCCAAATGTAACAACCGCAAAGAATACTCCTATAATTAGAGTAACCCCTGATGCTAGTCCATCAAGCCCGTCGGTTAGGTTAACAGCATTTGTAGCTCCAACAATAACAAATACCATAAAAGGAATATAGAACCAACCAAGATCTATAAACTTAGAAGTAAACGGAATATGTACGTCACTTCCAATAGTCTTATATGCAAAAATAGTTAAGATTAAAGCAAATATAACCTGACCTATAAGCTTTTGGTAAGCTCGAAGTCCAAGGTTTTTCTTTCTGATAATCTTTAAGCTATCATCTAAAAGACCAATAATTCCAAACCCAAGTGTTGTTACAAGTGCTACTGTTAAAGGTCCTGTTAGCCCTCTATACACTACTATACTTGTTATTAATATTGCTATAATAAACATTACTCCACCCATTGTTGGAGTTCCTGCCTTAACCTGGTGACTTTCGGGTCCTTCTTCCCTTATACTTTGACCAAACTTAAACCTTTTAAGTGCTGGTATTACAAGCGGCCCTAGTAATAACACCATTATAAAGGCAACTACAGCCGATAATATTGTAATTTGCATTTTAGTTTCCCCTCTCTGTGTCTTTTAATATATAGTCTAAAATAGTTTCCATCTTCATACCCCTTGATGCCTTAAGAAGTAAAACGTCTTCACTTTTTAGATTATTCTTTATATAAACCTCAGCCTCTTCCTTGCTGCTAAAGTATTTAGAATCTATATAATCCTTTGCTTCTTCGTATATAAATCTTGCACTATTTCCCACTGCAATTAGCATACTTGCACTTTCCCTTGCAGCAATCCCTGTACTTCTATGTCCATTTTCACTATAATCTCCAAGTTCAAACATATCACCAAGTACAGCAATTTTTCTACTTCCCTTAAATGATTTTAAAACCTCAAGTGAGGATTTCATTGATTCAGGATTAGCATTATAACAGTCTGCTATTATTTTTATGTTATTTTCTCCTTCATATACCTTCATTCTCATTCCACATGGTAGAAATTTTTCAATTCCCCTTTTCATGTCTTCAATTTCCATTGAAAGCATATCTCCAATTGCAATTGCAACAAGTGCATTATATACGTTATATACACCCAGTGCATTTACTCTAATCGTTTCTTCCTTGCCTTTAAATAAAATCTTAAATTCTACTCCCTCTTCACCAAGATTACAAACATCATATGCATTATAATCTCCATTTGCGTTAACTGTAACCTTAATTACTTTATAATTATCACTTTCAAGATTCTTAAGATACTCATCATCTCCATTAACAATTAATGTAGACCCTTTTCTAAATCCCTTAGTGATTTCCATTTTAGCCTTAAGTATTCCTTCTTTACTTCCTAAATTCTCAATATGAGCTGTTCCAATATTAGTTATAACACCAATACTTGGACTTGCCATAAGTGAAAGCCTCTCTATTTCATGGAAGTTACTCATTCCCATTTCAACTACTGAAACTTCATGTTTACTATTTAGATTAAATAGAGTTTTTGGAAGTCCTATTTCATTATTAAAATTCTTATCTGTTTTATGAACATTAAAGCCCTCAGCTAGCATTGAAGCAATAACCTCTTTAGTAGAGGTTTTGCCAACGCTACCTGTTACGGCTATCATAGGTACATTAAATTTATTCTTGTAAAACCAGGCAATCTTCCCTAGTGCTACAAGTGTATCCTCAACTTTAATATATGGAATATCCACATCAATATCTTCGGAAACAATTGCTAGTATAGCACCTTTTTCCTTTGCAAGATTTACAAATTTATTACCATTAAAATTTTCGCCCTTTAAAGCTACAAAAACATCTCCATTAGAAATTGTTCTTGTATCTGTTGATACTTCCCTAACTACTGAGTCCTCATTAAAATTAACTACTTCTCCATTAAGAGCAGTCTTAATTTCTAAAAGGCTTAAGTTTTCCATTATTTATCCTCCTTAAGGAACTGTAATACGATTTCTTTTTCGTTAAAATCAATAGTCTTATCCTTTAGTATTTGGTATGTTTCGTGACCCTTTCCTGCAACAACAATAACATCGTCCTTTTTAGCATTGTTTATTGCATATTTTAGAGCCTCTTTTCTATCTACTATTATAACATATTCACAATTTGATTCCTTAACACCTGGAAGTATATCTTCTATAATTAAAGCTGGCTCCTCGCTACGAGGATTGTCTGATGTTACTATACAAAAATCTGCAACATCTCCCGCTGCTTTTCCCATAAGCGGTCTCTTAGTTCTGTCCCTATCTCCACCACACCCAAATAGTGCAATCAGTCTTCCTTTTGTATACTCTCTAGTTGAACTTAATATATTAATTAATCCATCTGGTGTATGTGCATAATCAATAATTATAGTAAATCCTTTATCTGAAGCTATTTTCTCACTTCTTCCTGGTACTGATAAAAGTGACTCAAGTCCAACCTTTATAGTTTCAAGTGATAATCCCATAATTAATGCTGCCCCAATACACCCTAGAGAATTGTATACGTTAAACTTCCCTGGTAGATGAAGTGAAATATGTACTACTTCTCCATTATAGTGAACATTAAATTCTGTTCCAGTGCTGCTAATTGAAATATCACTTGCGCAGAGCATAGCATCACTTGTTAATCCGTATGTTAACACCTTATCATTATATCTTTGAGCTGCCTTTTTACCGTATTCATCATCTATATTTATAACAGCCTTTTCACATTCTTCAAATAAAGCCATTTTAGCTTCAAAATAACTTTCCATATCATTATGGTAATCTAAATGATCTTGAGTTAGGTTAGTAAACACTCCAACCTTAAACTTAACACCATAAACTCTTTTAAGGTCTAGTGAATGTGATGAAACCTCCATAATACATGAATCTGATCCCCTGTTAACCATCTGTGAGAACATTTCCTGTAAATCCCTTGACTCAGGAGTCGTTCTTTTAGCCTCAACTGATTCGTTACCAATAACGTTATATATTGTTCCAACAAGTGAAGGTAGTTTACCTGCCTTTTCAAGAATAGACTTCATCATAAATGTTGAAGTTGTTTTACCGTTAGTACCAGTAAATCCTACTACATCCATTTTATCCGAACTATTTCCGTAGAAGTTACTTGAAATAATACTCATAGCTCCCCTAGTATCTTTAACCTTTACAATTGTAACATCCCCAGTTACCTCAACGTCCTTCGACACTACAACAACTGATGCTCCACTTTCTACTGCGTTATTAACAAAAGTATGTCCATCTACATTTAGCCCTATAATTGCGAAAAACAGCGAGTCCTTCTCTATATCCTTAGTACTGTAGCAAAGTTTATTAACCTCTCTATCTTTTCCAATTACTTCAGCACCTTCTAAACCTTTTAATAATTTAGTAATATTCATAAAAAATTCCTCCTAAATTGTATATAGCACAATACGGCAAATTAAAGCCATATTGTGCTAGTATTATTCTTGAAAATCCTGTAATTTTTCTAAAACTATTTTTATATTGGTTCCCTTATCTACCTCAGTGGATGGTTCAATATCCTGATGGGTTGCTATTCCATCACCTTCAAAAGATACCTTTAGACCTATTGAGTCACAAAGTTTTTGTATCTCATTCTTGTCCATTCTTTCAAAGTTTGGTACAGCTACCTTTGAATTTGAATTCTCATCTACTCCTAAATATAAGGAAATCTTAGTTCCTTGATTAACACTCATACCTGGCTTTGGACTTATATCATATACGGTTTTACCAGTTCCAATAACATTAAAGTCAAGCTTTAATTCTTGAAGCTTTTTCTTAGCATCTTCTAGTAACATTCCTCGAACGTCAGGAACTACAATTTTCTGTTTATTTTCAGGAAGAATTCCTTCATCCTGACCAATACCCATGTATCTTAGTATATCCTCAAGTAGCTTTTGAGAAGTTGGTGCAGCAGTTTGCCCACCGTAGTAAGCTACTGCTGGGTCTGGTTCGTCAATTGATAGTAACAGTACAAAGCGTGGGTTGTCAATAGGCGCAATTCCAGCAAAGGAAGATACATACTTCCCTGGGGCATACTTACCATTTTCAACCTTCTGAGCTGTTCCTGTTTTACCACCTATTCTATAACCTTCAACTCCAGCCTTTTTAGACCCTCCAGTTATAACAACCTCCTCCATCATACTACGAATGGTTTTAGCTGTTTCCTTTGATATGGCCTTCTTAGTTACCTCTGGCTTAACATCCTTTACAACTGAGGTATTACCATTTTCATCGGTATATGTTATTTGCTTTACAAAATGAGGCTTATAAACTGTACCATCATTTGCAAGGGCACCTAGTGCAGAAATAAACTGTATAGGAGTAATTGAAACCCCTTGTCCAAAGGCGATTGTGGCAGTTTCAACTGTTCCAACTTTTTCAAGAGGCATTATAATCCCTCTTTCTTCCCCTGGAAAATCTACTCCTGTTTTCTTGCCAAGGCCAAATGAATTTATATATTTATATAATTTATTTTTACCAAGTTTCTCTCCAAGTTCCATATAACCTACGTTACATGAGTTTTGAAGAATTTGTGGGAAGGTTTGAACTCCGTGTCCACCAGCCTTCCAGCACTTTCTAACACCATCTCCTACCTTCTTAGAACCTGAACATGAAAATCTATCATTCATAGTTACAGCATTCTCTTCAAGTGCAGCTGCTGATGTAAAAAGCTTAAATATAGACCCTGGCTCAAAGTTACTATTAACAATAGGTAGTTTCCACTTAGCCATAGATTCCTTAGCACTTCCCTCTACAGGATTGTTAGGATCGTAATCTGGTTTACTAGCAGCTGCTAATATCTCCCCAGTACTCGGATCAAGTACAATAGCCGATGCACCCTTTGCTTTAAACTTAACTACAGCCTCTTCAAGGGCCTTCTCTGTAAAGTGTTGAATAGTTTGATCTATTGTTAATACAACGTCATTACCATTTTTAGGTTCAATATATGTAGACATATTATATGGTAGTTCTCTATGGTATTTATCCGCTTCACCCATAAATCTACCAGGAATACCCTTTAATTCATCATTATAGTGCTGTTCAATGCCACTTCTTCCATCCCCATCTATATTTGTGTTACCAATAACCTGTGATGCAAGTGTTGTGTTTGGATAGTACCTCTTAGTATCTTCTGTAACAACTATTCCAGGGAGTTTAAGATTTCTAATAGCATTTCCCTGTTCTTTTTCTATTCTTCTTGCAATAGTAACACTTGACATTGGAAGACCATTTGGAAGTGTTTTGTTTAGCTTTCTAAGGATTTCTTCCTCACTTATCTGAATTACAGGAGAAAGTTTTTTAGCTATTTCTTCCTTAGAAATCTTTTTCTTATCAATTGCTTTCCTAATATCCTTTAGATAAGCATCTACTCTTTCTACATTTCCACTTACAGCTAGAGGTTCACCATTTCTATCGGTTATATCTCCACGCTTAGCTTCTATTTTAGTATCGTAGGTCCACTGCTCCTTAGCCCATTTTTGTAGTTGTGGAGACCACACTATTTGAACCCATGCATATCTACCTACGATAATAGTCAATACAGTAAAAATAATTAGTAGAAGAATTACTATTCTTTTTCTATTAGTTACAGATGTTTTAGCTCTAGGCTTCAACAAGCACGCCCCCTTAATAAATTAGTCCTAGTATCCTTTGCATAGTGCTTAATGCTGATTCTTTATTCGGTTTAGTTTGATTATCTCCTAGGGGATTAACACTTATAAAAAATGTGTTTTCCTTGGTAGGTTCAACCATGTTATGTATATTTATAGCATCTGCCTCAATAGCCTTTAAGTTATTCTTCTTAGCAAGTTCTACACTAATATTCTGGTTTTCTGATTGAAGTTTAGATACTACTGTTTTTTGCTCCCTTATATCCGTTGAAAGTGCAAGAATTGCTGTATATCTTCCAACGCATACAAATGAAAGAATAAAAAGAACAGCAACAATTCCTAAGACTTTTAACTTAACCTTAACCTTGTTTTTAGACTTTTTTACTCTTTTATTTTTAGGTTTTTGAAGACTTTCCTTTTCTACATTATTCTTTTTGTAGTCATAAGCAGTGCTTCCATAAACATATTCCCTTGAACTTGGATTATTGTTTTTCCTTACCAATTTATTCACCCCCGTGAGTTTTTAGAACTAAACCTTTTCTGCTACCCTAAGCTTTGCACTTCTTGATCTTGGATTAATCTCAAGCTCCTCTTCGCTTGGAGCTATTGGTTTTCTTGTTATAACCTTAACTTCTTTTTTCTTGTTACATATACACATTGGAAATGATGGTGGACATGTACAAGGATTTTCTTTTTCTCTATATGTGTTTTTTACTATTCTATCTTCAAGTGAGTGGAAGGTTATAATACATAATCTTCCCTTCTTATTAAGTACACTTAGACAGTCCTTAATAGTGTTTTCTAAAATCTCTATCTCTTTATTAACTTCAATTCTAATAGCCTGGAATGTTCTTTTTGCTGGATGTGGACCATCTCTTCTTGCTGATGCTGGTATTGCAGCCTTTATAATATCTACTAGTTCAAATGTTGTTTTAATTTCCTTTTCTTCCCTAGCCTTTACTATAAACTCAGCTATTCTTGAAGCCCATCTCTCCTCACCATATTCGGTTATTATTCTTTGGATTTCTTCTTTAGAATAGTCATTTATAATATTCATTGCAGAAAAATCATTATGTCTATTCATTCTCATGTCTAGTGGAGCATCCTGCATATAGCTAAATCCTCTTTCTGCTTCATCTAGCTGATGTGATGAAACCCCAAGGTCTAATAGTATTCCATCAACCTTATCAATGTTAAGGTCTTCTAATACCTTTTTTATGTTACAAAAATTACTGTGTACATATTCTACATTGTTGTAATCCTTTAGTCTTTCACCTGACGCTTTTAATGCGTTAGTATCCTGGTCTATACCTATTAATAGACCTTTTTCGGAAAGTCTTTTAATAATTTCTGAGGAGTGACCTGCACCGCCCATTGTTCCATCTACGTATATACCGTCACTTTTAATGTTAAGACCATCTATACATTCATTTAATAGTACTGAAACGTGTTCAAAATTCATAAATATCAACCTTTCTATAACATGCCAAGCTCACCCATTTTTTCTGCTATTTCTGCAAAATCTATATTCTGGTCATTATAATCTACCCATTTTTCTCTGCTCCAAATCTCTACTCGATTTGAAACTCCAATAGTTACAATTTCCTTATTTATGTTGCCGTACTGCATAAGATTTTGTGGCACAACAGCTCTCCCTTGTTTATCTATTTCAATTTCAGTTGCTCCTGAAAAGAAAAATCTAACAAATACCCTTGCATCTTTACTTGTAAGTGGAAGCTTTTTAAGCTTTTCTTCGAGTATCATCCATTCAGATGATGGGTAGGCATAAATACATCCGTCTAGACCCTTAGTCATAACAAAGGGACTTCCTAGCTCCTCACGAAGCTTAGATGGGATAATTATTCTGTTTTTTGCATCAAGGGCATGTTGATATTCCCCAATAAACATATTACTCCCCTACCTTACCTTTTTACTCCACTTATAACCACTTATAACCACTTAATATATATTCTATAATAAAAATTATAATCCTACCATACTAATTATTAAATTTTTCAGTTTTTATTCACCTTTTTATCCCCTATTGGTACTATCTTCGACAAAATCATACATTCTTCTCCAAAACCATCTTTTAAAGCGTAAAATACATCTTCAATTTCTATGGATTTTGCTATGTCTGTTATCTCCAAAAAGCACCCTCCCTTGTTCCTTGCAGTTATAATATTATTTAAAAGGGAGAAGCTATCATCAAATATTCTAGTATAGCTTCCTAGCATCATTTTCTTAACTGAATTAAACTCTTCAACTTCAATTCCATTATTAATGAAGGAACTCACCTCATTTAAGAAAGCATCTCTAACATACTCAGGGCTTTTTGAAATTCCCCCAATAACATTAAATCCAAACTTACTATGGAGATTAACTCCATATCCAAAACTTTGGTCTATATATCCTTCGCTATAAAGCCTTTCATAAAGTGATGACATGTTTCCACTTAAATATTCCATTAACATATTAAAGGTAGCATCTTTTTTAAGAATTTCCCTTCCCTTTAATAATGAAGTGTTTTGTTTAAATCCTAAAAGGAAATTAGTATCAACTACCTCCATATGCTCATCAATTAGAGAATCGCGAACTCTATTTTGCTCACTTGGGTAAATTTTAAAGGTTTTACCTCCACTTTTAAATTTGTCTATTGAATCTATAAATTCAAATAATTCATTCTCATCTATTTGTCCTACAACAAATAATTCCATGTTAGAACTTGTGTAGAAAGTTTCAAAGCACTTAATCAGCATTTCATAGGTGATTTCATTTATATCTGATACTTCACCTGCAACATCATACCTAACAGGATTCTTATGGTACATTCCCTTAAGCATATTGTCATAAACCTTAGCAAAAGGGTTATCCTTATACATGTTTATTTCCTGGGTTATAATTCCCTTTTCTTTTTCTGTGTTTTCCTTTGTAATATAAGGACTTTGAAGACAGTTAAAGAAAAGTCTTATATTATCCTCTATCCTATCTGTACATGAAAAATAATACACAGTTGCCGTAGCATTAGTGTAGGCATTTATACTTCCACTTTGCTTTGAGAATCTTTCAAATGTATCCTTATTTTTAGATTCAAACATCTTGTGTTCTAAAAAATGGGCAATCCCCCTTGGGGTTTTAACAAACTCATTTCCATTTGAAATAAACTCAGTATCAACTCCTCCATAATTTACAAGCATAGCCATATGAAATGATGATGCATTTTCCCTTTTTATAAAGGAGACCTTTAAACCACTAGGAGTTGTATGTTGAAAGTACTTTTCTATATTGCTTTTTTTAATTTTCATTATTAACCCTCCCTAGGAAATAAATAGTATCTTCACTTAATGTATTAGCAGCTTTTATAACCTGATCCCTTGTAACAGTTGTTATTCTTTCACATAGATCATCTAATGTATAGTCTGATGAGTATATATTTAAACCCTGTATATATCCTATATACGTATATTTGTTATCCTTAATTCCTTTAAGTGAGTGTTTAGTAGCACTTTTCGCTGTTTCAAGCTCTTCATCTGTAAATTCTCCATTTTTAATGGATGATAAAATTTCCTTAATTCGTGAAACTGCAATATCTTTACTAGATGGGTCTATTCCACATGCAACAAACATCATGCCCTTATGTTTTTCAACTGTACTATATATTGTGTAGCATAGACTTTCCCTTTCACGTAAAGCCGTAAAAAGCTTCGCCTCAGGCCCTCCTCCAAACAGTCTATTAACAACACTTAATGCTGGAAACTCTAAACTATTTATATCTATATCCGTTCTAAAGCCAATTACAAGCTTTCCTTGATTTGTATCTATATTCTCAACAAATTCTTTTTCTTCATCTATAATCTTTTTATCAATTGATATACTAATCTTCTGTACATCATTAAAATCAAATCTGCTTTTTAATTTAGGTAGAAATTCTTCCCTATTAACATTTCCCATAACATAAATATTCAGTGGCATATTATTTATTATTTCTTTATATCGTTTATAGCACCCCTCGTTAGTTAGGGATTCAATAGACTCCTCATCACCAAGCTTATCTATTGAATATGCCTCGTTACTACACATTACCTGAATAGCTCTGTCAAAGGCATAACTTTCCTTATCATTTATCTTTCCCTTAAATGCAGATAGTAAATTTCTCTTTTCTTCCTCAAAGTATGTATCATTAAATCCATTTTCACCTCTTAAGGGATTATTGATTATACTATGTAAGAACTCAAGTATTTCATCTTCATAATTACCATCAACACATTCAAGACTCGGATTAATGTAGTTTAGATGTAGGGATACTGTATAAATCTCCCCCTTAAGATTAATATCACTGCCAACAATAGATCCATAGTTAGAATTTAAAAATCTTGATATCTCCCTTGAGGTTTTGTATTTTTCACATCCTCTTAAAAGGATACTAGATACTAATGCATTTTTTGATGCATTCTTGTCTAATGGCATATAATACATAAACCATATGATTATTGACTTCATTGATTTATTTTCAAGAAAGTATATATTTTTGCCCTTTGATAGTTCCTCGCTATAACAGTTCATAAAAACCTCCAATTAATAAACATTTATATATTAACTTTCCCCTTAAAAATCCTTTGTATTCCTTATTATTTAACATATGCAAATTTCTTAATGCTTGAAGGATACATAACTATGGTTTATAATTTATAGGATGATTACTTGAAAGGAAGATTATAGATGAAACTAGGTATAGTTGGTTTACCAAACGTAGGTAAAAGTACACTTTTTAATGCAATAACTCAAGCTGGAGCTGAGTCAGCTAACTACCCATTCTGTACAATAGAGCCAAACATAGGTGTTGTTAGTGTTCCAGATGATAGACTAGAAAAACTTGCAAACGTATATTCTTCACAGAAGATTCTACCTGCTGCTATAGAATTTTATGATATAGCAGGACTTGTTAGAGGCGCTAGTAAGGGAGAAGGACTTGGAAATAAATTCCTTGCTCATATTAGAGAAGTTGAATCAATAGTTCACGTTGTTAGATGTTTTGACGACGGTAATATAGTTCACGTAGATGGTTCAGTAGATCCTATTCGTGATATTGAAACTATTAACTTAGAACTTATATTCTCAGATATTGATGCTATTGATAAGAAGATAGACAGAAACAAGAAGCTTGCAAAAAGCGGAGATAAAAATGCTGTTAAGGAAACTGCATTCTGTGAAAAGCTTAAGGCTCATCTTGAAAGCGAAAAGCCTGCAAGAACTCTTGATATGACAGATGATGAAAAGGAAATGATTAAGCATCTATTCCTTTTAACATCAAAACCTGTATTATATGCAGCTAACCTATCAGAGGACGATTTAATTAACGGTTATGGAGAGAACCCATATCTTAACAAGGTAATCGAATATGCTGCATCAGAAGGATCTGAAGTTATTCCTATATGTGCAAGGGTTGAAGAAGAAATATCAACACTTGAGGACGATGAGAAGGCTGAATTCCTTGCTGATTACGGATTAAGCGAGCCTGGTCTACATAGACTTATTAAGGCAAGCTACAAGCTACTAGGACTTATTAGTTACCTAACTGCAGGACCTAAGGAAACTAGAGCTTGGACTATTAAGGCTGGAACTAAGGCACCTGCTGCTGCTGGTAAAATCCACTCAGATATCGAAAGAGGATTTATCAGAGCTGAAGTTGTTGCTTTTGATGACTTATTTGCTGCTGGTTCTGAAGCTGCTGCTAAGGAAAAAGGGCTTATTAGACTTGAAGGTAAAGAGTATATTATGAAAGACGGCGACGTTGTAGAATTTAGATTCAACGTTTAATAGAAAATGGGAACCTAAGATGATCTTAGATTCCCATTTTTTTATTTTTTATCTCCCTTAGATGCTGAATATGCATCTAACTTATCTTTAACTCTTTCCTTAACATATAAATATACATGTCCTTGATACTTACTTAAAACATCACTTTGACACACTATTTCAAAAACCTCTTCAACCTTTTCAACTGCATACACATGGAAAAGACCATTTCTAATAGCCTCTAACACTTCCTGACTTAATATTAAATCATCAATATTTTGCTTTGGAAGTATTGCTCCTTGAGTGCCATCAAGACCAAATCTTTTACAAACCTCAAAGAATCCTTCTATTTTCTCGTTAACTCCTCCAACAGGTTGTACCATTCCCTTTTGATTAACAGAACCTGTTATCGCAATTGACTGACTTATTGGGGTATCTGATAGGCTAGATGTTAATGCTACAAGCTCTGCAAGTGATGCTGAATCTCCATCTACTCCTGAATATAACTGTTCAAAACAAATACTTGCTCCAAAGCTTATAGACTTATCCTTACCATAGGTTTCATTAAAATACCCTGATAAAACAAGTATTCCCTTACTGTGGATATTTCCACTCATATCAACTTCTCTTTCAATATTAACTATACCATCACTTGATGAATATGTTGCAATTGTTATTTTGTTTTGGCGACCAAATCTATAATCACCTATATCTAAAACAGAAAGTCCATTAATCTCTCCAACCTTATATCCATTAACATCGGTAATATACTTACCCTCTTCATACATAGCAAGTACCTTTTCACGATACATACTATGTCTATATTCAACCTTTTCAAGTGCATCTGATATATCATGTGCATCTATTTGAACCTTACCTCGTTTTTTCGTAAGCGAAGCAGCCTCTTCTATAAGATCTACTATTTTCTCCATTCTTGCTGAATAGTATTTCCTACTGTCAACAAGTCTTGCAGAGTATTTAAATATTATCTTAACCCCATCTCTAGTAATAGGTGGCAATGAGTTTTCACTACAATAGTTAGAAATAAATCCTAGAATTTTCATTGAATTTGACCCTGTATTTTTAATTTCTGTATCAAACTCTGCCTTAACCTTAAAGAACTCCCTAAAATACTCATCATTATCATATAAAAGATAATAGGTGTACATATTACCTAAAAGTACTATCTTAATATCAAGTTCAATATCATCAGGTACTAAATTGGTTAATGAAATTACGTCATACTGGCTTTTTAGGTTTTGAAGGCTTTGAATTGAGATTTTCTTGGTTTTAAGACTTCTCTTAAGAGCCATCCATCCACCATAACTTTTTAAAAGTGCCTCAGCCTCTATAACAAGGTATCCACCATTTGCCTCATGTAGACTACCTGGTTTAATCATTGAAAAGTCTGTTATAAGACCTGAGTGCTTATTTTCATATTCTATACTACCAATAAGGGAGCTATAGTCTGGGTTTTCCTCAAATATAACAGGTACACCCTCTTGGTCCTTATAGGTTACAAAAACATTTACATCATATCTTTTAAAGAAACTGTCATCAAACTCCTCTGAATCCTTTTCATCTTCATACTCAATAAATATCTCTATATATTCAATTATATCTTCTTGAAGGTCATCAAGGTAATCTAGTATATCCCTTGAATAACCATATAACATTTTTAGATTTTTAAAACTATCGTCCATTATAGCAAGAGAAACACTACTATCAAGGTCTTGTAGACGTTGTCCCATTTGCTTTTTAATTTCCTTAGTCTTTTTAATAACCTCAAGAGCTACAAGCTTAAGTTCTGAAACCTTTGCATTTATTTCTTCCCTTTCCTTCTCTGTTAAATCCTCGTATTCTTTTTCGCTCATTTCATCTTCATCATCACGAAGGGGAATAAATGCAAATCCTTCAGATGTATTTTTAACCTTAAATCCATTTAACCCTGCTTCATTTTGAAGTATATTCATAAGCTTTGATATTTTTTTCTTATACTTATCTATAATATCATTTCTTTCTCTCTCATAAATATTGTCAGTAAAACTTCTTGGCACTTCTCTATATAAAAGATTCATAAGTTCTTCTATATCTTCTTTAAATTTTGGAGCTTCCCCAGAGTGTAACCATAGTGCTCTAGGTTTGTAAGGATTAGAAAAATTATATACATAACACCAATCTTTTGGGGTTGGTAGGTTTTTAGCATGTGCTTTAAGTTTTTCTAAGATATAACTTTTTTTTCCTGTTCCCATACCCCCTGAAACAAAAATATTATACCCTACCCTATCCATAGAAAGACCAAACTCAACAGCATCAACTGCCCTATCCTGACCTATTATATCTCTGTAACCACTAATTTCCCTTGTAGAATTAAACTCTGGTAGAAAATCAAAATCCATTAGAAGATTTTGATAGGTTAGCTCATTTTTATTACGCATAATATCCCTCCCCCACCTTAATATAATATTCTACCTAAAAAATAATATCCTTATTTATGCAAGGTAAAAAATAAAACTCTTCTAAATATCATATTTGTTTCTCCTAATTTGTGTTACATAATATATTTGAAAAAATAAAAAAACTCTACTTTAAAGTAGAGCTTCTTAAATATATATTTAATTTTAAGGCTTAATATGCGTTTATTTTAGAATCTACTCCAATAATATTTAATGAATTACTTGTTCCAAGTCTAGTTGCACCTGAATTAATCATGCTTACTGCATCCTCATATGTTCTAACTCCACCTGAAGCCTTAACCTCAGATACTTCTCCTGAAATCTCCTTCATTAACTTAACATCTTCAATAGTAGCTCCTCCTGATGAGAATCCTGTTGATGTCTTTACAAAGTGCGCTCCAGCTTTATTTGATAGTTTAGTAGCTAACGCCTTTTCTTCCTCGGTTAAAAGTGCTGTTTCTATAATAACCTTAACAATGGCTCTATCCTTAACAGCATCAACTACTCTTTTAATATCATTATAAACGTAATCTTCATCCCTATCCTTAAGACGTCCTATATTAATTACCATATCTACTTCAGTAGCACCATTTTCCACTGCATCAATAGCCTCGTATTCCTTAACCTTAGTAGTTGTAGCACCTAAAGGAAACCCTATAACCGTACATACCTTAACAGGTGTGTCCTTAAGTAGGCTATAACACTTATTAACGTTACATGGATTAACACATACAGATGCAAATAGATATTTTTTAGCTTCCATGCAAAGCTTCTCTATTTGATCATATGTTGCCTCTGCCTTTAGTAGTGTATGGTCTATATACTTTGCTATCTCTTCTCTTTTCACTTGTTATCCTCCTTAAAAATAATAATATTTTTATAGTCTATTATATTTTACCCAATGTCTACATAAAATTAAACATAAACTATTTGACAAGTTAATACTTTACTCTTTAAAGTATATGCCCTATAATTTATTAGTATATACATATATTTATAGTTCTTTATGCTATAATTATAAAGAGGTATTATCTTATTTTATTAAATTGATAAAGGAGATTGAAACATGGGCTTCAAAGAAACGATTGCTAAAAAGTACGCTGATACTTACTATAAAAGATACGGTGATAGAATAACTCAGGTTCAAGGACACATTCTAAGTGTTAAGGTAACTTCAAAGTCATTCCTTGGAATTTTTAACATTCTTACTGCTGATATAGTTGTTAAACTTGATAGAAACAAGGCTATTGCAAGATGTCAGTACAAAATTAAGAAGTGGTTCAAAAAGCCAAGCTTTATGAATCTTGCACAGGGACACTCAGTTATTGTTCAAGGTGTTAAGGGCAAAAGAGGTAAGGAAAATAGTGATCTTATTTCAGTTGTTAACATTAGAAATCTTACTACTAAGGGAGACCTTGTTGCAGTAGATCAGAAAATTAAAAAGGTACAACAAAGACAATCAAAATAAAAGAACTCCTTAGGATAACCTAAGGAGTTTTTATTTTACCTATAACCAAAGTAAAGGAGTGCATCTGCACTCCTTTATATTATTTTCTATACCAAAATAAACTTGATATTAATGACATTACAAGTGAAAGTAGTAATACTACTCCCCAATTAAGTATTGATAATCCCTGGGTGTGGAATATTCCCTGCATTACAGGTAGGTAAACAATACCTAAAAGTAATATAAATGAAGATAATACTGCAAGAACTAAATATACATTACTAAATAAACCAAGATTAAATACAGAACTTCTTTCACTTCTACACTCAAATACATGGAAAAGCTGAGACATAACAAGTGTACAAAGTGCAACTGTTCTAGCAAGCATTAGGTTTCCATTCCAATAAACAAGTGTTACTGCAAAAGCAACTACCGTAGACATACCAATTAATGCTCCCCTTAAAACAATCTTACCCCAAAGCCCATCTGCAAAAATACCCTCATTCTTCTCCCTAGGCTTTTTCATCATAACGTCTTTTTCTGCTTTTTCAAGGCTTAAAGCCATTGCTGGAAGTCCATCTGTTGCAAGATTAACAAGTAATATTTGTATAGGAAGAAGTGGTATAGGAAGGCTCATTAAACTAGCAACGAACATTGTTAACACTTCACCTATATTACAGGATAAAAGATATCTTAAGAATTTTCTTATATTATCATATATAACTCTACCTTCACGAACAGCCTCAACTATAGTTGTAAAGTTATCATCTAGAAGAATCATTGATGATGCTTCCTTTGTAACATCTGTTCCCTGTATTCCCATTGAAATACCTATATCAGCTTCCTTTATAGCTGGTGCATCATTAACACCATCCCCCGTCATTGCAACAACTTGTCCTTTTCTCTTAAAGGCCTTTACTATTCTATACTTATGAGCAGGTGACACCCTAGCAAATACTCTTATTCTATCAATACTATTATCTAGCTTTAAGTCGCTCATTTTATCAAGTTCTTCACCTGTTACAACTAAACTATCCTTATCTACCATTGAAAGCTTTTCAGCTATAGCATAGGCTGTTAACTTATGATCTCCAGTAATCATAACAGGTGTAATTCCAGCTAATCTACATTCGAGTATAGCATCCTTAACCTCTTCCCTAGGTGGGTCTATCATACCAACAAGACCTAGAAAAACTAGATTATCTTCAACTATAGAATCTGAATCCTTATATGCAAGTGCAAGCACTCTTAATGCTTCCTTTGCCATAGAGTTACTAGCCCCAGCTATTTTTTCCTTCATTTGAGCAGTTAGTTTTATAACCTCTCCTCCAATGTTTGCATAACTACATCTTGAAAGCACCCTCTCAGCTGCTCCCTTAGTAAACACTATGCTTTGAGATGAGTTTTTACAAAGTACAGACATCATTTTCCTATCTGAATCAAATGGATTTTCACGTATTCTTCTATATTTATCACATAATTTATCATTACCAAATGCTTTTTGGCATAGAACAACAAATGAAATTTCAGTAGGGTCTCCAATATACTTACTAGTAAGCCCTCCCCTTGATGGTTCAGTATGTGCATTATTACATGCCATACCACATTCAAGTAGCATTTTAAGAGTTATATCACTTTCTATATTTACCCTTGCAGAATTATATGTTATTTTACCACTTGTATCATATCCACTACCTGTTACCTCGTAGGTTTTATCAAGTGCATAGATTTTCTTAATTGTCATTTTATTTTGTGTTAATGTTCCTGTTTTATCTGAACAAATAACCTTAGTACATCCAAGTGTTTCAACGGCTTGAAGCTTTCTAACTAATGCTTTTTTCTTCATCATTCTTTGTACACCTAGTGCAAGGGATACAGTAACAATAGCAGGAAGACCCTCTGGAATCGCTGCAACAGCTAATGACACCCCAACAAGGAACATTCTATAGACATCTTCTCCTCTAATAATACCCGTAACAGTTACAACTCCACATACTATTAAACATCCGATAACTAAAACCTTACCTAGGTTATCAAGCTTTTCTTGAAGTGGAGTTTGCTTAGTTTCTATTTCTCCTAGCATACCTGCAATTTTACCCATTTCAGTTCCCATACCCGTAGAAATAACCCTAGCTCTTCCACGACCAGCAATAACGCTACATCCCATATAAAGCTTATTTTTATCACTTACATTTGAATTTTGTTTATGTACAAACTTTTCGACTGGAACAGATTCTCCAGTTAATATAGATTCATCACTTTGAACCGAGAATCCGTTAACAAGTATACAATCAGCAGAAATTCTATCTCCTGCCTCAAGTTCTAAAATATCACCGAGGGCTACTTCCCTAGCGTTAATTGTACATATCTTACCGTCTCTAACAACCTTTGCAGTTGGTGCTGAAAGATTTTTTAAAGCCTCAAGTGACTTTTCTGTTTTAAATTCTTGAACAAATCCTAAAATTGCATTAAGTAAAATTATAATTAATATGGTTACAGCATCTGCCTTCTCCCCCATGAATCCTGATATTAGGGTTGCACCTAAAAGCACCCATGTCATAAAATCATTAAATTGAGATAATAAAATTTTAATCAATGATGTCTTTTTCTTCATTTCTAGTTCATTATAACCATTTGCTTCAAGTCTTTTTGCAGCATCCTTTGAAGAAAGACCTTGATTAAAATCAATTGGGCTATTATTTAAAATGTCATCCTTTTGTAGCCTCATTTAATTCCACCTCCTAAGTCATATTATTTATTTATATTAAGTAAACTTCTAACTTAGAAGTAAACTTTACAAAATAGTATATTAAAGTAGTCCCTTGTGTTATAATAAAAATGTTATTCTGAAGTAGGTTTGTCTTAAAACGCTATTAAAGATATATGCAGAATAATTAATACTATGCTAAATTTAAAATTTTAATTATAAATTACGATTTTTATCGGAGGTGCCTTTTAAATGAAAGATCTTATTTATATAACAGGGCATAGAAGTCCAGATACAGACTCTATTTGTTCAGCTCTGTCATACGCTAACCTAAAAAGAGAATTAGGATTTAATGCTAAGGCTGTTAGACTTGGAAACGTTAGCCGTGAAACTCAGTTTGTACTAGACTACTTTAAGGTAGATGCTCCTGAGTTTATTGAAACAGTTAAGCCTAAAATATCAGAACTTAATATTGATAAAACAGAAGCAATAAGTGAAAATACAACAGTTAAAACTGCATTTGCTATTATGAAAGAAAGAGATGTTAAAATCCTTCCTATAGCTGATGAGGATAATAAACTTGTTGGAATTACAACTCTATCAGATATGGCTGCAAAGTATATTGGAACACTAGAAACTAATGTACTTCAAAAAAGCAATACATCTAAAGAGAATATTATTGAAACTTTAGATGGAACTATAATATGTGATAGTGACTCACTTGAGACTTCAGGTGAAGTTATTATAGTTGCTATGTACCCAGATGATGCTAAGAAATTCATTAACAAGGGTGATATAGTAATTACAGGTAATGTTGGAACTAGCCAACTTGCTGCTATTCAAAATGGAGCTTCTATTCTTATAGTAACTGGTGGTTTTACTGTTGATTCAATGATAATTGAAGAAGCTAAAAACGCTGGAACTATGATTATTAGCACTCCATTTGATACATTTACTGCATCAAAGTATATTCACCAAAGTATTCCAGTATCATATGTTTCAACTCCACTTGAAAATATTGTTGCATTTAAGGAATTTGAATTTGTTGAAGATGTTAAGGATGCTATGAGTAAAACTAGATTTAGAAGCTATCCTGTTATTGATTCAAAGGGAGTTATTAAGGGATTCATCTCAAGATATCACCTTATGACTCAAAACAAGAAAAATATTATACTAGTTGACCACAACGAAAAAGCTCAATCAGTAAACGGTATTGATGATGCTGAAATTCTTGAGATTATTGACCACCACAGAATTGCAGATGTTCAAACTGCAAAGCCAATAATTTTTAGAAATGAAACTGTTGGATGTACTTGTACAATCGTAGCTAAAATGTACTTCGAAAACGACGTAACTCCATCTAAAGAGTTTGCTGGACTTATGTGTTCTGCTATTTTATCAGATACGCTTAAGTTTAAATCACCTACTTGTACAGAAACAGATGTTAAGATTGCAACTAAGCTTGCTGAAATTGCTGGTATTAACATAGATGAATATGCAATGGAAATGTTTAAGGCTGGTACATCACTTAAGGGTAAAACAGCTGAAGAAATATTCTATCAAGATTTTAAAGACTTTAAATTAGCTGGATTTAAGATAGGTATTGGTCAAGTTAATACTATGGATATAGATGGACTTGGTGACACTAAGCTTGAAATAATTGACTTTATGGGTAAGCTTTGTGAAGAGAAGGACTACAATATAGTAACCCTAGCTTTAACTGATATTATTAAAGAAGGGTCAGAGCTACTATTTGTTGGACCTGATAAGGATATATTATCTCAGGCATTTAATATAGATGTTTCAGGAACAAGTGCTTACCTTCCTGGTGTTGTATCAAGAAAGAAGCAAATAGTTCCTCCTATATCAACTGTTATAGAATAAAATTATAGGTCGATTTCAAAATAATAATTTGAGATCGACCTTTTTTTAATATTATGGACTTATATACTTAATAAGGCTGCTAACATGGTCAGCAACCTTATTACCTTATTAAACTAATTTTATTCTGCGTCTTTAATTGATAGTTCAACTTTTTTCTTATCAAGGTCTATATTAATAATCTTAGCCTTAACAATTTGTCCAATTGAAAGCGCCTTGTCTACCTTATCAACTCTTTCATTTGATATCTTAGAAATATGAATTAAACCATCTACTCCCTCAACAACCTCAACAAATGCTCCAAAGTCAGTAAACCTTAATACTTTAACTTCTAAAACATCATCAACCTTATACTTTTCAAGCATAGTTTCAAATGGCTGCTTTTCAAGCTTTTTCATGCTTCCTGAAACCTTCTTACTATCCTTATCAACTCTTAAAATCTCTGCACTAGCCTTGTCACCAATCTTATAGTGCTTTGATACGTTAATATTTCTAAGCCATGAAATTTCAGCCTTAGGAACAAATACATCTACTGCACCTATATTTATAAATAAGCCAGCTTCAATTATTGCCTTAATATTACCTGTAATTATCTTACCTTCTTCAAGTGTTTCAAATGCATTTGCAACATCTCTTTGCCTTTTCTCTTCAAGAATCTCTTTTCTAGAAACTATAATTTGAATGTCACGTCTTTCTTCCTTAATCTCATTAATTCTAACCATTAACTTCTTATTAAGAACTTCTTCCCTATTCTTAGTTCCTGAAAGTGATGCAGGCATAAATACCTTAAATCCATTAAACTTACCTGAGTATCCACCCTTAACTTCCTCAAGCATAGTAACTTCTACTTCCTCTTCTGATTCTTTAAATACTCTAATTTTATCTATTTGTCCCTCTTTTTCAAGTGAAAGTCTACTTAATACAACGTTACCTTCTCCATCGTTCATTCTAACAACTTCAGCTTCAATAACATCGCCACTCTTAAACTTACCAATAAAGCTATCACCACATGATGGCATATTGTTAATATCTATTATTGCGTCTGATTTATAACTAATATCAAGGTACATAACTCTTTCCTTAACGCTCATAACAGTTGCGTTAACCTTAGTTCCTACCTTAATGCTATCTAGCATATCAAAATACATATTAAACTCATCGTCTGATATCTCTTCTTTTTGTTTTTCTATGTTCATGTCTATTTCTAAAGACTTAATTTTCTTAATTACTCTATCTATAACATAATCTGGTGTAGAAGCACCTGCTGTAATACCAACTACTTTACATCCTCTAATTGAGTCAAGGTTTAACTCTTCTTCTGTTTCAATAAAGTATGAGTTTTCACAGTTTTCCTTTGAGATTTCAAAAAGCTTTCTAGAGTTTGAGCTTTCCTTGCCTCCAACAACAATCATAGCGTCTACCTTAGATGATATTTCACGAGCTTCTGACTGTCTTTCGTCTGTAGCACTACAAATAGTATCAAAAATAACTGTTTCCTTAGCTACTCCTATAAGTGAAGAAACTATTTCCTTCCACTTAACTCTGTTAAATGTTGTTTGTGCAACTATGCAGATTTTACCGCCTTTAACACCCTCAACATCTTCTATATTTTGAACAATAAATGACTCTTTACACCATCCACTAATTCCCTTAACCTCAGGATGGCTTGGATCACCTATAATTATTATCTTATAACCTTCATTTGATTTCTTTTCAGCTATTCTGTGAATATTCTTTACAAAAGGACAAGTAGCATCTATTATGTTAGCACCCTTATCTTCTAGGGTTTTAATTTCTGATTTTGAAACTCCATGGCTTCTTATTACAACTCCAAGGTCTTTCTTTGCATCCTCAAGGTTATCAAGTATAGAAACACCCTTTCTTGAAAGGTCCTCTACTACTTGCTTATTATGTATTATTGGTCCATATGTTTTAACCTCATTGTCTACACTAGCTAAGTTAACCTTATCTATTGCATTTTTTACTCCAAAACAAAATCCTGCGCTTTTAGCTATTAATATTTGCATTGTCTTCCTCCTTCTCTAAGCCTCTAATCCTATCTAAGACCATTGAACTTAAAGCTTTATAGTCCTCACTTGTAAGCTTTTTATCTATGCCCTCTAAAAGGTTTATCGGCTTTCCATAGGTTATAGTTATGGTAGAAAATCTCTTAAAGCTTGATTTTATATTTACAGGAACAACTGGTTTTTGAGATTTAACAGAAAGCATAGCAACACCAGACTTTGCCTGTGAATCCTCGTCTTGCTTAACTCTAGTGCCCTCTACAAATATCCCAATAAGCTCTCCTGACTTTAAGGCCTTTATACTGGTTTTTATAGCTGCAATATCAGCAGCACCTCTTTTAACAGGAATCATACCTGACCCACCAAATATAAATTTCCCTATAAAACTTTTAAATAATTCTGCCTTAGCCATAAACCTAACCTTACGTTTGCAAGTAGTTGCAAGTAAAAAAGGGTCATAATTACTTAAATGATTTGCAGCAAGTATGGCTCCACCTTCAGGTATATTTTCATATCCTTTTACAACTACCTTAAATTTAAGTTTAAGATATATATTAACAGAATTCTTTACTATCCAATATATCAATTTTCTATCTCCCTTCAATTAGGGATATCATTTCACTAACTACCTCATCAATACTTTTGGAAGTAGTATCAACAAGTATAGCATCCTCAGCTTGACAAAGAGGGGTTACCTCTCTTGTCATGTCAACCCTATCCCTTTCTTTTATATCGTTTATAACATCTATAAGGCTTACATCCATTCCTTTTTCTTTAAATTCTCTATATCTTCTCTCAGCTCTTTCCTCAACGCTAGCTGTTAAGTAAATCTTAGTTGAAGCATTTTTAAGAACCCTAATCCCTATGTCCCTACCATCCATTATAACACTTTTTTCTGATGCCATGCATCGCTGCATATTAACAAGTTCATCTCTAACTAAGCTTATCTTAGCGATACTTGAAACATTTTCGCTAACATAGGGTGTTCTTATTTCTTCACTAACATCTACACCGTCAAGATAGACCCTTCCATTTATTAGGTCTATTTTTGTTTCACCTAATATATTCGTAATTTTTTCAATATCGTCTATCTTAATATTGTTATTTAAAACCTTAAGTGTTAGTGCTCTATACATCGCACCTGTATCTATATATTCTAAATTAAGTTTTTTAGCAACCATCTTACATATTGTGCTTTTGCCAGCCCCTGCTGGTCCATCTACAGCTACTACTATTTGACTCATAGTCTCCTCCTAACTATTTACTCCTGCACAGTATCCTGTTGAAAAGGCTACCTGCATGTTAAATCCACCTGTTAGCGCATCAACATCTAAAAGTTCCCCTGCAATAAATAGACCACTTACAATCTTTGATTCCATTGTTGATGGGTCTACTTCCTTAACATTTACTCCACCCCTAGTTATAATCGCCTCTGCTAGAGGTCTTGTTGACACAATTGTTAACTTAAATGCCTTAATTAAACTTATAAGATTTCTTCTTTCTTCCTTAGTAATAGAATTTGTCTGCTTATCCTCATCAATTCCTGATAAATTAATAATTATTGGAATTAACTTTTTAGGTAATAACTCATCTAAGGAATTTTTAAATTGCTTGTTTTTGTACTTATCAAAATCCTTTATAATTCTCTTATCAAGCTCTCCCTCTGTTAAAGCAGGCTTTAAGTCAATATAAAACTCAACTTCCCTTGGAAGAATATCGCTTATTTTTCTACTTGCTGATAATACTATAGGACCTGATAGACCAAAATGGGTAAATAGCATCTCCCCAAAGTCTTTATGGATACTTTTACCCTTATGCTTAATATTAATTTCAACATTTTTAAGTGCCAGTCCCATAATATCCTGAACAAATTTTTCCTTTGTTACAAGTGGCACAAGTGATGGCTTAATATCTGTTATCTTATGTCCACATCTTTTAAGTATGTCATAACCGTCTCCAGTAGAACCTGTAAGAGGATATGAAGCTCCTCCTGTTGTTATAATAACGCTATCTGCTGCTATCTTTCTTCCATCTTCAAGAATAATACCCTTAGCAGAACCATCTTCTACAATAATATCTTCAACCTTTGATTTAAGCATAATTTTAACAGAATTTTCTTGTAGATACTTCTCAAAACATCTGATAATATCACTTGACTTGTCTGATTCAGGAAATACTCTATCTCCCCTCTCAACCTTAAGCTTAACACCTTTAGATTCGATCATGTTCATAACATCTTGATTCGTAAATGTATATAGTGAACTATACATAAATATACCATTACCTGGAATGTTTTTTATAATATCTTCAACATCTTTATTACTAGTAACATTACATCTTCCCTTACCTGTAATAAACATTTTTTTGCCTATTTTATCGTTTTTTTCTATTAATAATACTTTATTTCCCTTTTCAGCTGACTTAATGGCTGCCATCATGCCAGCTGGTCCAGCCCCAACTACAACTACCTGTTTCATTTATTCTCCTTATAAGACCAAAAAGCCTTTTTTATTTTTAAAAACTATATTTACAATAACATAAATCCCCTAAAAATTGAAGAAGTAAAAGCAAGGGAAAACCCTTGCTTTTACAGTGAATTTATAGTGTTGTTTTGTTTTTATATGTGTACACGTTATACTCATCCCATATGCTTTCAAGTGTCTCAAAGGTCTCAGAAACCTTATCCTTCTCCCTAATACTTACTGCTACAATCAATGCGTTAATAACGCTTAATGGTGCTACTAGTGAGTCAACAAATGAAGCCATATTACTTTGTGCTATTAATGTATGGTCTGCACTTGATGCTAGTGGTGAAAGTAAGCTATCTGTAATAGCTACAACCTCTGCATTTTTGCTCCTTGCAAACTTAAGTGCTTCAACTGTAGTACTTGAGTATCTTGGAAACCCAATTCCAATAACAACATCTCCCTCTTTAACTCGAAGTAGCTGTTCAAAAACATCACTAACTCCATTAGAAATAAGGTTAACGTTATCAAGTACTAGGCCTAGATAAAACCCTAAAAAGTCTGCTAGTGCCTCTGAACTTCTATATCCAACAATGTATATTCTATTCGCTCTAAAAATTGAGTTAACAACCTCTTCAAATGTAGTATCGTTAATTTTTTCTAGTGTTGCTCGGATATTTTCCATATCAGCCTTTAAAACGCTTTTTAAAACGTTTTCTTCACTAATATAATCACTTGATAATTCTATTCTTTGAACAGATGTTAATTTAGTCTTAATCATTTCCTGAAGTGCTTTTTGAAGCTTTGGATATCCACTGAATCCAAGTTCATTGGCAAATCTAACAACTGTAGATTCACTTACACTAACTGTTTGACCAAGTTTCGCCGCTGTCATAAATGCAGCCTTATCATAATGTTTTAAAATGTACTCTGCAATAAGCTTTTGTCCTTTACTTAACCTTGGAAACTTAAGCTGTATTAGCTTCATTAAATCCTGTCTATTTTGTTCCATAATCCAACCATCCTTCTTGATGTGGTATTAAAAATGTTAAATTGTTACGCTTAAATTATATAAAAAATGCAATATCATTTTAACATTTTTTCATTTACAATGCAAGAAAGACGTCTTAATGTTTCATCCAGCTACTAACTTTTTCTATTGTATTGAAATTTGTTAAGTCATAATTTAGTGGGGTAACTGTTATGTAACCATTGTTTATGTAATATATATCAGTACTTTCAGTTATATCATCCTTAGGATAACAAATATTTAAATACCCTTTTTCTCCTTTTTCATCTTCAACAACTTCATAGCAACCTGAATAAATCTTATTTCCCAAATTGCAAACTTCAATTCCTTTTATTTCACTTTTTGGTATATCTGGAAAGTTAACATTTAGTACTGTTTTATAATCTAGATTATTTTTTATTGCCTTATTTATTATTTCCACTGCATATTCTGCACATTGAATAAATCTTTCTTCACTTTCTACTTCACCGTTAAAAGATAATGCAATTGAAGGCTTTTTTTGCATAGCTCCTTCTATTGCAGCTGAAACTGTTCCTGAATAAAGTACATCAGAACCTAGATTCGATCCTATATTAATTCCTGAAATAACCAAATCTATATCCTCATCTAGAAACTCAGTGGCAATTTTTACACAATCAGCTGGTGTTCCATTTATACTGTATACCTTTGATTTTATTTCATGTAAATTAACTTGATTTGCATATAGGGTCTTTTTAATAGTTATAGAGTGGCTACATGCACTTCTTTGACTTGAAGGTGCTACTACTATAACCTCATGGTGCTTTTCAAGCTCTTTTGTTAGATAATATATTCCCATTGCATTATATCCATCGTCGTTTGTTATTAATATTTTCATAAAAAACTCCTTTTAATTAAATAATTTTTTTAAAATCCATCCATACTATATAAAAATACAGAAATTTCTCCCTCTGAAAGGATGACTTTTATGATACAAATAGACGATGCCGGAAGTGGCAGTCTAGTTGGTGGTACAGTAATCGGCTTAATTAGGGTAGAAACTGGAGATTATTATCAAGAGATAATCCCTATTAAGTGCTTTAAGTCCCCTAATTTTGAGGAAAAGAAATATGATGAGTACTCTACCAAAATCATAAAAAGGGGATTAAAAGAACTTAATGTTTCTAAGGAAGAACCTATAGAAATATGCCAAGGTTATATGTTTAACACAGCTAGAAAATACCTAAAGGATTCTGGTTATAATTTTGATTCAACTAAGATTGGAGAACCTCTACAAACTATTATAGAAGAGTCTTTTACAGACTACTGTGTAGGTCTTGGCATTCCACTTAATTATCTTGATTATACTAAGTATCCTTTTCACTTTCATAGGATGCTTAAATGGGTTTTTGCCGACTATAAAACCCGAGAAAAACTATGCAAAACAGCTTGGCGCAGCTGGGCTAAACACAAAAATATCGAAAAAATATTTTCAACAGACGAGGTCTATTCTGGAAGGTATTACTGCCTGAAATGTGGTAATCAAATATCTGTTCCTTCTAAAATTAAGGTTTTAAAATATACTACAGATAAAGAACACACTCTATACCTTCACCTTGCTTGTAACTAAAGGGATGTTAATCTCCTTTTAGTTACTAAGTAGGGCTACCTCCTCACTTGTAAGATTTCTGTATTCACCTACTTTAAGTCCCCCTAGGGTTATCTCCCCTATTTTTATTCTTTCAAGTGTAATTACGGGGTGGTTAATTGCAGCACACATCTTTCTAACCTGTCTATTACGTCCCTCATGTATAACAATTTCAAGCATTGAATTATTCTTATCTTTTTTAACTATCTTAACCTTAGCCTTACTTGTTACATAGTCTTCTATTTTGAGGCCGCTTCTAAACATCTCAAGTTCCTCTTCTGTAGGATGCCCCTTAACATAGGCTCTATAGGTTTTAGTCTTCTCATTAGATGGGTGTGTTAACTTATACGCAAAATCTCCATCATTAGTTAGAATTAATAGACCTGATGTATCATAATCAAGTCTTCCAACAGAAAAAACCCGTTCCTTAAGATCAATAATATCTACTACGGTTTTTCTATTAAATTGATCCTTAGAAGATGTTATAATCCCTGTTGGTTTATTAAGAATTATATAAACCATCTCTTCTTGAACCTTTAAAACCCTGCCATTATATTCAACAACATCTTCATTTTCATCTATCATAACTACTTGATTAACTACTTCTCCATTAACCTTTATAAGTCCACTAAATATAAGCTCTTCTGCTTTTCTTCTTGAACATACACCACACTTTGCAATGTACTTTTGTAATCTTTCTTTCATTTTACTTCTCCTAAAATTTTATGCTTATGCTATTATACCAAATAAAATGATTTTGAAATATACTAACAATTTTTTGCAATATATTATTAACAAATTAAAAATATTTAGAATTGGTTGTTGATTTATTTTAAAACTTGGTTTAATATGAGTAATAAGATTTTAAGAAATATTTTTCTCGTATATGCTTGATAATATGGTTCAAGCGTTTCTACTAAGCAACCAATAATTGCTGGACTACGGGGCTTCTTTATAATACAAATGATTATTAAGTAGCCCCCTACATTTTTTGTAGTGGGCTACTATTTTTTTTAGCTAGGAGTGATAATATGAAACTATTAAAAGACAGAATAATTAAAGACGGTACAATTTCAGAGGGTAATATATTAAGAGTTGATAGCTTTGTTAATCATCAAATTGATGTTAACCTTCTAAATGAGGTTTCTAAGGAATTTAAGAGAAGATTTGAAGGTACGAAAATCACTAAAATCCTTACAATTGAAGTTTCAGGTATTGCTATAGCATCTATTGCTGCACAGTATTTTAACGTTCCAGTTGTTTTTGCTAAAAAGCACCAAGGAATTAACCTTGACCCTGATAGCTATGAGTCACATGTTTTCTCATATACCAAGAAGCAGCCATACACTATTAAAGTTTCTAAGAAATATATAAATGAAGATGATCACCTACTTATAATAGATGACTTCTTAGCAAGTGGTAGTGCTATGTGTGGTCTTATTGATATTGTAGAACAGGCAAATGCTACAATATCAGGAGTGGGTATATTAATAGAGAAAAGCTTCCAGGAAGGTCGTAGCATCCTTGAGGAAAAAAATATTCAAACTGAATCATTAGCTATGATTAAGTCCATTGAAAACGGTAAAGTAGAATTTATATAAAAAGCAAGGGACTTGGTCCCTTGCTTTATTTTCATATTTTACTTACTGTAGTACCCTTTTTTAATAAGCTTCTCTACATGTTCATCGAATATTTTTTCTATATTTATATTATATCTTTCCTCCATACTATATAGAAGATTAAAGCAATATTCAACAATAGAAAACAGTTCTAATACATACTTCTTATTGGATTCATTTTTATCAATTACTGGTATTTCACCATTGTCTCCAATAAACTTCCCTAGCTGGGCTATTCTACCCATTGAAAATATAATAAAGTTCATTGTCCTTTCAAGTGTTGTTTCACAGTTAGTAGGTGCAAAGTATACATATCTACAGTTTTCCTTAAGCTCAAATATACTTTTGTTTTTATATGTACTTTCTTCCTTGCCCTTAATATACTCGCTAAAAACACTTTCAACATTAACACCATTGTTTTCAAAGACAAATAGCTGGGATGCACATACCTGTGCAATATCCATAATTTCACCTAGTACATTGTTAAGCTTTAGCTTATATTCTTCACGTAGCCTATATACTTCCTTATCGCTTAGAAGCAAACAGTTAGTATTATTTTTATCCTCGTATTCACGAAGTTCCTCAATAGACTGGCTACATTCTGCTATTTCTTCAACCAATTTTTTAAATGTTGTTTGTTCATTAGGCTTTAATAGGTTTAGCTCTGGTAATTTCATTATATAATAATTCATAATTATACTCCTAATACTTAGTAAATTTCTATATGGTTATTATGTTATTATTCATAGAAAATTTCAATATATTTTGTGAAATACTGTAAATAATAAAGGGTATTTTCTAAAATATATTAGAAAATACCCTTATACTATTCTTGAATATTATTAATTATAGTTACAATCTCCTCAAGCTTTTCTTCCTTTTCCTTTTCAAGCTGTATTTCTAAAGCTTTTTTTTCTTCCTCATCGATTACCTCGTTTATATTGTTTGATACAAACATTGTTCCTTCACTACTTTGTCCACTTGGTGTGCCTACAAAACTACCCTGCATATAATTATTTCCTTCTATACTTTGAGTATTCCCTTGTTCAATACTTGCCTGCATTGTTTGCTGGTTTGCCTGATTTAACATAATATTCCCACTTGTTGCAGCAAGTATCATTTTTTCAAGGCTCTCAAGTGTTAACTGTCCTGTATCAGCTGTAGATTCACTTATAAGTCTACTTTCTACTTCAAGTTTATCAAACTTAATTAAATAAAGTATATGGTTATATACCTTTCTATTATCAATAACTTCAAAAAAGGCATCAAGAACACTAACATCTAGATTAGTAACATCCTCTACCCCCTCTGGCAAATAGGTATATGCTATAAATGGAAGGTTTAAAACAGTTCTTTGACTTCTTTCATGTGACCTTTCACTATATATTAATGAATATATTTTTCTAGCATATATGTTAAGCACCTTACCAGCAGGTGTATTTAATATTTTTTTCTCTATGGCTTCTATTTCAATAATAACTTTATTTAAATGTCTAATCTTCCCCTTACTTTTAGGTAAAAATACAGGTCCATTTTCCCAGTAACTCATTACAAATCCGTCATCAGATATTCCGTCCTTTAGATCAACGCCTTCAATTTCAATATTATTTCTAACGTAAGTCATAACCTCACCTATTTACTTAATATAGTAATTATTATTCTACTGAACATGCTTTTATACTTATTTAACTATAATAGTTTTTTACTAAACATGTTATTTAACATAAGTGATGAAACTCTTCCTTCTATTTCATCTATATCTACTGTATAAAGTCCAAGTTCAACCATTCTTTTAAAATACTCAGAACCTGCAAATGTATACCTTTTGCGGGCACCATCTAAACTTTCCTTGTTTTCATTTTCAAATGCAATAATATCTCCTACTGAAAGTTCCCTTGGAAGAAGGGCAATATCAAGTCCCATTCCATATCTTACAGCATTATATCCTGCAAGTGTTCCTGTAACTATAGCCTCTGTGTGACCAACAAAAAGTCCTGCCTTTTCTCCTCCAACAAATAAATTATCAATTCCATCTACCTTAAGAGCATTATCCCTTGGTGCCATTGATAAATATCTAATAGAGTTTGCAATACCACCTGCATAAGGGTCCTCATATCTAGCAGTTTCAAGCCCCTTAAGCTTTCTAAGTTTTTCAACTGGATAATAGCTTGTCATAAGCTTAGCATGT
>NZ_JAVWJB010000003.1:0-3255 GCF_036639235.1 Clostridium sp.
AGGTTCATAAAGCCATGAATCTAAGTAGTAAAATGCCTTCAGTATGTAGTGCTATGTATAGCATAAAAGAGTATAAGTATGAGATATTAGAAACTGTACCAAGTGGCAAGAGTTCAACCATTAAAATAAGATATTATTTATAAATTGTGAATGGTAATATATATAACTACCCATAATAAGAATAAGATTATTATGGAGGAAGTTATTATGTATACTAAGGAAGAGTTATTTAAGGAAATTGAACATCACATATTAAATGATAATAAGCCATCTGATTATATTAATTCACTGGTTAATAATCAGGTATTAATGTCTTATCCATTTGATATGCTATATAAGCTAAGGAATGTGGAGCAGTCTCCTGTTCATCATCCTGAGGGTAGTGTTTGGAACCATACAATGCTTGTTCTAGATCAGGCGGCGAAGGTTAGAGATAAAAGTCAGGATGCTAGAATTTTTATGTGGGCTGCACTACTTCATGATATAGGTAAGGAACCTACAACTAGAATTCGTAAGGGTAGAATTACATCCTATGACCATGATAGTGTTGGGGCGAGTCTTGCTAAGAAGTTCCTAGAGGAGTTTACAGATAACAGGGAATTTATAGATGGAGTTTCAGCATTAGTTCGCTGGCATATGCAGATATTATTTGTTGTTAATAGGTTACCCTTTGCAGATGTTAAGGGTATGATGAGTCAAGTTAATATTAATGAAGTAGGACTTTTAGGTTACTGTGATAGAATGGGAAGAACTAATTCAGATAGTAACAAGGAAAAGCATAATATTGAGCTTTTTATAGCTGAATGTAATAGTATAATTAATTAATAGACACTATAGGATACGTATAAGTCTAAAAAGAATATTTAATAAGAAAAGTGAGTTGAAATTTTCAACTCACTTAATTTGTTGTAGTTATTTAGTAAACGGAGGAGTTCCCTCTGCATTAGATACAATAGCATCTATTTGGATTTGGGCATTTTTCGGCATGCCTGATACTCCAATTACTCTAAGTGCCGGGGTAGCTGATGGGAAGAACTTCTTGTATACTTCTCCTACAGAATCCATATCATTAATATTCTTAAGGAATATATTAACCTTAACCACATCCTCAAGTTTATGGTCTATACTTTCAACAATAACCTTAAGGTTGTTTAGACACTGCTCAGCTTGCTTAGCAATATCACCTGACACCATATTACCTGATGCATCAATTGGTAGCTGTGCTGAAATGTTGTTGTAGTGTGAGAATGCAACTGTTTGAGTTGAAAGTGGGCATAGTGGCGCCTTATCAGTGTTATTCGGCTCAACTATAATTCCGTGTCTATCTTCAACTGCCTGTGGAGGAGTTCCATCTCCATGTGATACTACTGCTTCTATCTGAACTAGTGCATCCATTGGTAGTGCAGCAGCTTCTACTATTGTACATGCAGGAACATATCCTACAGTTCTTGCAATTGCAGAGTCTGGGAAGAATGTTTTGTATACTGCATTTACATCATCTAAATCTGAAATATTCTTAAGGAAAATATTAAGCTTAACTATATCATCAAAAGGAACATCTATACTTTCTAGAATAGATTTAATGTTCTTTAAGCATTGATGAGTTTGCTGCTTAATACAATCAGATACTATTTTGCCTGATTTAGGGCAAAGAGGTAACTGTGCTGTAATATTATTATAGTGGGAAAATGCAACAGTTTGGGTAGATAGTGAACACTTAGGAGCATTACAAGTATTATTTGTAAGCTTAATTAAGTCTCCTGCCTGTGGTGCATTTGGAATTGTACCTTCTCCGTTTGATAGAAGTGCTTCAACCTGAACTAAAGCGTTCTTAGGTAGTGCATCAACAGCAACTACAGTACGAGTAGGTAGATAGGTTGGGAAGAATGACTTATAAACTTCATTTATAGCATCCATATCCCTAATATTCTTAACGAAAATAGTAATTCTAACAACGTCATTCATAACATGGTCAATACTCTCAACAATAGCCTTAATATTCTTAAAGCATTGCTGTGCCTGCTCCTTAGCACCACCTGATACTAGGTTACCTGTTTTTGGGTCGATAGGTAATTGGGCTGAAAAGTTATTATAATGAGAAAAAGCAACAGTTTGTGAAGATAGTGAGCACTTAGGTGCATTGTCTGTGTTTCTGGCTAATACTGCATTAAAGCTTGTCATAATAATATTACCTCTCTTAATTAAAATTTATAGATAGATTATAAAAATCCATTTAACTAGAAGTAGGCCTTAAATACAGAGTGTGTAATAAGGCACTAATATCATCATTCCCTTATGCATAAAAAATATACTTGAGATAAATAGCCAGAGGATTAAATAAATTAACAAATTTAATTTTAAATTTCCAAAATAAAAAAGCACTATAAGAAAATTATCTATAGTGCTTAGTAGTTATTTAGGTAGATATATTGTAAATATGCTTCCTCCATTTTTGTTGTCGCATACAAATATTTTTCCACCCTGTTTTTCTATAATAGCCTTAGTGGTAGAAAGACCAAGTCCAGCTCCACCGAGCATTCGTGATCGGGATTTATCTACCCTATAAAATGGCTCAAATATTAATGTTTTTTCGTAATTATCTATTCCATTACCAGTGTCAATAATATTAATATTGATGCCTGTATCCATTTCAATTACCTCTAGGGTAACACTTCCAGATTTATTATTATACTTAATTCCATTTTCAACTAAATTATAAATAGCTCTATGAAAAAGTAGAGGATTAGCTTTAACTACTATATTGCTTTTAAATGAATTAATAGTAACTTCATAGGAGTCAGCTAGAGGTTTTAATTCATCTTTAATGCTATCAAAAACCTCTGAAATATTAACCATACTTTTAGATTCTATTTTTTCAAGATTTGTTAGGTTAAGTAGTGCAGATACAAGACTTGATAGTCTATCTACCTGCTTTGAAAAAGCATTAATTAGAGAGTTATAATCATCCTGTGTAGGACTAGCTTTTTTGTTAAATACATCTATTTTAGTTCTAAGAACTGTAAGTGGTGTACGCAGTTCATGTGCAGCACTTTGGGAAAAACGCCTTTGGGTATTAAATGCATCCTCAAGTTTTCCACTCATTTCATTAAATGATGCTGTTAAAGTAGCAATCTCATCATTACTTTCAGGAACAGGTATTTGTTCAGATAAATTATGAACAGTACGGTTTTTTATTTGGGTTGTAAGAGTATGTAGGTTACTTATGGATTTTCCAGTTAAAAACCATGTTAACCA
>NZ_JAVWJB010000003.1:3355-102247 GCF_036639235.1 Clostridium sp.
GGAGCATACTAAAAGTAGTAATGTACTAGTTAGGGTAATACGCATTCTAAGTGAAAGTTTGTTAAACATCTATCTTACCTCCTACAAGGTGGTAGCCTTGTCCTATTTTAGTTTGTATAATATCTTTTCCAATTGCATTTTTAAGCTTTTTTCTAAGTGAGGCAATGTGTACTCTAATAGAATTACTAAAAATATCTACATCCTTGTCCCATATATGTTGAATAAGTTCCTCCTGACTAATAACCTTATCTCTATTTAAAAGAAAATACTCAAGTATTGATAATTCTTTTTTAGTTAGTGAGAATTCTTCTCCATTAGCACTAACACTACGGCTAAGGGTATTAAGAGAAAGAGTGCCATATTCTAATAGTGTATTCTCCTGTATAAAACATCTACGTAAAAGGCTACGAATACGAGCCTCTAATTCTTCAAAAGCAAAGGGTTTTGCAAGGTAGTCGTTAGCACCCATATCAAGACCTAGCACCTTATCAGATACATCAGATCTTGCTGATAATATAATTATTTTAACATCCTTATTGTGAAGTCTTGTTTTTTGTAGAACCTCTATACCATCCATTAGAGGAAGGTTAAGGTCTAGAATAACAAGGTCATAGCTTTCAGTTGAAAGTATTTCGTAGGCATCAAGTCCGTTATAGCACTTATCAACTGCATAACCATCTATAGATAGCCCCTCAGCTATGGTGTCACATAAATCTATTTCATCTTCTACAATTAAAATCCTCATAGTAAATCTCCTCAGTGAATTATTTCCTACTTATATTATAGTATATCCACATAAATTCTTCGTTAAGCAGATATAAAATTTCTTAACACAAATTTTATATGGCTTTTGGTATAGTGATGTTATTAATAGGAGGTAGTATAAAATGTTTGAAATTAAATCAGTGTCGAAGAAATTTGGAGACGAGTATGCTCTTAAAGATATTACAATGAATATTGGAAAAGGTATGAACTTTATTGTAGGGTCATCCGGTAGTGGAAAGACTACACTTTTAAAAATTATTAGTGGTATGGAGGAAGAGTTTAAGGGAGAAGTTATTTTTAATGGTAAGAGCATTAAAAAGCTTAAAGCTAATGAGAAAGCACTATACTATAATCAGGTCTTAGGATTTATATGGCAGGACTTTAATCTTATAGAAAATAGAACAGTTGAAGAGAATATATTGTTACCAAATTATCTAAGTGATAAGTCTAGTTATGATGATATGAAAAGAATTTTAAGAGAACTTAAAATAAATAATATAGCAAAGCAAAAAGTTTCAAGCCTATCAGGTGGACAAAAGCAACGTGTTGCAATTGCACGTGAATTAATGAAAAATCCACAGGTAATCATAGCAGATGAGCCAACAAGTGCACTTGATGCAGCATCTTCAAAGAGTACAATGGAAATTCTAAAAACACTAGCAAAAACACGTACAGTAATTGTAGTAACACATGATACATCATTAATAGATACAAGTTCTAAGGTTTATGAGATAGATAAGGGAGAATTAGTGTCTTCATGTAATGATGTAGAGAAAGAAAATATTAAAGATAAAGGGAAACTAACTAGTAAATTATCATTTTCAAAGGGACTGAAATTAGGACTAGTGTCACTAAAAAGTAATATTATTCAAAATATAGTTATGGCATTAATTATTTTAATATCATCAACTATGCTACTTGTATCATTTAGTGGTTCCATAAAGGATAGTGGACAGTCACAATTTAATAAGTTACTAGAAACTTATGGAGAGAATCTACTAGATATTAACTTAGCATCCTCATTTATAGGTGCAGGAGGTACAGCTGGAGGGGATAGTGATTCACCGAATAAGGATGTATCACAGAGCTTAGATGGAGTATTTGATAAATATAAAAATGATAAGCGTGTGGCACATGTACTATTCTCCCAAAGTTTTGATAATATAGTTATTACAGTTGATGGGCAGACACATAATATAGATTCATCAGGGAACATACCTGTAATGAATAAGGTAGTTGCAGGAAGCCTACCAAATGGAAATGATAAGGAAGTTGTTGTACCAGAAAGTTTTGTTAAAAACCTTGGAATTTCTAATGAAGATATAATTGGTAAAGAAATTATATTTGATGCTACTATATTTAACTGGGAAAGTGGAAGTCCTGTAGAGGTTAAGGTTGAAACTAAGGCTAAGGTTACAGGAGTAATAGATACTAATATGGTAATTGATTCTCAAGGCAGTGTAATTGAATTTAGTATAGATGATTCATTCTTCTTTAGTCAATCAGCACTTAGAGAAATTAAGAGTAAGGCTGGAATCAAAAAAATAGATGGAAATATTGATATAAGAGCTAATAGCCCTGAGGATATGATTTCTATTAAAGATGAATTAAATGCAAAGGGAATTGTTCCACTTGGTAGATTTGAATTAGTAGAGGATATTGTAAGACTTAATAAACATGCTAATGTACAAACATCACTTGCAACTAATGTAATAGGAGTTATTGCAGTATTAACAACCCTAGTAGTTGCATTTATCAGTAGTTTAATTAGAAGAAGAGAATATGCTATTTTAAAGGTTAGTGGATTCTCAAATACTCAGGTTACAGCTGCAATATTTAGTGAGTTTTTCTTAATAGGGATAATGTCTAGTGCATTATTTGTAGCACTTTCACCACTTATTAATTCAGTTACAATTAAGTTATGGAATATGCCAATACTGAGTTTAAGAGTATTAACAATAGGTGTTATTATATCACTTGTTATGAGCATATTTGCAGGAGCAGTAACATCAATAATAGGAATTAAGACGAGTATTATAAATGCTCTTAAGGTAGGAGATAGATAGATGATAAAGCTTAGTAATATATCTAAAAAGTACGGAAATAACTTGGTTTTAGATAATATTAACTATACATTTCCAGAGAAAGGACTAGTTTGTATAGTTGGAGAATCAGGATGTGGAAAAACAACTTTACTTAATATGCTTGCAGGATTTGACACAGAATATCAGGGGGATATAACAGTTGAGGGAGTCCCCCTAAACACATTAACTAGTGAGGAGTTATGCCAGTATAGAAGAGATAAAATAGGTTTTGTATTCCAAAACTACAACCTATTAACTGGTTACTCTACATTAGAGAATGTTTTGCTTTCAGAGCAAAGAGATTCTAATGATAATGGAGAAGCTTTAGATAAGGCAAAGACTCTTTTAAGTAAGCTTTCTATTGAGGATAAGAAAGACCAGTTATGTGAAACCTTATCAGGTGGGCAGAAACAAAGGGTAGCAATAGCTAGAGCCCTACTAGGATCACCTAGTATACTACTATGTGATGAGCCAACAGGAGCATTAGATCGTAAAACATCTACTGAAATAATGGAAATGTTAAAGGAAATTTCCCTTGAAAGATTAGTTGTTGTAATAACCCATGACCCTAAAATATTAACATTTGCAGATGAGGTTATTAACTTAAAGGATAAACAGTTAGAAGTTGAGAAGTCAGGAGAATTTAAAGAAAGTAATAAATTAAAGGAACCTAAAAAACAATTTAAAAGCACTAGGGTAAAAAGCTTAAAGATAGCAAGAAAGAATTTTAAGGTTAATATAAAAAAATATATAACAGTAGCTACTGCAATATCAATTGGTGTAATAGCAATTCTTCTTTCACTTTCTTCAGGGAAGGTAATAGAACAATCAGTTAGTGAATTTAAAGAAAAAAATACAGCATATAATAATGGGTATATAAAAGGAAATGATGAAAAAACCTTTAAGATGTTAAGTGAAGATAAAAGAATAGAAAATGTATATTATCAATGCAAATTAAACAATATTACACTGGAAATTAATAGTAAGGATATATTAATAGAAGAGAAGATTCCTATGCCAAAATCTACAGAGGTTTTATCATATGGAGTACTACCTAGAAAGGGTAAAAATGAAATGTCAATAACACCTAGCCTAGCTAAGAAGTTCTCCTCTGAAATTAATACTTTAATAGGAAAAGAAGCAAAGCTTAAGGTAGATGGGAAAGAGTATATTCTTAAGATAAGTGGTATTTATAACGCTGCATATGATGACTTTTTTGTAAGTTCTGATATAGAAAAGCAAATGTATAAGGATTCAATTAAGGAGACCTATTCAATAAGTTATGATGTTACAGATTTTAAGGATATAGTAGAAGTAAGTAATATGCTAAAAGAAAAGGGAATAGATTCTAAAAATGCTGCTAAGGAAGTATTAAGTATGGAAAATACTTTTAAAAGCCTTGAAAAAATATTTTTAGTGGTAGCTATTCTTATATCAGGTATATCACTTTTTGTATGTATAGTGTTATTAGTAAAACTACAAAGTACCCGTTATCGTGAAGTAGGATTATTATCTGCTTTAGGATTTGAAAAAGCAGACATTAAAAACATACTAATTAAGGAAAACTTAATTCTTGGTGGATTATCATCTATTATAAGTAGTGTAATACTTATAATAGTAATAGTAGTTTTAAAATTAATGGCTCTTTCGTTTAATGTAGGGATAGGTCAGTTTTTACTATGCAATATAGGAGTTTTTATAACTATTGTGATTATAAGCTATTTAACTAGTTTACGATTAATTAATATAGACCCAGCAATTGCATTAAGAAAATAATTATTAAGTGCATACTTACTAAATTTCTAAATTATTTTAATAATAAGTTTTATAAAAGACATATACATTAGTTTATAGCTAGGGTATATGTCTTTTAGTTTTGCATATGTTGTAACCTGTAAAATACATAAAGAATACAATGATTATAGCTACTTTATAAGTTGAGGTGATATTATGAAATGTAATTGTGATAATTGTTTTTTTAATAAAAAAAATTTAATTAACCTTATTGATTATTATAATTGTAAGGATAGTAAATCAGTTATGAAGACACTATTACCATTTATGAATAAAAAAATTCAAATAATAACTGAGGCTTCTCCTCCAGCAGGTAAACCTCCTAATATTACTGGAACATTAATTTATGTTGACAATGAAATTTTAAAGCTACGTCTAAAGTCTAAACATCATGATTCAGCAAGTGAGGGTATTTATTTTCTAAAATCACTTTTAGGATTTATACCTATAGCTGAAGAGGACTCTGGAGGGTGTGAAAAGGAAGAAAATCCATTAACATCTGTTTTTTCTGAGTCTTTAGGTAAGAGGGTTAATCTAATTCTTTCAGGTGATGCATCTATAGGTAGTGAAAATAGTGTTACTGGCACTTTAATAGAAGTTACATCTGATATTGTTAGGATGCAACTTGATCAAACTAACAACACAACTAAACCACAAATTGGAACCTTTTCATTAACTCAGGTAGTAGGTGTTATTGATCTACAATCTAATATATCTACTAAAGGGAATAAAGGAAATAAAGGAACAAAAGGGGGAAAAGGGGGAAAAGGAGGACATGATACAAAAAATAAAATTACCCTCCAAGTTAAGGTAGAGTTTGATATAAATTTAGAAGACCCAGTAGAAACAAAGGTTGACTTTATTAAAGATGATATAGTAACAACAATAAGTACAATTGGTGGTGTAGCAACCTGGAGTACAGAGGCTAGAGGAAAGCTAGTTATAAAGGGTGAAAGTATTCCTGGTTTTATTACACCAAGCAAAGAGATTATGTTAACTACCCAACTACCTTTTATTTATGAAACATTAACATATAATGCTGCAGTAATACCTACTACAGGTATTACATTATTCCCATCAACCCTATCGATTTTACCAGGTGATATGTTTCAATTAACTGCTACTATTGAGCCACTAAATGCAAGTAATCAGGATGTAATTTGGAAATCTGATACACCAGATGTTGCTACAGTTAATAATAGTGGCATGGTAACAGCTCATAGTAAAGGAATAGCATCTATTAGTGGGGGGACAAATTCAGATTTATTTATAGCAAATACTATAGTTACTGTAACTGCAGTTAACAGCATTGTAGCACCTTCGCAAATATCAGCACTTCCTGGTCAGGTAATTGTACTGCCAAGGAAGGTAAATGTTATTTTATCAAATGATGCTGTTGTATCTGTTCCAGTTACTTGGTGGTTTAGTGGAAGTGCTGTGGGGCCAACTTTTGAAGTTCCATATAATGACGTGCTATCTATTTATAGCCTTACAGGTACAATAGAACAAACAAGCATTACTACTTCACTAGATATAATTGTTAACATGGAGGGCCAGTTAGCTATTCCTGTTACAGGCATAGAATTAAGTATTATATCTGACTCTATTTACGTTGGTTCAAGTATAACTATTGAACCTATTATTAGTCCTGATAATGCTACTACAAAAGATGTAATTTGGTCCTCATCTGACAGTTCTATTGCAAGTGTTGAAAATGGAAAGGTAACTGGAATCTCACCTGGTTTTGTAGTTATAACAGCAACAACGGTTCAAGGAGGATTTAAGGCTTATTGTCAAATATCAGTTTCATCAGTGCCAGAAATAGATCTTATCTATTCAGTAGAGAGTGTATATAAAACTCGAGAAGAAGTTGTTATTAACGTTGAAAACCTTGTAGCTAATCGAGTAACACAAGACACTCTTTATTATATAAAAGTTGAAGAAAAGGGTAGTAACTTACTACTTGGGGTAGGAGTAATTACACTTACACCGGAATCAGAAATATTTAATCTTTATGCATTTACAAACTTTCTGCTTACAGATAAATATAATAAACAGTATTTTGTATCAATGAGTACAGATGAAAACTTTCCTAAATCTGATGAGCAAACACTTACAACTAATTTTAAAATTGGATCTGTAGTTCCTATTGTTGACCCTGCTGATATTAAAGTTGATTTAACTATGATAGGAGGTAATTTAGAGGGGAATCCTAATAATATTATTTTCATTCTTGCTAGAGAAATTGATAAGCCAATAGAGAATATTACATGGAGGGATTATGCAATTAATCCAGATGCACCAGATGATGAGAAGTTATTTACAGATGAAGTTAAATTAAAAGGTAAAACAGATGTATACGGGGTTGTCCAGTGGGAAACACCAAAAGAAACACTTAAAATTGGAGGCTATGTTTTACTTGAGGTTACTCCAGATGGATATTATGATAATTTAAATTTAGTTAACCCAGAGTCTTCAGATGGTGAGCTATTAAAGGCAATTCATTTAACAAGGGACAGTATAATAATACGACATATTATAAATACTTCAATTGAATAATTGAGTTTGTTTGACCTTATAATATTATTTGTTATAGGGTCAATTTTTTTGTATTTACTTATTGATACTATATAAAAAATATGTTAATATATGGAAAATGACATTGGGGGAAATATGAAATTACTAATAGATTATATAAATGAAGATACTAAAGTTAATAGAAGAGTAAGTTCATATTGACATAAATATTTACATATACATAATTAAAGTTTGTAAAAATTACAAATATAAGTAATATTTTTAAGGGGGCTTTGTTATGAAAGTTAAAAAGATATGTACATTTTTATCTCTTATTTTAACGTTAGGTCTTTTTACTGGGTGTAGTCAGGAAGTATCTACAAATAAGGTAGAAGTTAAGGGGGCCTTTGAAAGTTCAGCACCTAAGGATCAGAATATGGATCCTATGAAGCTAAAGGCTATGACAAGTGCTCTTAGAAATTTTTATCCAGCCTTAAGAAGTACAATAATTATACGTAATAATAAGGTTGTATATGAGGAGTACTTTAAAGGTGATAATATTCGAGATGAATTACATGATATTCAATCATGTACAAAAACTGTTACAGCAATACTAACTGGAATAGCAATTGATAAGGGTATTATTAAGGGGGAAGACCAAAAGGTATCAGAACTACTACCTAAGTATATAAATGAATCTTCAGATGAAAGATCAAAATCACTTACAGTAGAACATTTACTAAGCGGGAAGTTAGGTAAGAAGTGGAATGAAATGGGGCATCCAGGGACTAACGACCAGTTAATAGCTGAGTGGGAAAGAGAAGATACAATTAAGTATTTTATAGATAAGCCATTCGATAGTAATCCAGGAGAAAAATTTACCTATAGTAGCATGGGTCCACATATGATATCACAAATAATAAGTGATAAAACAGGTAAAAGCGAGGCAAAGTTTGCAGAGGAAAATTTATTTAAACCACTAGGAATAACTAAATATGAGTGGCCAGATAAAAATGGAGTATCAATTGGTGGACATGGATTAAAGATAACTCCTACAGACATGGCAAAAATAGGAGTATTAATTCTTAATAAAGGGAAATGGGAAGGAAAACAAATAGTATCAGAGCAGTGGATAACAAAAATGACCACAAAGAATAGCGATGGTGGAATGCCAACTGAAGAAGGATATGGGTATTTAACATGGCTAGGAACAAGTCATTTACTAGATGTACAAATGGCAAGTGGACTTGGAGGACAATATATATTTGTTATACCTAAGCTTAATATGGTTGCCGTTGCAACTTCAAATCCAGAGATAGGTGAAGAAGTAAAGAGCATACTTGATAGTATGATATTACCTTCAGCGAATGATGTACCAAGAATTCCAGTAGGAGATATGTAAATAGTTAATTAGTTGTTTAGAAGACATATAAATTAGGGTATAACTAAGGTATATGTCTTCTTTATTTGGTATAATTAATAAACTTAGTATTGAGATTAAAATTATCTCAAGCTGTATATAAGAATAGGTTATATTATATAATTAACCTATTGAATTAAAACACCTAGGTTAGGATTTAGCCCCAGGTGTTTTTTATTTGGTTTTGTAGGAAGTGAATTTTGCATAGAGGATATATTTAGAACTTACCTTATTATCTTATATGAAGTATAATAGAGTTTGTGCTTTAAGATAAAAATATTCGTTTTAAATAAATTATTTATTTTGAACTAGTGATTAGGGGAGGATACTTTATGAAGATTTCAAAAACTGATGCACTTATATGGTTCGATACTTTTACTCAACTAGAGGAAGAAGAGGGTCTTGAGAACAAACATGCAGAGATTATATATGCAACTTTTTCTCAAATAGAGGCTGTTATTGATAAGAGAAATGAAGAATTAATGGGTGAAATTAAGGGGATTAAATCCCTTGAAAATAGAACTTTCTATGTAGGACCTGATGAGAAGTTCCCAGGGGGATGTCGTTCATGCCTTCTTGGAAATGGGTTAAGTGCTATTAGAAAGACAAACAAGTGTAATGTTAAGTGTAAGTTCTGTTATAACTATGGACACCTTGATAATATACCACCAATTGGAGAAGGTATGTGGGATATTGGTGGAACTAAGTTCTATGAAAAAGACATAGATCTTTTACTTTCAATTAATAAAAAGCCAACAGGGGTTGCTTATGTATACCTTGAGCCATTTATGGAGATTGAAAAGTATTATACTGTTGTTAAAAAGTTTAGTGATGCAGATATTTATCAACATATGTACACAAATGGAACACTAGCTACTGAGGAAACTTTAAAGGCACTTGGAGAAGCAGGTCTTAATGAGATTCGTTTCAATTTAGGTGCTACTAAGTGTGCAGACAATGTTATTGAAAATATTAGAATTGCTAAGAAATATATTTCAAGGGTTGGAATAGAAACTCCTATGACACCTGAATTCTTTGAGACTTTCTTTGAGAAGAAGGATTTAATATTATCTACTGGACTTGATTTTATTAACTGTGCAGAACTTCACCTAAATGAAAATAACATAGGTAACTATGAAGGTGAGAATATGTATATTGCAAGGCAAGGATATATTTCTCCTATTTGGAGTAGAGAACTTACTTTAAAGCTTATGAAAATAGCTGATGATGAGAATTGGGATATTGTTATCCATGATTGTTCAAATCATACAAAGTTTGCCCGTGAACTAAACCTTAAGGCAAAGGAAGGTATGTGGTTCGGTGCTAGTAGTTATTCATGTGAATTTCAAACACTACCATATGAAGCCTTCATTCCTATACTTAACGATGATTCATTTAATTTTTTAAGTGAGGAAGAACTACCAGAAGAATATAAGCCAGATATGTTTATTTTTTAATATAGTTAATTATAGGGTGGTAACTACAGATAAGTAGGCCACTCTTTTTGTTTGTGAAAACTACATATTGATAATAAAACCAAGGAGTATAATTACAGATATTTAGTTTTAGTCGATATATATTATAGAAATTAATAAAAATATATTATGATTTAAAGGAGAAATATATGAGCATTAATAGTATAAATAATGATTATATAAGAAATATAGGTATTAATACATTAGAAAATAATAAGGACAAAAACATTAATTCAAGTAAAGATAAGGCTTCCTCTGTAAGTTTTAAGGATGTGATTGACTTAAGTATGTCTAATAATATTAAGCCTACAGCTTCTATAGGATCAATTTCTATGGATAAGGGAACTGCAGCAAATACAACTGTTTTTGTTAACAGAAGTACATTTAATCAAATAATGAACTATACAACAAATAGTCAAGATTGTCAGTGGGATGAACTTGGAATAGATGATAATAAAAGATGGATTGTAGTTAATGGCCAAAGATTTGAATGTCCTTTAAGTGAAGAGGAAAAAGAGATGCGAAGAAGAATGAGAATGGGACTTAGTGACTTAATAGGTCAATCACCTAAAAAGGATTATAAAGAAGATGATAAATTGTCTAGGCATTTAAATATTAGAATAGACGAAAGTAATAATATTAATATTCAAGGGGACAATGGAGCATTATCAAATCCTAAGATACAAAGCCTTATTAAGAATGATAAGGTTATGAATATGTTTGCTAATATTATTAAGTTAAATGGTGGGAAGGACATAGGGCTAAGTATATGAAATGACTAAGAGGTATACCTCTTAGTCATTTCTGCATTTAGTTAATAAATGGTATTGACTGTTAATTACTATGGTGTATCATATTTTATAGTGTATATTATGCTTATAATAATTTTATAAGAGTTTTTTGAGGAGATATTGTGATTAGTATGGACTATTTTTTACTAGTATTTCTATGTGTAGGGGTAGGTTATATATATGTAGAAGCTAAAAAATGGTGGGAAATGCATAGGTTTCATAAAAGATTACTTCACTATAGTAAGGACATAATTTATTATTATCAAATTTATCCAGATATCAGGTTTAAGTATGTAAGCCCATCTGTTAGAGATATATTAGGGAGAAGTGAAAATGATTTTCTTCAAAATTATAATCTTGTTTTTGATACTGTTCATCCAGAGGATTATGAGGGCCTATACAATAAGACTATAGGAAATGTTGATTTTTCAAAGCCCCAATTTACTAGGTGGCTACATAGCAATGGAGAATATATTCATACTGAAGACCATGCGGTTCCTATATATGATAAGAAGGGGAAACTTATTGCTATAGAGGGGGCAGTACGGGATATTACCTACAGAAGAAAACTTGAGGCAGAACTTGAATATAGGAGTACCCATGACAAAATGACTGGACTTTTTAATAGAGAGTACTATGACGAGGTTTTTGATAAATTAAATATTAATTACGAAAAAAACATTGGAATTATTGTTTGTGATGTAGATAGATTAAAATATATTAACGATAATTTAGGTCATAGAGAAGGGGATAATATTCTAAGAGCAACTGCTAATATTTTAATTAAGTACTTAAGTGAGAGTAGAATTGTATCTAGAATTGGTGGAGATGAGTTTACTATTATAACTAAAGGTATGTTAGTAAGTGATATTGATAAATTAATTAAGTCTATTTACTCAGATGTTAATAGACTTAATAGTGAGAGTACAAATATAAATATAAGTCTATCTATAGGTTATTCATTTAGGGAAGTATCATATTCTAATATGATTCAATTATTTAAAGAAGCAGATGATAATATGTACATAAATAAAAGGCAGGGTAATAGAATTTAATATTGAAGTGTAAATAGTCTATGTATTTTAACATAGACTATTTTGTTTTTGTAAAATTAATTTATTGGGATATTAGATTATTACTTATTTTCAAGAATGTAAAAATAAGTTTATTTTGTGACAGTCATAGTCAATACTATATTTTACAATGTAGTCAAATATAAGACATTAGGGAGGTTTTATTATGGACTATAATGATTTAAGCAAAGAGGAACTTATTAAGATTCTTGGAGATAGGGATAGAGATATTGTTGCTTTACACAGTAAAAACCACAAATTAAGCAGGGAACTCTGTGTAGACACTTTAACTGGAATACCAAATAATAGGTTTGGTATAAACCGTTTACAGGATGTTTATACAAATGTAAATAGGAATAAGGAAAGTTTAATCTTTTGCTTTATTGATATTGATGATTTTAAGGTTATAAATGATACCTATGGTCATAGGGAGGGGGATAATGCTATTGTTACAGTGGCAAAAACCATTAGTGAAAGTATTAGAAAAAGTGACTGTGTTTTTAGGTATGCTGGTGATGAGTTTGGAGTTGTTTTTAGAAACTCTAGTGAGGAAGATATTCATATAGTACTTAAATGTGTACAAGAAAGACTAAATAGAAAGAGTAATCAGGAGGGAAATTATAAAATAGGAATAAGTTATGGATGGTGTAAGTATATAGGGTCTTTAGATAGTGAAATAAGCATAGAGGATATAATTAATGAAGCAGATGAGGATATGTATAAGTGGAAAAGGCTAAAGAAGGAAATTGGAGGTTTATGTAGAAATATGAAATAGAAATAATTTGTAGGGGGAGTTTTATTGTGGAAAGATTTAAATCTAACGTTTTGATATATATGTACCATAATCTTTTAGAGGGTAGAGTTTTAGTTAAAAAAGATATCCTAAATAGATTCGATATTACTGAAAGAACATTTTATAGATACTTAAAGGATGTACAAAACTTCCTCCATGATCCTGAAAGTGGATTTTATGTAGATAATCTTAAAAAGCATGATTATAAGAAGGGGTATATACTAGAATATAAGCATAAAAATAGCTTGAAAGAAATGGAAATACTTGCTATTTCTAAGGTTTTACTTGAAAGTAGAGGGTTTATTAATGAGGAAATAAAGGGAATTATTGATAAACTTTTAAGATATTGCATTGTGGAAGATAAGACTAAAATTCATGCAATTATAGATAATGAAAAGAACAAGTATATAGAGCCAAAGCATGGAAAGAGTTTAGTTGAAAGTTTATGGACACTAAGCAGTGCGATTCAAGAGAAGAAGGTAGTTTGTGTAAGCTATAGAAAAATAGGAAAAAGTGGAGAGATAAGTAAGGAATCTACAAGAAGAGAATTAATACCTATGGGAATATTATTTTCAGAGTATTATTTCTATCTTATTGCATTTATTAAAGGTAAAAACTATAAGAATCCTACTATATTTAGAGTGGATAGAATGGAAGATATATATGTTACAAATGATTTAATTAGGGAAAGTGAAGCTAAGTCATTTGAGGATGGTGAGTTTAGAAAGAAGATACACTTTATGCAGGGGGGAGAGGAGGAACTAGTAACTTTTAAGTTTAAAGGGGAATCGATTGAAGCTGTTCTTGATAAGGTAGATCATATAAGCTGCACTAAATGCAGTGATGGAAGTGGATATATTATTGTAACTAATACATATAGGAAAGGTATTAAAATGTGGCTATTAAGTCAAGGTGATAATGTAGAGGTAATATCACCTATAAGTTTTAGAGAAGAAATGCATGAGACCATTATAAGTATGCTAAATTCATATAAATAATAATAGACAAAGAATTACATGGAATTTGAAAACCTGAAGAAAATTATTTAATTGATTGAAAAAAACCAGTAATAAGTGATTCCTGTTAGAATAGTATACAGTTTATGGTAATAGCAACAACTTTATGAGAAATGCTTTATAGTATAATAATAAAAGTCAATGCAATTTAAAGAACTAAGCTTTAAAGCATTGACTTATTTTATTTATAAATTTCATAGTTTATGCATTTATAGGTGGAGTAAATATTCTTTTTGCAAGTTCATCGTCTAGCACATATAGAGCATTAGCGTCCTCACCGATTCTTTCTAGTCTTTTTACTATATTAGTAAATGATGATTCTTCCTCAACCTGCTCATCTATAAACCATTTTAGAAAGCTTATAGTAGCATGTTCTCTTTCGTCTACAGCAACATCCATAAGTTCATATATCTTCTTAGTTACAATTCTTTCATGTGTAAGTGCATCCTTAAAAGCTTCAAGAATTGATGGGAAATCATTAACAGGTGAGTTAATTGAAGTAAGATTAACCTTGCCACCCATTTCATTTATGTAATTAAAAAACTTCATTGCGTGGAATTTTTCTTCCTCTGCTTGAACTTGAAAGAAGTTTGCAAAGCCTGGTAGGTCCTGTGAAGAACAGTACCCTGCTGTAGCTAAGTATACATGTGAAGAATAAAATTCATAATTAAGTTGTTTGTTTAATCTCTCAAGTAATTTTTCGTTTATCATTTGTTTCACTCCTTTAATGGATAATTATTATTAATTAATATTATATAGTAAATAATAGAAAAGTCAAATTTTTCTCAAAAAGTATAAAACATAACAAAGTATTACAAGGATATTTATTAATACATTTAAGTATTAGGTATGTTAAAATTAAAATTTATATTATTTACTATTTTGTTTAAATTTACTAAAATAAAGTCTTTTTAAATTTAAATAATAATACGATAAGTATTAGTATAAAAAGTTACCATATGATTACTTAATTAGGAAGTGGTTTCGATGCGGAATATAAATACAATCGACATAAATAGGAGGAGTTATGAATAATTTAAGAATTAAGTCTAAAATTCTAGTTCTATCAATAGTAGCTATTATACTTATTATGGTTGTTAGTGGTGTAGGATATTCCTATATATCAATGGCTAATAATAGTATTACTAAAATGTACAAGGATAATTTACTAAGTATTCAGTGGTTAAATGACAATAGAAATCAGTCAAGGGCAATGGAAGCAAATCTTTATTACATATTACTTCATAGTGAAGATATAAATGAACAAAAGGAAAAAGTCGAAGATATAGAAAAAAGGCAAAAGATATTTAATGAAAACTGGGAAAACTACAAGAAAATAGAAATCACTGAATATGAAAAAAATCTTATACCAGTAGTTGAAGAGAACTTAAAAGAGTTTATTTTAGGTAGAGAAAAAGCTATTGCACTTGCAATGGATAGAAAAATTCCTGAGGCTATTAATGCAATAATTGAAGTAGAAGACCACCAGGAAAAATTCTCAGATAGCTTAAAGGAGATTGCTGTTTATAATACGAAACTTGCTGAAAAGTTAAGCCTAGATAGTGATAGAGAGTTTGCTACTTCTAAAATAATATTTATAGCAATAATTATAAGTGCAATAGGTATTACTTACTTACTAGCACACTTTATATCAAGGTCAATATCAAAACCTATGAATCAAATTATAGTTGACCTTAAAAATATGTCTCATGGAGACTTTAGAAAAGTTGACTCAGAGATTCATTCTGTAAGAGGGGATGAAATAGGTAATATATCACTTGCAATTAAAACTATGCAAAGTTCACTTAATCATCTTATAGGGAATGTTTCAAGTGAAGCTGAAACAATTGAAAAGGTTGTTAATGCTATTTCAAGAAATATGAATGAACTGAATAGTAATATTGAAGATGTTACATCTACTACAGAGGAGTTATCAGCTGGTATGGAGGAAACAGCGGCTTCAGCACAGGAAATGAATGCTACAGCAGATGAAATAGAAAAAGCTGTTAACTCGATTTCAATAAAGGCTGAAGAGGGTGCTATTGAAGCTAGTAATATCAATGCTAGAGCTATTGTAACTAGAGATAATGTTATAAAGGCTCAAGAAAAAGCTATGGAAATATTACTTGGTACTAAGGAAAAACTTGAAATAGCTGTTGAAAATTCTAAGGTGGTAGAACAGATTACACTTTTATCAGATGGCATAATGCAAATATCATCTCAAACAAACCTGTTAGCACTTAATGCAGCAATAGAAGCTGCAAGAGCTGGGGAAGTAGGAAAGGGGTTTGCTGTTGTTGCAGATGAAATAAGAAAGCTTGCAGAGGAATCCAAAAATATAGTCGTAGAAATACAATCAGTTACAAATAAGGTAACTAACTCTGTTAGAGAGTTAGCATCAAGTTCAAAAAATCTTATGAAGTTTGTATCGGAAGAGGTGCATAGTGATTATGAAAAAATGATAAATGTTGCAGACGATTATAGTAAGGATGCTGAATTTGTAAGCAGTCTTGTTGGTGATTTTAGCAGTACATCAAAGGACCTTTTATACTCTATACAAGAGGTAATTAGAACAATAGAACAGGTATCACTATCATCTAATGAAGGTGCTACAGGAACAACAAATATAGCACAAAAAATAGTTGAGATAACAGAGGAGTCAAGCATTGTAGTTGACGAAGTTAAAAGATCCAATGAAAGTGCACTTAAGCTAAGTGGTGAAGTAATTAAATTTAAAATATAAACGTATAAAGTACACAACAAATGTTATATATCTAACATTTGTTGTGTACTTTAGTTTTGCATGTTTTTGTATTTTAAAATATTATTTAAATTTTTCCATTTTAACTAAAAATTAATACTCAAGAAAAAAGCCCTCATTAACACATATATTAATGAAGGCTTTTTTTATTTTTTACTTATCTTTAAGTTCTAAGGACTTACTTCTTTTCTTTTTAATAAGGTAAATGCTAGTTAGCATTATAAACCAAAGTGGTGTTACAAATAATGCAACACGTGTTTCTTTAGAAAGAGCGAGTACAACTAGAACAAATCCTATGAATGTTAAAATAACATAGTTAGCAATGGGGAAAAATGGCATTTTGAATTTGCTTATTTTAGCAAGTTCAGGGTTACTCTTTTTATATTTAAGATGACAAACAACTATAATTGCCCAAATAAATATAAAACAGAATGTTGAAATGCTAGTAATTAGTATAAATACTCCCTGAGGCATTATATAATTTAGTATAACTGATATTAATACAACAATAGATGAGAAGAATAATGCATTAGATGGAATTCTACGATTGTTAAGTTTCTTCATTAGTTTTGGTGCATTATCTTCCTTAGCAAGTGAAAATACCATACGACTAGTACTAAATATTGCACTATTACAAGCAGAAGCTGCAGATGTTAAAACTACGAAGTTTATAATACTTGCAGCTGCCATAATACCAACAGCAGAGAATACTTGTACAAAAGGACTTTGGTCAGGTTTGATTGAGTTCCATGGATAGATACTCATTATTACAGCTAGGGCACCAATATAGAATATAATAATTCTTATAGGAATATTATTAATAGCTTTTGGTATAACTTTTTCAGGATCTTCAGTTTCGCCTGCGGTTAACCCAACAAGTTCAATACCAACAAATGCAAATACAACCATTTGGAATGAGAGAATAAAACCATTAATTCCATTTGGGAACCAACCACCATGTGACCATAGGTTTGAGAAGGTAGAAGTTCCAGCATCTGTTGAGAATCCTTTTATAATCATGAAAGTACCAACTATTATTAAAGCCATAATTGCGATAACCTTTATAAGAGCAAACCAAAACTCCATTTCGCCAAATAGCTTTACAGATGCAAGGTTCATTGCTAGTAGTATTACTAAAGCAATTAAACAGGGTACCCACTGAGCAACATTTGGGAACCAATACTGTATATAGAGTCCAACAGCAGTTAAATCAGCCATAGCAAGGGATATCCAGCAGAACCAATAGGTCCACCCAGCTACAAATGCAGCCCCTTGGCCTAGATAGTCATAAACAAAATCAACAAAGGAATGGTAGTTTAGGTTTGATAGAAGAAGTTCACCAAGGGCCCTCATAATAAAGAAACATATAACACCAGTAATCATATAGGCAAATAAAATAGAAGGTCCTGCTAAGTGAATTGATTTTCCAGACCCTAAGAATAAGCCTGTTCCAATGGCGCCACCAATCGCTAGTAGCTGAACATGACGATTCTTAAGTCCCCTCTCTAATGTTTGGTTACCTGACATATATACCCCTCCTTAAAATTTTTAGCAGTTCAAGTAAACATCCCTCCCTAGTTATTGCTATTTGTTAAAATTTCAAAGGATTAAGACATTATATTATAGCCTTAATAGATATATTCTATTTGAAAATCTGAAAGTATGAAAATGATTTATAAAAAATAATAATTACTGAAAGGGTTTTCATAATTAGAATAAATTGGTATAATTATTTAGTTATTGAAATAGTTTGATATAGGTATTTCAGAGGTGTTTATGATTAGTATATTTATAAAGTAGCTAAGGTAATAGAAATTTCTTATAAAATATATATATTAATTTGATTGATTTTTTGTAACAATGAAAACGTTTACATTGATATTATAAATAATCATCAAAAATACCATAGAAAATATAGAGGTAACTACTAGAGCTATAGAGATAAACAAAAGGGTTTTTATTTTAAATATATTAATAAATATTGGATTTTTTAAGTTATAATAACTAATACTAACGAGAAGAATCTTAATTTTTTAAAACCATATGGTATAAGTTGTAATAATAGTTGTAATATGTAATAAAGGAAAGAAAATTATAATTTTTTAAAAGATTATGTTGAAAAATGGTTAATATGATTATAAAATGAAAACTACAGAAAATTACTGAATAATAGAAAAGGGGTTAACTATGGAGAATAAGTTAGAAAAAAGATACGGGCTTATAACTGCTATAGCTATGGTAGTAGGTATAGTAATTGGAAGCGGCGTATTCTTTAAAGCAGAGAAAGTTTTAACTGCTACAGGCGGAAATCTTTCGTTAGGTATTTTAGCATGGGTTATAGGTGGTATTATTATGATTTCATGTGCTTATACTTTTGCAGTAATGGCAACTAAGTATGAGTACGTAAATGGTGTAGTTGATTATGCACAGGCTACAATTGGGAAAAAATATGCATATTACATTGGGTGGTTTATGGCACTTATTTACTATCCAACATTAACATCAGTTCTTGCATGGGTTGCAGCTAGATACACTTGTGTACTAATTGGATATCCAATAGCAGGGGGAGAAGCTATGACAATAGCAGGTCTATTCCTTGTAGCAAGTTATGCACTTAATGCACTGTCACCTGTACTTTCAGGAAAGTTCCAGGTAAGTACTACAGTTATAAAGCTTATACCATTACTTCTAATGGCTGTAGTTGGTACAATAGTAGGTCTTTCAAATGGAATGACTGTAAGAAACTTTACTACAGTAGCTACTAATATTGATACAGGAACAGCATTATTTACTGCTGTTGTTGCAACAGCCTTTGCTTATGAGGGATGGATTATAGCTACAAGTATTAATGCAGAACTTAAGGATGCAAAGAAGAATCTTCCAATAGCACTTGTTGGGGGAACATTTATAATTATGATTGTTTATATTCTTTACTATGTTGGACTTGCAGGTGCAGTTCCAAATGAAGTAATGATGGCAGGTGGAGAAACTGGAGCTAAGATAGCATTTGAAAAAGTATTCTCAAGTCTTGGTGGATCACTTATATTCGTATTTGTTATTATTTCATGTCTAGGAACTCTAAATGGACTAATGCTAGGATGTACTCGTGGTATCTATGCAATAGCTGCTAGAGGAGAGGGTATGAAGCCTAAGATGTTTGTTCAAGTAGATCCAGAAAGTAAAATGCCAACTAACTCAGCTATATTTGGGTTATTATTAAGCGCTATATGGTTATTCTTCTTCTTTGGAGCTAATTTATCAGACGGATGGTTCGGATTCCTAAACTTCGATTCATCGGAGCTTCCAATAGTAACTATCTACGCAATGTATATTCCAATATTCCTTATGATTATGATTAAGGAAAAAGAATTTAATGGATTTAATAGATATGTTGCACCAGCAGTATCAATTATAGGATGTATATTTATGATAGTAGCAGCTTGTTTTGCACACAAAACAGCAGTAATATCATACTTAATTGTATTTACAATGGTTATGATATTAGGAGCATTCTTCACTAGAAAGAAAAATAATTTACAATAAAATATATTCACCTCTATGTAATGAATCAATTGCATAGAGGTGTTTTTTGCATTTTTTTAAATATAGATATAGGCTGCTATAATTTTAGCAGCCTATTTTGATAAAGAGTTAAGAGTTATAATAATCTTCCATCTCTAGATATAGTAACTTTTCTAAGGGCTATATCTAGAGATGAAGAATTTAGGGCATTTATTACTGAAAGTTCAAGTCCTATGCAACATGGAACCTCCATTTTAGTAATGGTAATACTTTCAATATTGTTGATTTCTATAATATCCTTAAGTTTTTTGCTATAGTCTTCATTATCAAGTTTTGGACATCCTATAAGGGTAATATTACCGCAAACAAAGTCCTTATTAAAGTTATCATAAGCAAACCCACAGCAATCAGCAGCAATAAGTAGATTAGCTCCATTAAAGAAACTAGCATTAGGTGAGACTAATTTAATTTGAACAGGCCAGTTTTTAAGTGGTGAATCCACATGGCTTGTTTTAGATATTGTTGAAGGACATTGAAACTTTGGTTTTTCGTTTATTTGTATTTTAGATTTTTTTATATTAGCTAAAACAGCAGCCTCATCATATGCAAGTGCCTCACGCTCCTCAAAGCTTATAGCATCAACAGGACAAGCAGGTAAACAATCTCCAAGACCATCACAATAATCGTCTCTAAGTAGGACTGCCTTACCATTAATCATCCCAATTGCACCTTCATGGCAGGCATCTACACATAGGGTACATCCTGTACATTTAGCTTCATCTATCTTAATAATTTTTCTAATCATATATATCCTCCTAACAAACACTTTTAATTCTAATACTATTCTAATATAATAATAGAAAAAACTATGTTGCATATGCAACGAAGTGAGGAGTTATGGATAAATATTTTAATATTTTAAATAGGGTTTCCCTTTTTAAGGGATTAAGGGAAGAGGAGATTAGAAAAGCATTATTATGCTTAAATCCTTCAGTTAAAGCATTTAAAAAAGGTAGTTATATTATTAATTCAAGTGATAAGGTTAGTAGCTTTGGGATTATTTTAAATGGAAGTGCTGTTGTATTTAATGAGGATGTACTGGGAAATAGAAATATACTTACTAAGCTGTGTGTGGGAAGTTTATTTGGAGAGGTTTTTGCATGTGCAAAGATTGAAGAGTCTCCAGTATCAGTTATAGCAGAAAGTGATGCTACTATTATGATGATAGATTATCATAGGGCGCTTTTTAGCTGTAGCAATAGTTGTAGTTTTCATAATAATATAATAGAAAATATGGTTTATATTATAGCTAATAAAAACCTTCAGTTAACAAGGAAAATAGAACATATATCAAAGCGTACAATAAGAGATAAGATTATAAGTTACCTATCAACTCAAAAATCAATTGCTAAGAGTAATAGCTTTACTATACCTTTTAATAGACAGGAATTTGCTGATTATCTAGGAGTAGATAGAAGCGCCCTTTCTAAGGAATTATCTAAAATGGCAGGAGAGGGAATAATTAATTATTGTAAAAATCACTTTGAAGTAATAATTTAAATTTTTATAATATACATTACTTAAGTTATAAGCGATATAGGTAGTAGGAGGGGATAGTATGATTAAAGAAACTAAAAACTATACTATTAACCTAGATGAATCAAAAAAGCTACTAGAGAAACTAAGGGAAAAACCAAGATCACTTGAAGCTGAAACTATGTTTGAAATGACTAGGGTATCAAAGATAGCAAATAAAATAGCTAGGGGAGAGGTTATTACACTTGAAGAGGAGAGGCTTATAAGTGATAAATATCCTAGTGTTAAGCGAAAGGCATATTATGCGAAAATAGAAGGAGAGTCTATTAAGGAAAAGGTTAGATGTGCCAAAACGATAGATGAAAAGAAAAAACTTATACTTTCAGCATCTACTAATGCCATGCTTAGTGTGTCAGGAGATAATCCAAGACTTGAAATAGGAATTAAGTTATCAGTAATTGATAAAATATGTAGTGATGAGAATATAAGGCTTAGTGATATTGAGACTGAGTTATCAAAAAAAGGAAAAAAAGTAGATAAAAGAGCATGAAAAAGGGATGAATAATCATCCCTTAAAATTTTATTTATTAAGATTTTTAACTATTTTACCGTCTTCAGCAACAACCTTACCATGTTTTAACACATATAGCTTATCTGATTGGCTTACAATAGCCTCATCTGCTGATGGTGCATCAAATACAATAAGATCTGCATTACATCCAACCTTAACTCCATAATCCTTCATAAGTGTGTTAGCAGCAGGGTTGTATGTTCCCATTTTAAATACCTTGTTAAGGTCAGTTCTAATTCCATATTGGTTAACCTGTGCAGTCATAAGTGCTTCTTCAAGCATGTCAGCATTACCAAATGGTCTAAATGGGTCACGTATATTATCTGATGCAAATGATACATTAACACCAGCCTTAGTTAATTCATCAACACGAGTGATTCCTCTTCTCATAGGTTTTTTACTATCACGTCCCATAAGATATAGATTACATGAAGTAAGTGAAGTAACATTAATCTTAGCTTCCTTAGCCTTAGCAATTACTGCTGCAGCTTCAGCATCACTTATTCCGTATGCATCAAGTGCAGTAACATGTCCAACTGTAACTTTACCCTGCATTCCTTCACTAATTGTCTTATCAATAACATATTTTAAGCAATCAATATTAGGAGCATCTGATTCATCAACATGTAAATCTATTGGAATATTAAATTGCTTCGCATATGCAAAAATAGTATCTACATCTTTTTTATAGTCAGATGTAAGTGTTGGATATCCTGCAATAAAATCAATTTTACCATTAGCTGCTGCTTTCTCTACATCAGCAAGTATATCAGCAGGTAGTGGTCCAATATCATTAAATGGAGTTACATTGTATATATCTATGTAATCCTTATATTCTGCTTTAAGATCATTTATAGCACGTAGTGGTTCTGTACCCCACTTATCATTTATAAACACGTTTGTTTTAATAGCAGTAGTTCCGTTAGCAATAGCCATTTCTATTATTTGACGGCCTCTTCTTACAACATCTTCATATACTTTGTCCCTTGGAACACTAGCAACGTATTTGTTAGCAGCGGTAATAGCAGCCATTAAGTCACCAGGCTCAGCATCACCAAGCGTAAGTGCCTTATCAATATGAGTGTGTGAATCTACAAACCCAGGTGCAACTAATTTATTAGTAGCATCAATTACCTTGTATGCCTTAGATTTAGAAATGTTTTTTTCGATAGCAACAATTTTGCCATCCTTAATAGCAACGTCAAGGTCACTACCTGTTTCGTAAACATTAGCATTTTGGATAATAACATCATACTTTTTTGAAGCCTTAGCATCTGTGAATATCCCGCTAACTGCAAATTGACCAATTAGTGCAAGTGCAATAGCTGCTGTAATTAATTTTTTCTTTGTCATCTTTTTACCTCCCACTTGTAAATATTACAAAATATTTAAATATTGTACTCATTTACATTTTAACGGAAGATGACGAAATTTGTAAATAAATAGTTTTCCCCATAAATAGACAAAATGTGTCTTATAAATAAGGACAAAATAGAAATATTATTGCTGAGAATCACTGTTTTCTTTAGTTACCTTAAGTAGGTAAACAATCTTGTCTGCTAGGAGTTTGGCAATATTAGACTCAATTGACATATTCATTGAAAGTAGACTTAAACTATCATCACTTAAATTTGTCAAAAATCCGGGTTCTTTGTCGAAAATATCCTTAGAAATATCCTCTTGGTTGCTACAAAATCTATTATAGACAGTTTCAAGATCATCCTTTTCAAGTTGTGAGTTAATAAGACTTTGAATATCACCAATTGCCATTGTAGGCTTAAGAATACATATGATTAATAGCATAGCAATGTGATTCCTTGAATATCTCTTCTTATTAGGTGATGGTATAAGTTTTTGTTTAACGTAGTTATTAACAATAGATGGTGAAATAAGCTTTGAAGCATCATCTATAACGAAAAAGGAAAGTTTCTGCTCCATATATTCAATTACTTGGTCCATATAGTAATCGATTTCAGGAAGTTCATTCCACCTTGGTAATTGATGACTTATTATTCCTTCTGCCCACATTTTATATTCACTTAATTTATCTGTATTATTCATAATCACTGCTCCTTTTTTTAAAAACTTATTATAGTTTTATGATAAACTATTGACGTATTAATGTCAAATATGTATACTAGTTTTAAAAACTAGATATAATAAATATAATAATTATATAAAGTGAAAATATAAACTTAATGGAGGTTTTTGATATGATAAATAGTGTTTATGTATACGGTGATTCAATTTTAAGGGGAACTATTCTAGACAGTAGCAAGAAAACTTACTATTCAATGAAGGAGAATATAGCACAAAAGTTACAGGAAAAATTCAATATATGTGTTAATAATAAGTCTAAGTTTGGAAGAACAATATTAAAGGGTGCTAGGGAGATAAAGGCTATGCTTAGAAAGAATGAGGAGTGTGATTTAGTAGTACTTGAATATGGTGGAAATGACTGTGATCACAGATGGTGTGAGGTTTCTATTAATCCAGAAGGAGAGCATATTCCAAATACTCCAATAGATATATTTGAGAAGGTTTATAATGAAATAATTTCAGAAATTAAGTCAAAGGGAATACAGGTTGCAGTAACATCCCTTCCTCCAATAGACTCTGAAAGATACTTTAACTGGGTTACACAAAATGGATTAAATAAGGATAATGTATTAATGTGGCTTAAGGATAAGCAGACTATAGCACATTACCAAGAGTTATATTCATTAACAGCTACTAAGGTAGCACTTCAAAACAATTGTATCTACATTGATATACGTTCAGAGTTTTTAAAGCAAAGGGATTATAGAGAGTTTATGTGTGAAGATGGAATACATCCAAATGAAAAGGGTCAACAGCTTATAGAGGAAACAATATCAAAATATTTAAATTCACATATTGCAATTTAAGTGAAAATATTTGACATATAATTGTGGGTATGATATATAATTTAATATAGTATTTAGCACTCAAAAGTTAAGAGTGCTAACAAATGTTAAGGTTGAAGGGAGAGGTTATTTTGGAAACAAAGGAATTTAAGGCAGAATCTAAAAGACTATTAGACCTTATGATTAATTCAATTTATACTCACAGAGAGATTTTTTTAAGGGAACTTATATCTAATGCAAGTGATGCAATAGATAAAATCTATTATAAGGCTTTAACAGACGAATCTATAAGCTTTAATAAGGATAATTACTTTATAAAAATATCAGTAGATAAGGATAAAAGGGAAATTAGAATTAAGGATACTGGTATTGGTATGACTAGGGAGGACCTTGATGATAACTTAGGTGTTATTGCAAAGAGTGGTTCTTTTAAGTTTAAAAAGGATAATGAAATTAAGGATGGACATGATATTATTGGTCAGTTTGGAGTAGGATTTTACTCTGCATTTCTAGTTGCTGATAAGGTTACTGTTCTATCAAGAAATATAGATAGTGAAGAAGGATATAAATGGGAGTCTTTTGGTGCTGAAGGATATACAATAGAACCATGTAGTAAGGAAGAAGTAGGTACAGAAATTATTCTTAAGGTTAAGGAGAGTAGTGAAGATGAGGACTATGAAAAGTTCTTAGATGAATATACTTTAAGAGGAATAATTAAAAAGTACTCAGACTTTATTAGATACCCAATTAAGATGGATATAACTTCATCAAAACCAAAGGCTGATGCTGAGGGAGAATATGAGGATGTTGTAGAGGAAACTGTTGTTAATAGTATGGTTCCTATTTGGAGAAAAAACAAAAAAGAGCTAAAGGATGAGGAGTATAATAACTTCTACATGGAGAAGCGTTTTGGATTTGATGTACCAGTTAAACATATTCATTTAAGTGTTGACGGTGCAGTAAGATATAATGCACTACTATATATTCCAGAAACTACACCATTTGATTTTTACACTAAGGAATATGAAAAGGGACTAGAACTATACTCAAGCTCTGTTATGATAATGGAAAAATGTAAGGATCTTATTCCGGATTATTTTAGCTTTGTTAAAGGAGTTGTTGATTCAGAGGATCTTTCACTTAATATATCACGTGAAATTCTTCAACACGATAGACAGCTTAAACTTATAGCTAAAAATATTAAGACTAAGATTAAGTCAGAACTTCTTAGCCTTATGAAAAACGAAAGAGAAAAATACGAAAGATTCTATAACTCATTTGGAAGACATCTTAAGTATGGAATTTATAGTGAATATGGTAGCAATAAGGATGTTTTAGAGGATTTAATTATGTTCTACTCATCTAAGGAGAAGAAGCTTACTTCACTTTCAGAATATGTTGAGAGAATGGGTGAGGAGCAAAAGTATATTTACTATGCTACAGGTGAATCTATAGAGAGAATAGAAAAACTTCCTCAAATGGAACTTATTCTTGATAAGGGATATGAGGTTCTATACTTTACAGACGATGTCGACGAATTTGCTATTAAAATGATGATGAGTTATAAGGATAAGGAATTTAAATCAATTTCAAGTAATGACTTAGATATTAAGGGTAGTGAAGAGATAGATAACAAGGAAGACAATAAGGAGCTATTTGAGGCTATGAAGGAGATACTTGGAAAAAAGGTTTCAAGTGTTAGAGCGTCAACTAGACTTAAGTCACACCCTGTATGCTTTGCAAGTGAAGGCGAGCTTTCAATAGAAATGGAGAAGGTTTTAAATGCTATGCCTGATGGGCAAGATGTTAAGGCTCAAAAGGTACTAGAAATTAATACTTCACATGAGGTGTTTAATTCACTAAAGAGTGCTTTTGAAAACGATAAGGATAAGCTTTCTTTATACACTAACCTATTATATAGCCAAGGGTTATTAATAGAAGGGTTACCTATCGATGATCCATTAGAGCTTACAAATAATATTTGTAAAATAATGGATTAAGAGAAATTTAATATGGTTTAAAGTAATATTATTAAACATAGATTTTTAAAGAGTCGAAGTATTATCTTCGACTCTTTTTTAGGTATACACTCTTTTTAAAGTATAGTTTTAGTTAATCTCCACATACTAGTGTTGGAGGTGATTGTAATGAGTCCAAAAGAATTACTTTATATTGCAGATGCACTTGGTCATGAAGAATTTATGAAGTGTAAGACAAGTGAAGGGAATTTACAAGATGCAAGTTTACAGAACTTAGTTACACAAATTAACGCTAAACATCAAGAGATTTTCTCTAAGTTTATGCAATTATTATAAGGAGGTATATAGGTATGGATGATAAGAAGATAATGGAAAATCTGCTACTTCTAACTAAGGGAGCTGCTGATTTATACCTTCATGGTTCAATAGAATCGGCTTCAGCTAATGTTCGTAGCGCTTTTAATAGTGCACTTACAGATACTCTTAAGATGCAAGCAGATATATATGATGCTATGGCTGCTAAGGGATGGTATCCAACAGAACAAGTAGATGCACAGCAAATAGACAAAGTTAAGCAGAAATACGCTGGTAAATAATTATATTTATTAGGTAGGTATCTATGCTTTAAGGCAGTATTATTAGATGGATATTTCTAATAATACTGTCTTTTATTTTATGCCGCTTTATTATATTATGGTTTATGGTATATAATAAGGATAAGAAATAAAAAGAAGAAGGTATTGAAAATGATAAAACTTGGAGAAATACAAACTTTAAAAGTAATTAGAGAAGCTGATTTTGGGGTTTTCCTTGGATGTGAAGACGAGGATGAAGTTGTACTACTTCCTAAGAAACAAGTTCCAAGAGGAACTAATATAGGTGATGATATAGAGGTTTTTGTTTACAAAGACTCAGAGGATAGAGATATTGCAACAACTAGAACTCCAAAGATAGTTATTGGGGATCTTGCTGTACTTAAGGTAGTTGACTACACTAAAATTGGAGCGTTTTTAGATTGGGGTCTTGAGAAGGACTTATTCCTACCGTTTAAGCAGCAGGTAGATAGTATTGCTGTTGGAAATAGCTATTTAGTTGGGCTATATGTTGATAAGCAGGGTAGACTTTGTGCTACTATGAAGGTATATGACCTTTTAAGCTGTGAATCACCATATAAGGATAATGATATGGTTAAGGGAACCGTAATTAAGCTATCTACAATAGGTGCATTTGTGGCAGTAGATAATAAATACCAAGGACTTATTCTTAATAAGGAATTATTCGGTACTCCTAAGGTAGGAGACGAAGTTGAGGTTAGAATTAAGAAGGTTAGAGAAGATGGTAAGTTAGAACTTAGTCTTAGAATGCCAACTAAGAAGCAAATCGAAGTAGATGCTAAGATTATACTTGATAAGATAGACTCTAACTTTGGAACTCTATACTTAAATGATAGTAGTGACCCTGAGGATATTAAGAGAGAATTAGCAATGAGTAAGGGTGCCTTTAAAAGAGCAGTTGGAAGACTACTTAAAGAAGGTGCAATTAAGTTCGTTGATGGTGGAATAGAAAAAGCATGGTAAAACAAAGGATATGCCTTTGCTATAAGCAAAAGGCATATCCTTTTAAGTATTTTTCATCCTGATTATACACATTAGTATTAATGATTTTTGGAAGAATTCTTAGGGTAGAGGAATTAACCTCAATTCTATTAAGCTCATTATGGCTACGTACAGGGGAGAAATTGCCTAGTGTATAGGTTTTTATCTTTCCTGTTTTTTTATGATTAATTACAAGGGTATATAGTGGATCTATATTGGTTATATCATGTGAGAATATAACCTTAACTAAATATATATCATCTTCATATTTAAGGTGGATATTCTCATTAGAGCTGTTTTTACGTTTAATATATTTTTTCATAATTATCACCTGTTTTTTATTTAGGATACAAAATATAATTAAATAAGTAAAGTAAATTATTAAGGAGGGTAATATGGGTAAGGTAAAAAGGAATTTAAGAAATCTTAATAGTGTAAATTTAATTGAGGAAATAGGTAAGCAGTTTAGTGTTAATACTGAATATCTTCAGATTGTTAAGGAAGAGGACAGAATTACATATAAGAATATAGAATTAAATACTATTTTAGTTAATCTTATTTCAGAGGGTGAAAGTGTTTACTTAGAGAAGCTAGTTTCACTTAAGGCATTTTTATTATCTAAGGAGCAGGGAATGGATATTAATACTTTAATAAATAATATTAATAGTGTTATGAGCATTTCATGTAAGTTAAATAGTAGTGAAGAAGGTATAGTAATTAACAGTGAACTAGAAGGTTTTTTAGGTGCAGCTGCTATAGAATTTGATGCTAAAAAGGGACTGTTAACGGATTCTAAAAGACAAGCTAGGGTTAATATAAATAATGGAGTAATAGACTTTAATTCTATAGAAGAGGCTATATAGATATTATTATATAATGGTTGTGGATATATTTAGTTTTATTGATATAAAAAGGGTCAAGTGATAAAATACCAATAGAGGTAAAAACATATAAATAGGGGGAAGTAATATGGATTTTAGAACTTATTTAAGAAATTATCCAGATAAAAATGGTAGATTCGGTGAATATGGTGGGGCATATTTAAGTGAAGAATTAATACCAGCATTTGAAGAGGCAGCAAATGCATACCAAACAATATGTCATTCTTCACAGTTTATAAGTGAACTTAGAAGAATAAGAAAAGAATTTCAAGGTAGACCAACACCAGTATATCACTGTGAGCGTCTTTCGAGACAACTTGGAAATTGCCAAATATACTTAAAGAGAGAAGATCTTAATCATACAGGAGCACATAAGCTTAATCATTGTATGGGAGAGGGATTACTTGCTAAGTTTATGGGTAAAAAGAGACTTATTGCAGAAACAGGGGCGGGGCAGCATGGTGTAGCACTTGCTACAGCAGCAGCATTTTTTGGACTTGAATGTGAAATACATATGGGTGAAGTTGATATAGCAAAACAAGCACCTAATGTTACAAGAATGAAGATTCTAGGTGCTAAGGTAGTACCAGTATCACATGGTCTTAAGACCCTTAAGGAAGCAGTGGATTCTGCATTTATGTCATATGCACAAAATTATAAAGATTCTATATACTGTATAGGTTCAGCACTAGGACCACACCCATTCCCTTTAATGGTTAGAGACTTCCAATCAGTAATTGGATATGAAGCTAAGGATCAATTTAAGGAGATGACAGGGTTACTACCAGATATGGTTTGTGCCTGTGTTGGTGGAGGAAGTAATGCTGCAGGTATGTTTATACCATTCCTTGATGAGGCAGTAGAAATATGTGGAGTAGAACCTTTAGGTAAAGGGTCAAATTTAGGGGACCATGCAGCTAGCATGACATATGGAAGTAAGGGTGTTATGCATGGATTCGAAAGTATTATGCTTAAGGACGATATGGGAGAACCAGCACCAGTGTATTCAATTGCAAGTGGACTTGACTACCCATCAGTTGGACCAGAGCATGCATTTTTAAGAGATATAGGTAGAATAAAATATGATACAGCAAGCGATGAGGAGGCAATTGATGCATTCTTTAAGCTTTCAAGATATGAGGGAATTATACCTGCTATAGAAAGCTCCCATGCACTTGCATATGCTATGAGGGAAGCTAAAAATAGAAAGACAGGTTCTATATTAGTATGCTTAAGTGGTAGAGGTGATAAGGATATAGATTATGTAGTTGAAAACTACGGATATGGAGAAAATTATAAATTCTAAATATTATAATAACTACAAAAATCTCTTGGTTAGGTATTGTATATTTTAAAGAAAAGTGTTATAATAATTTACGTGGATAACCACAAAATAAAATTAAAGATTGAGTAACGAGCACTATTCCATTTTAAGGGTAGTTCATTACGGGATATCTTTATATGGAGGTAATTATAATGGCAGATAAGAACATCGTATGTAAAGACTGCGGATCAGAATTCGTATTCACTGAGGGAGAGCAAGAATTCTACAGAGAAAAAGGATTCGAAAACGATCCAGTTAGATGCCCAGATTGCAGAAGAGCAAGAAAGCAACAAAGAAACAACTAATAACGAGTTTTTCAAGGTTATAGCCTAGCTATAACCTTTTTTTAATATCCAAAAACACTTAAGGACGTATGAAATTCCATACGTCCTTTATTTATAGAGTTATTTCTCTTCTTGGTATTTTGTATTCTATAGCAGTTTCTATGTCTTTAAGCAATCTCATATCTTTTTGAGCTGCAAAAAGGCAAGTATAACCAGTATCCCCACGTCTTCCTGTTCTACCGATTCTATGAATATATATCTCGGGAGTTTCAGGCATGTCATAGTTATATATATGACTAACACCTTCAATATCAAGTCCCCTTGATGCAACATCTGTAGCTATAAGGTATTGAAGCTTAGCATCTCTAAATGACTTAATTATTCTTTCACGTTTTGACTGCTTTATATCACTATGGATAATATCACAATTATAACCCTTACTTTTCATAGCTTCTTCAAGAACATCAGCACGACGCTTAGTACGACAGAAGATAATAGCTAGGAAAGGATTATCTTCATTAAGTGCTGTTAGAAGAGAGTCCTGCTTGTGACGGTCACTTGTTTCTACAACTTCCTGCTTAATATTAGTTAAAGTTATTTCTTCAGATTCAACGGAAACATTTATAGGTTCAGTTGTATATCTATAAGCAAGTTTCTTAACGTCTGAATTTAGGGTTGCAGAGAAGCATAGGGTTTGACGCTTCTTTGGAAGTTGACGCTCTACCTTTTCAACATCATTTTTAAATCCCATAAGAAGCATTTGGTCAGCTTCATCTATAACAAAAGACTTAACCTTAGATAAGTCAACAGTTCCTCGATTAATATGATCTATTAGTCTTCCAGGGGTAGCTACTATAACATGTACTCCCCTTGTAAGCTTTTTAAGCTGCTGATTAACATCACGTCCACCATATACAGCTAGTGTATTAATACCTCTGTATTCAGCAAACTTCTCACATTCTTTAGATATTTGAAGTGCCAGTTCACGTGTTGGAGTTAATACAAGTAGCTGTGGGTATGATAAATTAGTGTTAATATTTTCGAATATAGGTAGTAAAAAAGCAAGGGTTTTACCTGTACCAGTTTGAGCCTCACCTATAACGTCTTTGCCTTCTTTAATAGGAATTATAGCCTCACACTGAATTTCTGTAGGAGTGCTTATTCCGTGTTTTTTAAGGACGCTAACTGCGTCATCATTTATTCCAAGTGTTTTAAAATTCATTTAATCAACCTTTCAATAGGGGTTTTGTATTATTATTTATCAACTAATAATATCATATATTCAATATACACACAAAGATAGGGTTATATTTTAAATAATATATTGCCATATATTTAATAAGGTAATATAATTTTTGTAAATGTAGTATTAATTTATACTACATAAAATATTCAGTCCGAGCTGACTAACCTAAGGCTTTTGTTATGGTTATATGCCAATGGGTGCTATTGGAAACGAAGGTGCCTCTCGTATTTAGAAAGGATTAGAATTATAATTTGCAAAAAAGATAGTTAAAACTATTATTTTTTGGTATGCCGTAAATTATGATTATTACCTTCTAGATTGGATTGAATTTATATTAATCCTAATTTAGGAGGATTTTTTGTTTTTATATGTGAAGGGCTCTACTATTGTATAAGGAACTAAGTAGTGATTATTATCCACCTAAAACATTTCATGTAAATAATCATATTAAACTTATATATAATAGTAGGAAATTGATTTCTATACCGAAAAGGCAACATCCTTTAAATGCTTATATAGGTAGAGAAAACATTTACATATACAAAATAAAAAAATCCAAAAGTTATAGCCTTCAAGTTGGAGGCGTGCTGATATACTCTACATATTAGGGGATAGTAAATTAATTACTATCCCCTAATTTATTTTTAACCAATTTGTATATAAAAAAACATACTTTACTTTTTAAGTTATTTTGTTATACAATACTAAATTATAAGCAAAGTTGAAAACAGATATCAATAATATTATAATGTATTTAATAATAATTATTGATTTATATTTTGTTAAAATATATTTATTTATGGGTTATCAGGTGGTAAAATAAATCATAAATAAAAATCTCAAGGAAAGTAAGGGTGCTTAAAATGAAGATAGGAATAGTAGGTTATGGAAATTTAGGAAGAGGGGTAGAGAAGTCAATTGCCCAAAATCCTGATATGGAACTAGTAGCTATATTTACAAGAAGAGAGGTTTCAACAGTAGATGGAGCTAGTTCAAAAATGGTACATATTTCAAAAATTGAAGAATACAAAGGAAAAATTGATGTAATGATCCTTTGTGGTGGTTCAGCAACAGATCTTGCAGAGCAAGGACCAGCAATATCAAAAATGTTTAACACTGTAGACAGCTTTGATACACATGCTAAGATACCTGAGTATTTTGATAGTGTTGATGCATCAGCTAAGTCAGGTGGAAATTTAAGCGTTATTTCAGTAGGTTGGGACCCAGGTCTATTCTCACTTAATAGACTACTTGCACTTTCAGTACTACCAGTTGGTAACGAGTATACTTTCTGGGGTAAGGGAGTTAGTCAAGGACATTCAGACGCTATAAGAAGAGTTGAGGGAGTTAAGAACGGTATTCAGTACACAGTTCCAACAGATAAAGCCCTTGAACTAGTAAGAAGCGGAAGTAATCCAGAACTTACAACAAGAGAAAAGCATGAAAGAGTATGTTATGTTGTTGCAGAAGAGGGTGCTGACCTTAATAGAATTCAAGATGAAATTAAGAACATGCCTAACTACTTTGCAGATTACAATACAACAGTTAACTTTATATCAGAAGATGAGCTTAAGAAGAACCATGCAGGTATTCCACACGGTGGATTTGTTATTAGAACAGGTATTACTGGTGAAAACACTAAGCAAAAGATTGAGTTCTCACTAGAACTTGGAAGCAATCCAGAGTTTACTGCAAGTGTATTAACTGCATATGCAAGGGCTATATACAAAATGGCTGCAGAAGGTAAGAAGGGTGCTGTTACAGTATTTGACGTACCATTTGGATATCTTTCACCAAAGTCAGCAGCAGAACTAAGAAAAGAGCTTCTATAATTTTAAAAAAAACAATTTTAATTAATAAAAACTACCTTAATTTTTTTAAGGTAGTTTTCTTTATATTTTAAATTTTATATTGACAATCCCTATTAAAAGTGTATTATATTTGTAGAAATTATTGATTATAATTGTATCCATACATTTATAGGGGGGAAGAGATATGAGAAGTAATACTAAGATATTAGTGCAGACAGCATTAGGAGTAGCACTAGTTACACTATGTACAATGGTAATAAAAATACCAATACCATCAACACAAGGATATGTTAATGTTGGAGATGCTATGATATTTGCACTGGCGATTTCTCTTGGGAAAAAAAGAGCTGCTTTAGCCGGGGGAGTTGGAGCATGTATTGCAGATATTTTACTTGGAGCAGCAATTTATGCACCTGCAACATTAATAATTAAGGCTGTAGAAGGATATGTGTGTGGGATTATTTATGAGAACATTAAGGAAAAGAGTACATTAACAGGTACGATAGTATCTTGCTTAATTGGTGGGCTTGTTATGGTAGTAGGTTACTTTGGATATGAAGCTATATTATACGGTTATATACCAGCAGCTGCTGCAATAATACCTAACCTAATTCAAGGAGGGGCAAGCTTAATTATTGCAGTTCCTTTAAGTAAGTTGTTAACTAAAACAGTACAAAAGCTTGAAATAAGTAGCGCAGCTTAATATATAAAATTAAGGGAATGACAAATGTCATTCCCTTTTATTTTAGTTTGTGTATTTTTGTATAAAACTATTAACTGTTTTAAAGTAGAGACTAGGGTTAACCCCTGACGATTTACCATGTTCAGCACCTTTTATTATTAGTTTTTCTTTCTCTCCACTATGTGCATTATAAAGTGTATCTACCATTTCAAATGGAACGAAGTCGTCCTTATCTCCATGAATAAATAACATAGGTAGTTTAGTTTTCTCTATTTGCTTAACAGCAGATGCAGCATCAAGTGAATAGCCTGCTCTATATTTAACTAGTAAATTAGATGCATTTAGTATAGGGAAGCTTGGTAAATTAAATTTATTGTTAAGATGATATGAGAATTGATTCCATGCAGAAGTGTATCCACAGTCCTCAACAACTCCCTTTACATTGATTGGAAGGTTTTCCCCACTTGTCATCATAACAGTTGCAGCTCCCATTGAAACTCCATGTAGAATGATTTCGGCATTATTATATTTTGAGGTAATATAATCTATCCACTTTACAATATCGAGTCTATCATCCCATCCCATACCGACATACTCTCCGTCACTTTTGCCATGGCCACGTAAATCAGGAAGAAGCACATTATATCCTAAATAGTTAAACTGCCTTGCATAGGTGTCCATATTCTTACTACTATTATTATATCCATGAACAGAAATTACCCACACATTACTTTCTTTTTTAGGCTTTATTTCATACCCATATAGATTTAAATTATCAAATGATTTTATATTAATTTCCTTTTTGTTTGAGGCTTTTTCTAGCCACTGCTTGTCTGTATAGCCATTAACTACAACTGAAGACTCCTTAAGTCCACCATCATTAAAAACCATATCCTTAGGTGTATTAGGATTAAGGGCTAGATTATAAAAAAAGTTTGCAATAAAATATAGTCCTATAAAAGTTACAGTTGTTACTACAACTAATATAATTAATAGAATTTTTTTAGGTTTTGTCAAATTAGTACCCCCCTTTACTTCCTTATAATATAACTATAAATTAAAATACAATATTTGTCTTTAAAATTTATAATGTAGTTAGATAAATAATTGTTTTTCATTGACAAAAAATATATTAAGTGAATAAAATAAGATATGCTTTAATTTTATAGGAGGTAATTATGAATAATAAAATTAATGGAGCCCAGTACAAAGATCTTAATGTTAATGAAATTGATTCTATAGTAGAGGACTTAGCTCTTATTGATATAAGAGAGCCGGATGAATATAATAGAGGACACTTACCAAGTGCTAAGAATATACCTATGAAGCAGCTTATTGAGTTTGCAGATGATTATTTAGATAAGTCTAAGGAGTATCATATTGTATGTCACTCAGGAGGGAGAAGTGCTAGAATATGTAGATTTCTTGCTTCAAGTGGATTCAATGTTGTTAATTTAGCAGGTGGAACTATGGAATACAAAGGAAAAATAATTAAATAATTTTTTTACTAAGATTATACCCCTAGTAGGTATAAATTAGGGTATTGTTAACTATGAGTTTATAACAGAGGTTGACAATACCCTTTTTTATATGATATTTTTGAATGAAGATTTTTGATCAATATTATCATCTAAGAGGGGGATAGCAATGGATATTAATAAGCTTGTAGATAGTATTATAGAAGGATATAAATTAACTCGGAGTGAAGCGTTAGAATTGTATAATGGTAGACTAGAAGACTTAATTAGTGGTGCAACTAGAATTAGGGAGAACATAAAGGGAAACAACTTTGATTTGTGTACTATTATTAATGGTAAAAGTGGTAAGTGTAGTGAGGATTGTAAGTACTGTTCACAGTCAGCCCACTATAATACAGGGGCTAAAGTGTATCCTATGCTACCTTTAGAGGAAATAGTTAATAATGCACTTAAAAGTCATATTGATGGCATTAATAGATTTTCAATTGTTACATCTGGAAAAAGGCTTTCAGACAAGGATTTAGACTATGTATGTAAATGCTATGAGAAAATTAAGTCCCTTTGTTCTATTAAGTTATGTGCTTCACATGGACTTTTATCTTATAAGGACTTTAAAAAGCTTAAAAAAGCAGGGGTTACTAGATACCATAATAATTTAGAAACATCAGCTAATTACTTTAAAAATATTTGTACAACCCACAGCTATGAGGAAAAGATAGAGTCTATTAAAGAAGCTCAAAGTGCAGGACTTGTAGTATGTAGTGGAGGTATATTTGGACTTGGAGAAGGTTTTGAAGATAGAGTAGATATGGCGATTCAGCTTAGAGAACTTAATATTACTACGGTTCCTATAAATATTCTAAATCCAATTTTAGGGACTCCACTTGAAAATAATAAGATTTTAGATCAGGAGGATATTATAAAAAGCATTGCTATATATAGATTTTTACTTCCTACAGCAGATCTTAGACTAGCAGGTGGAAGAATAATATTAGAGGATAATGGAGCTGCGGCAATTAAGGCAGGAATTAATGCTGCTATAACAGGAAATATGTTAACAACACTTGGTAGCACCGTTGAAGATGATGTTAAAATGGTATCTAACCTTGGATTTAGTGTAGGGTATTATGAGTAGGGGTTTATTTATAACTGGAACTTCTACTGATATAGGTAAAACATATATAACATCAAGTATTAATAAGATTCTTTATGATGCAGGGTATAATACAGCCTATTATAAACCTGCATTAAGTGGAGCAGATGAAATTAATGGACAAGTTGTATGTGATGCTACTAAGGTATTTGACAAGGTTAATATTAAAGTTGATTTAGAAAAGCACGTATCATATATTATGAAAATGCCAGCTTCCCCACATTTAGCATCAAGGGAAGAGGGAATATATATTAATATTAAAAAAATAGCAGATGATTTTTACAATTTAAGTGATAAATATGAGTATATAACAGTTGAAGGATGCGGAGGAATAGTATGCCCTATTAGCCTAGATGAAACAAGACTAATGCAGGAAGACATAGTAAAAATGTTTAATTTAAATGCAATAATAGTTAGTGATGCAGGTCTTGGAACTATTAACTCTACAGTTCTTACGGTTAACTATATGAAGAGTATTGGCATAGTAATTAAAGGAATAATTCTTAATAATTTTATATATGGAGATGTTATACATGAGGATAATGCTAGGGTTATTAGCAGTATTACAAACATTCCTATTATTGATAAGGTAGAGAGGAATAAAGAGGTTAACTTATCACCAGAGATTATAGCTTCTTTATATGGTGTTGTTTAGTGAATTTAGTAGATAAGGACTTAGAATATATATGGCATCCATGTTCACAGATGAAGGATTATGAAGACCTTAAGCCTATTATAGTTGATAGGGGGAAGGGGGTATATCTATATGATATTGAAGGAAATAGCTATATAGATATAGTAAGCTCATGGTGGTGTAACCTATTTGGTCATAGTAATGAAATTATTAATGAGGCTGTGAAGAATCAGCTTGATAATTTAGAACATGTTATATTTGCCAACTTTTCAAATAAGCCTGTAATTAACCTATGTACAAGGCTTCAAAAATATATGCCAAAGGGACTATGCAAGTATTTTTTCACAGATAACGGATCTGCTGCTGTAGAGGTTGCTATGAAAATGAGCTTTCAATATCATGCCCAAAATGGTAATGAAAGAAAAACTAGGTTTATGGCATTAGAGGATGGATATCATGGAGAAACACTTGGAGCACTGTCTGCTGGAGGAGTAGATTTATACTCAAAAATATATAAGCCATTACTTTTAGATGTTATAAGAACTCCTGCACCGGATTGTTATAGATGTAAATATAATAAAAGTAGAAATTCTTGCAGTGCAGAGTGTTTTGTAGAGGCGGAAGATATAATAAGAGAGAATGCAGACATGGTTTCAGGATTTTTAGTTGAGCCTCTACTTCAAGGAGCAGCTGGTATGAGAATATATCCACCTGTTTATCTTAAAAAGCTTAGTGAGGCTTGCAGACGATATAATATTCATCTTATAGTAGATGAAATAGCAACAGGGTTCTACAGAACAGGTAGGATGTTTGCAGCTGACTATGCAGGTATTACACCTGACTTTATGTGTTTATCAAAGGGGTTAACAGGTGGATATATGCCAATGGCAATAACTATTACCACAAATGAAATATATAATGGATTTTATGATGATTATAATAAGCATAGAGCATTTATGCATAGCCATACATACTCAGGTAACCCTCTTGCAGCTGCAGCTGCAAATGCTGTTTTAGATATTTTAGAAGAGGGAAGTCTAGTTGAATCACTTAAGGATAAGGGAGAATATATAAATGCTTTAATTAGTAGGGAATTTAAAGATAATAAATATGTTGGTGAAATTAGAAGTATAGGACTTATTAATGCAATTGAAATAGTGAAGGATAAGGACTCTAAGGAAGGGTTCAATAGCGACATTAGACTTGGATATCAAATATATAAAGAAGCATTAAGCAAGGGACTACTTTTAAGGCCACTTGGAAATATTATATATTTTAACCCACCACTTACAATTACCTATGAAGAAATAGAAAAGTCAATAAAGATATGTGTAGAGGCATTTAATATAATTGATGAGATTGTTAATAAATAAAAGGGCTGAAATTTCAGCCCTTTTGTTTATGAGAAGAATTTATTTAAATCATTTTCTACTGTTGAAATTCCAGCTATATTAAAGTTTTCCACAAGGAAGTTTACAACATTAGGTGATAGGAAGCCTGGAAGAGTAGGTCCTAGATGTATGTTTTTAATCCCAAGGTGTAGTAGAGAAAGTAATACTATAACAGCTTTTTGCTCATACCATGCAATATTATAAACAATAGGAAGTGAATTTATATCATCAAGTTCAAATACTTCCTGAAGCTTAAGTGCAATAACCGCAAGTGAATAAGAATCGTTACATTGACCAGCATCAAGCACCCTTGGAATTCCATTAATATCACCAAGGTTTAATTTATTATATCTATACTTAGCACATCCAGCAGTTAATATAACGCTATCATTTGGTAGTGATTTTGCAAAATCAGTATAGTATTCACGTGATACTTGTCTTCCGTCACATCCAGCCATAACTACAAACTTCTTAATAGCACCTGTTTTAACTGCATCAACAACCTTGTCTGCAAGTGAAAGTACTTGATTATGTGCAAAGCCACCTATAATTTCACCAGACTCAATTTCAATAGGTGCAGGTAGTGTTTTTGCAAGGGCAATAATAGAACTAAAGTCCTTGTTTCCACTAGAGTCTTTATCTATATGAGTACACCCAGTATATCCAGCTGCACCGGTTGTAAATAGTCTTGATTTATAGCTTGCTCTTGGTGGAACTATACAGTTTGTTGTCATTATAATAGGTCCATTAAATGTTTCGAAATCCTTTACCTGAGAATACCAAGCACCACCATAATTACCTACAAAATGTGGATACTTTTTAAATTCAGGGTAGTAGTGTGCAGGTAGCATTTCAGAATGGGTATAAACATCAACTCCACTATCAATAGTCTGCTTAAGTAGAATTTCAAGGTCTAACAGGTCATGTCCTGAAACTAATATACCAGGGTTGTTCCTTGTTCCTATATTAACCTTAGTAATCTCGGGACTTCCGTATGTTGAAGTATTAGCATTATCTAAAAGAGCCATTCCATCAACTCCAACCTTACCACATTCAAGCGAAAGAGTAATAAGGTCGTTTAGTGAAAGTGAATCAGAAAGAATATTTCCTAGGGTAGACTGTATAAATATATGAATTTCTTCACTATCATGATTAAGTTCTATTGCATGTTTCATATATGCACTAAGACCCTTAAGCCCATAAGTTATAAGTTCCTTCATACTTCTTATATCTTCGTCTTTTTCATTAAGTATTATAGCGGATTCAAGGGAATTATCTATTTCTTCGTTTGTAGTGAAATTAACCTTAGAATATTTACTTAATACATTTATATCTATGCTTTTAATAAGTTGGTTTTTTATATTAATTGTTTTAAGTATTCTTTCGTAAAAAATATTATTATCAAAGTTAGCATTAGTAATAGTTGAAAATAGGTTAAGTATTATATGGTGATTAATATATGAATCTATTTTATATCCATGTTTTCTATTTTCGTTAATAACCTCACTTAGCCCCTTTGTAACATATATAAGCATATCTTGAAGCTTGGCTAGAGTAGGTGTTTTACCACAAGCACCGATTATAGTACAGCCGGAGCAGTTTGCAGTTTCTTGACATTGGTAGCAAAACATTTTATTTTCCATAATTGTATCTCCCTTAATTATTACTTTATAAATAATATAAGGGAAAGTTATCTGAAAATATGTTGCATATGCAACGTAAATAAAAAATTAAAATAAACATATAATAAAATAGACAAAAGGATAATTAATAAATTTACATACTACTCTTTATCTTTAATCTAAAAAGTGTTTAAATATAATATAGAAATACTAAATATTATGTTATTTAATTATAGATTTTAGAAATAATATGAATTTCACATATAGAATAGAGGGAGATTATGATCAAGACTATAGAGTACGAAAGAATAGATAATTCAAGTATTAAGGGGAGATATGTTTTAATCGACGTAAGAAGCCCAGGAGAATTCCAAAAAGCTACTATACCAGGAGCTATTAACCTACCATTATTTACAGATGAAGAAAGAGAAGAGATCGGAACTGTTTATGTACAGGAATGTAGAGATAAGGCAAAAAGACTCGGAGTAGTTGCTGCATCAAAAAAGCTACCTGAAATATATGATAGAATTCAGCAGCTACAAAAGGAATATAAGTCATTAATTTTTCTATGTGAGAGAGGTGGAATGAGAAGTTCCTCGATAGTATCACTCTTAACAAGTGTAGGAGTTAATGCATTTAAGGTTTTAGGTGGATATAAGGGCTATAGAGCATATATTAATGAATCACTTAAGGAAGTTATGAATGGAGTTAACTTTGTTGTTATTCATGGTAATACAGGTGTTGGTAAAACCAAAATATTAAAGAAGTTAGAAGAAAAGGGATATGATGTATTAGACCTTGAAGGATGTGCTAATCACAGAGGGTCACTTCTTGGGTCAGTAGGAATCGGTCGTCAAAACTCTCAGAAAATGTTTGAAAGTCTTGTGTATGAAACCCTTAAAAATAGAAAGAGTAATACTGTTTTTGTAGAGGCTGAAAGTAAGAGAATAGGGTATGTGTTTGTTCCAGAACATATTCATAATGCTATGAGGGATGGAGTACACATTAATGTTATTTCATGTATAGAGTCAAGGGTAGATAATATACTTGAAGATTATGTTTATGATAATAATGATGAGCTTATTGAAAGTGTTGATAAGCTATCTAAATATATATCAGCTAAGAATATAGAAGAATACAAATCGAAAATCCTAGGTGGATTATATAGGGAAGTTATAGAAGATCTTATGATAAAGTACTATGATCCAATGTATCTTAATAAGAAGTATGATTACCTTCTTGAAACTGATAGCAGTATAATGGATAATGCAGTTAATGATATTATTAACTGGTATGAAGAAAATAAACATGAAATAGATAAAGAAAAATAAGGGACCCACCCTTATTTTTTTGTGGACAATATACCCCTATGGGGTATATAATATATTAAAAGTATTTTTGGAGGATAATCAAATGGGGGAATACTATATTAAAACTAACAGGATCTTTACAAGGGTAAGAAGCTATATATGGATACTAACACCCTTAGTTGCTATAGGAGGTATATTTGAAAAGAAGTTAGGGCTTTTAATACCACCTATAATGTTAACATTAATAGTTATGTCATTTTTTAGAGGGCGTTATTGGTGTGGTAATTTTTGTTCACATGGTAGTTTCTATGATAAGTACCTACTTAAGATAAGCAGAAATAAAAAAATATATGATTTTTTAAATTCTAAAATTGTTATGGTTGTTTTTTTTACATGGTTTATGTTTAATATAACAAGAAAGTTAATTGCAGCAGTTAATAGCTTTGGAACCAGTATGTTTCTAGATGATTTAGGGTATGTATTTACATCAGCATATCTAATGGTTTTAGTTCTTGGAGGATTAATAAGCATAGTAAATTCACCTAGGGCCTGGTGCAAGGTATGTCCTATGGGAATTATGCAAAAAGGGTCATATAAATTAGGAGATGCTTTAAATATAACAACTAAAACAGATAGGGTACTAACAATAGATTCAAAGTCTAAGTGTCACCTTTGTGGTAAATGTGCAAGGGTATGTCCGATGCAGCTTGAACCATACCTTAACTTTGATTCTGACAATAGATTTATCTCTAATGAATGTATTAAATGTAGTACATGTGTTAAGAATTGCCCAGCATCTATTTTAAGTTTTGAAAATAATCATACACATTTAGTAAATATTAAAAAAAGGGAAAAATCATCCATTATTGATATGCGTGAAGAAAATGAGGGCACTATTACAAAAATAAATAAGTATAGTCATAATGTAATAGGACTTGAAATTAAATTAAATAGTGATATTGAAAAAATACCAGGAGGGTATATACTTCTTAAAATTCAAGATAGTCCACTTCAATATAGAGCATATACAGTAGCAAAATATATAGATGATAATACACTTGAGGTTATTATTAAGCTAGAGGAAAAAGGATATGGTACAAATATTATATTTAAGGAATTTAGAGAAGGGTATACTACAACTATAAAGGGACCTATAGAAGGTGAAATTTCAAAAATAGATAAGGTTGAAAAAGCATTATTTATAGCAGGTGGGATTGGATTTACTCCATTTATAGAACTTATAAATAGGGTTCTAAAAGAGGATAAAGGTGAGGTTACAATGCTTCATGCAGCAAGATATGAGGGGGACCTTATTTATAATAATTACTTTGAAGAAGTAGGTGCAAAGGAAAATGGGTTTAAGTATATTCCAGTACTTTCAAGGGATAAAAATACATTATATGATAAAGGTAGCGTTGTAGAAAAACTTCAGGATATTAAAGATATTAAAGATTATAAGATTTATGTTTGTAGTTCAAATAGACTTGCAAATTCAATAGAAGAAAAGCTTATAAGTCTTGGAGTAGATAAAGAAAATTTATTTATTGAATCACTATAGATGTTAATATAATTAAACAAATAAAAGGGAATCTCATAGAGATTCCCTTTATAATTATCCTTGGAAGTCAACCTTCTTAAGTTTTCCGCCTTCTTCAATAGTAATCTTAGTAATCTTAGCTAATTTCTTCTCATCGTTAATCTTAGCACATTCAACTACTTGGAATACCTTTGAAGTATCAGAATTAATCTTATATACATCCTTAAGAATCTTAAGAATTGCATATGGATGGTCTGGGTCCTTAATACTTATAAATGAAGTATTAGGAATTAGTATTGTGTCAGTTATAAGTTTAGCATAATCAATATCCTTAAGGTCTGGTATTATGTAGTACTCAGCCTCATCTTGAATATCATCAAATGTTTTAACCTGTTTAATCTTGTGTATCCCCTTGGCAGTTGCACTTACTGTAGCCATTAGAGGAAGGATTCCCCAACCCTTATGTCCTGAAATTATTAGATTGTCCTTATTGCTAATAGCCTCTTCAATATAATTTCCATGAGCCTCTGTCATGAAACCTGAATCAACTAGTTTCTTAATCATAGGATTCAATGCTAATACCCCCTATAGAAAAATTTTATATATAACTCTAGATATATATATAGTAAATATAATAACACTTCCAAATAGATATTTCAAAAATTTAGATAAAAGATAAAAATATAACAATTGAATAGGTTTGGTCTATAGAATATATTAATAATATAAAAATAGGGAAAGCTAAATAGGGGTTTAGATTATAATGTATTTGTATTACAATAGTACTGTAAAAACACAAAAGTACACAAGATAAAGACAAATTAGGAGGATATAATGAAAAAGTTTAAATTAGGCCTTATGACAAAGCTGATTCTTGGAATACTTATTGGTATTTTAATTGGGAGCTTCGCACCTAAGGTAGTTGTAGAAGTATTAGTAACATTCTCGTCACTGTTTGCAAGTTTTCTTAAGTTTACAATACCTTTTATAATAATAGGATTTATAGTTGTTGGTATTGCAGATCTTGCTAGGGGAGCTGGAAAGCTATTGTTTATAACAACAGGAATAGCATATTTTTCAACTATAATAGCTGGAATAATAGCATATTTAGTAGCTAAGAATCTTTTTCCATTATTTATTAGTGGAGAAGTTAAGAATATAAGCGATCCATCCTCTACGATGCTAGAACCTTTATTTTCTGTTCCTATAGCACCCTTAATGGATGTAACCACAGCAATAGTATTTGCATTTATGATAGGGCTTGGACTTTCAGCTTTAAGAAATAGAGATAGAGGAGTAGAACTCTATAATCTAGCATGTGATTTTCAAGATATTATAAAAATGGTTTTATCAAATATTATTATACCCATATTACCTTTTTACATTGCTGGAACATTTGCTAATATTACATTTACAGGTGAGGTATTTAATATAATTAATATTTTCTGGAAGGTGTTTTTAGTTATAATTCCTCTTCATATTATCTATATATCATTTATGTTTATAGTTGCAGGTGTTGTATCAAAGAAGAATCCATTTACTATGATTAAGAACCAAAGCCTTGGATATATAACTGCACTTGGAACACAGTCTTCTGCTGCAACAATTCCAATTAATATTCAATGTGCAGAGAAAAATGGGGTATCTAAAAAGATAAGAGAATTTGTAGTACCACTGTGTGCAACAATTCACTTATCTGGTAGTGTTATATCACTTATGTCATTTTCAACAGCTGTGTTAATGATGAATTCTATGGACTATTCATTTAATATAATGCTTCCATTTTTAATGGTTCTTGGAATTGCTATGGTAGCAGCACCAGGTGCACCTGGAGGGGCTATTATGAGTGCACTTCCTTTCCTACCTATGATAGGGATTCCATCAGATGGAGGAATTGCAAGTATTATGATTGCACTATATATTACTCAGGATAGTTTCGGAACAGCTGCAAATGTATCAGGAGATAATGCAATTGCAGTAGTAATAGACAAGATAAGTACCAAAATAAAATAACAAAAAAGCAAACAAGCGATTAAGGGAGTTAAACTTAATCGCTTGCTTCTATTATAATATGTTTTGGGGTAAAAAGTTTAAATGAATATGCAATCAGTATGGTTTTTAAATTCCTTATACATGATTTGGCTTCTTCATTATAGTAAAACTCCAAAGTGTGTTTTGTGTGAAGTTAATATGTTCTTTATATGAAAGAGCTATTTTTTAGAGGATTTAAGCCTTGTTCTAAATACTAAGTGGGTAAGTTCCTTAATATTAAGTGGAATTAGTGGATATAAATAATGTTCCCCTGTAAGAGTCTTAGTAAATCCAATAAAGCATAGGGTTAAAATAAGCCCTATAATAAAACCTGGTATATTAAATATAGAAACAAGTACTAAAAGCATAATACGCATAAATTTAACTGCATAGCCCATTTCTATACTTGGCTGAGAAAAGCTTCCTAGTGCAACTACAGCCATATATAAAATAGACTGAGGAATAAAATATCCAGTTTTAACTGCAAACTCACCAAGAACTAATCCACCTATAACAGATAGTGACATACCAAGTGAACTTGGAGTGTTAAGTGAGGCAAGTTTTAATCCATCAATAGAAAGTTCGAGAAGTAGGAACTGCCATATTAATGGAATGGCAAACTCATCTATTGGAATTAAAAACTGGAGGCTTTGGGGGAGTAAATTAGGGTTCTGGGTTAAAAGTAAAAAAACAGGGGTTATGAGGAAAGTAGCTAAAAATATAAGGTTACGGGTAAATCTTAAAACATTACCTGTAACTACAGGAAGATAATAATCATCAACATCCTGTAAAAAATCAAAAAAGCTAGTCGGAAGAATTATTGCTGAGGGTGAATTATCAACAATCATAATAATTTTTCCATCTAATATATGTGCCGCTGCAACATCAGGGCGTTCAGTATACCTCACCTTAGGGAATGGGTTTATAAGAGAGCCACCTGTTATAGCTTCAACAATACTTTGATCGCTCATAGTAAGAGATTTAACCTTAAGGTTTTTAAGTTTTTCTTTAATAACTGCTAGAGCCTTCTTATCTTCACTTCCACTAAGATATCCAATAGCAACGTCTGTACGAGAAAGCTCCCCAACAGAAAACATTTCAAAAATAAGTTTAGGGTCCCTTATTCTACGTCTAATAAGAGCAGTATTAAATACAATTGTTTCAACAAAGCCATCCTTAGCACCACGAAGAACCTTCTCCTTCTCAGGTTCCTGGGTAGAGCGGGCAGGATATGTACGGGAGTCAAGCATAATGCAGCTAGAGTATCCTTCTATAAACATTGCAACTTGACCAGATAACACAAAGGTAATAATAGTATCAAAGTTGGTCTCTTCACCTACCTCAACATAGGGTACACAGTTCTCTATAAAATCCATTGAGGTTTTAAGGGAATTCATCTTCTCAGTAGTAATATCAAAAAAGTCTGTAAAAATTCGCTGTAGTAAATCGTCCTTAGTAAATCCATCTATATAGTACAGGTAGGCTTTCTTGCCACCTATAATAAGAATTCGCTCTATAATATCAAAACTTTCTTTAAGTTTTAGAATTGACTGAATCTCATTTATATTAGATTGGAAATCTTTTGTTTCCTTCAAAGTTATACCTCCTTGAAAATAGAATATATATAGTTAATAAGTATATTTTGAGCATATTTTTAAAAAGTATTCTACTTTTGAGAATATATTAGATTAGGAGGGGATTTTTATGTCAAAGAAAATAATGTCTAAAAATTATATAAGCTTTAAGGAAGACGATTCAGTTAGATATGTACTAGATAGCTTAACTGCAAATGGGGTAAATGGTGCGCCTATTTTAAACAATGAAAAAAGGTTAGTTGGAATAATAGTTAAGGCAGATGTTTTTAGATTTTTAATTGAGGATGGACATTTTGATACCTGCCCAATAGAGTGGGTAATGACTAAGAAGGTAATAACTGCAGGGGAATATGAGGATGACCTTGAAATCGTTAAAAGAGTTCGTGAAAGTAATATTGCAGCTATACCAATAATTGATGAAGATGATCATGTTATTGGAATGGCTACACTTGAAAGTATTATTGATGCATTTTTAGAAAATAATTATGTAATATAGTGAAATTTTTCAAAAAGATATATTTCATATTTCTTCTCTTAAAGGTATAATATAGTTGGTTAAAAAGTATTTAAGGGGGGAAAACAATGGTGAAAATACAAATGACTACTCCATTAGTCGAAATTGATGGAGATGAAATGACTAGAATAATATGGAAACAAATTAAGGAGCATCTTATTTGCCCATTTGTTGATTTAAAGTCAGAGTATTACGATTTAGGTCTTGAGTATAGAGACGAAACAGATGACACGGTTACTTTTGAGGCAGCAGAAGCAATCAAGAAGTATGGGGTTGGAGTTAAGTGTGCAACTATTACACCTAATGCTGAGAGAATTAAGGAATACAACCTTAAGGAAATGTGGAAAAGCCCTAATGGGACAATTAGAGCAATTTTAGATGGAACAGTATTTAGAAAGCCAATTATCGTAGATAATATTAAGCCTTTTGTACGTACTTGGGAAAAACCAATAACAATTGCAAGGCACGCTTATGGTGATATATACAAAGGTGTTGAAGCTAAGGTAAGTGAAGGTGACGTAGCTGAGCTTGTAGTTAAGTCAAAGAATGGTGAAGTGGTATCAAGTGAAGTGATCCATGACTTTAATGGTAGCGGAATAGTTATGGGAATGCATAATACACAAAAATCAATTGAAAGCTTTGCAAGAGCATGTTTTAATTATGCACTTTCAGAGAAGGAAGATCTTTGGTTCTCAACTAAGGATACTATTTCAAAAAAATATGATCATACATTTAAGGATATATTTGAAGAAATATATGATAATGAATATAAGCTTAAGTTTGAAGAAGCTGGAATTGAATATTTCTACACACTTATTGATGACGCTGTAGCTAGAGTTGTTAAGTCAAGTGGTGGATTTATATGGGCTTGTAAGAACTATGATGGAGATGTTATGTCAGACTTCGTTGCAACTGCATTTGGTTCACTTGCAATGATGACATCAGTTCTAGTATCACCAGATGGATACTTTGAATATGAAGCAGCCCATGGAACGGTACAAAGACATTATTACAAGCACCTTAAAGGTGAGGCAACTTCAACTAACTCAATGGCAACAATATTTGCATGGAGTGGAGCTCTTAAGAAAAGAGGAGAACTTGATGGAAATAACGATTTAGTTAAGTTTGGAGAAGCAATTGAAAAGGCTTCAATTATGGCAATTGAAGAGGGTGTTATGACTAAGGATCTTGCTGCTATGGCACAGGGAGAAATTAAAATTGTTAACACTGAAGAATTCTTACTAGAAATTAAGGCTAGACTAGAAAAGCTTATATAATATAAGAAAAGAGGGTGTCATTAAATAGTTGTAATTAAACTATTTATATGACCCCTCTTTTTAGTTGTTTGTTGACTTAAATAGTTGTGGCTTAAAATTATATATTATTGAAATAACAATACCACCAACAGTACCGTTTATTATATCTATCATAGTATCTGTAAGACTGCCACCCTGGGATTGAAGGTTAAATAGGAAATCAGTTGTAAATTCATAAATTTCCCAAACGCCAGCAGTTGCAATGCTAAAGATAATTAGGTAAAAGCATATAAATGTTTTGTTGTAGAGTATAGAATTATTCCTATCTATCTTCTCGACTATTAGGAATCCAAATAGGGTAATAATAAATCCTGAGGATAGATGAAGAATATCATCCCAATTAGTAACTATACTATACATATGATTAGTATGACCTAGGTACATAGATAAAAAAATAAATAATACCACGAAAAATCTTAAAAGCTTATTAGGGTTAATCTTTGCTACTTTGTATATTTTGTTAAGTAGGAAAGTTATACCAAGAGTTAAAAAGCAATATAGCCCTTCAAAATAATTTCCTTGAAATAATATATATGTTCCCTGAAAGGTAAGGGCTACCCTAAAAAGATTAAGAAATATACTAAAAAAGCTGTTAAAATATCTGTTCATATAAAGCCCCCTTTTTAGGAATTATAACATGTATAAAAAATGGATAGGTTTCTATAAGGTTATAATTAAAGGTAGTATTTTAGAAATACTACCTTTAATTAAGTTAAGAAAGAATCTTAGATGCTGCCTTAATAGGTGCAAGCTGACCTTCATCATCTATAAGTTCAAGTGCTTCATTACCGTTAATAATGCTAAACTTATATACATCTATCTCGGAAATATTATCTTCAGGACTCATAAGTACATAGTCGCTACTGTTAACAGATAAAAATTCCTTAACAGTAAATTTAACTAATTCCCCTTCTTCGTTTCTAAATGAATAAACCTTTCCCTTCATAACGTAGCCTCCTTTAGTGCATTTTGATATTATTGTGTGTATTTTAACTGGTTTTATCCTTGAAATTATGTAAATACTATAATTTTTTTATAGGTTCAATATGTGATATAATTTTTTATAAGCGCAAAAAAAGGTGGTTATACTATGAATTTATTAACATTAGAAAATATATCAAAAAGTTATTCAGAGAAGAAATTATTAAATAATATAAACCTTGGAATAAATGAAGGTGACAAAATTGGTATTATAGGAATAAATGGAACTGGAAAATCTACACTCCTTAAAATAATTGCAGGGCTTGATGAGTTTTATGAAGGTAAAATTGTTAAAGGTAGTAAGGTTAGAATAGAATATCTTCCACAGAATCCTGAGTTTGAGGGTGAAGATACTGTATTAAAGCAGGTTTTTAGAGGATCATCTAAGGAAATGACATTACTTAGGGATTATGAAGCTCTTCTTAGCAAATTATCTAGTGGAGAAGATGTTAATGATAAATTAATTACAGTTCAAACAGAAATAGATTCACTAGGTCTTTGGGAAATGGAAAGTGAAGCTAAAAAAATATTAATGAAGCTTGGAATTACTGACTTTACTAAGAAGATTAAGCATCTTTCAGGTGGTCAAAAGAAGCGTGTTGCCCTTGCAGGTGCGTTAATTACCCCATGTGATATTTTAATACTTGATGAGCCTACTAACCATATGGATAATGAAACAATAACATGGCTTGAAGAATTTATATCAGGTAAGCAGTCAACCCTTGTTATGATTACCCATGATAGATACTTTTTAGATAATGTTACAAATAGAATTGTTGAACTTGATAGAGGAAATTTATATAACTATGAAGGTAACTACTCAGTATATCTTGAGAAGAAGCTTGAAAGAGAAGAAAATGATAGGGCACGTGAGGACAAAAAGCAAAGCCTTATTAGAACAGAACTTAAGTGGGTAAGAAGGGGAGCTAAGGCTAGAACAACAAAGCAAAAAGCTAGACTTCAAAGATTTGATGAACTTGTAAGTAGTGTTAACGATATTAGAAAAGAGACACTTGATATATCAGTTGCATCATCAAGACTTGGTAAGAAAATACTTGAGATTAAGAATATAGGAAAGTCATATGAGGGAAGAAATCTTATAAATGATTTTTCATATACTGTTCTTAGAAATGATAGAATTGGTATTATAGGACCTAATGGTATAGGGAAGTCTACACTAATGAAGATACTAAGCGGGAATCTACAGGTAGATAGTGGAGTTGTTGAAACTGGTGAAACAGTTAATATAGGCTACTTCTCCCAGGAATGCGATGATATGGACGAGAATCTTCGTGCTATAGATTACATTAAGGAAGCAGCTGAGTTTATAGAAAATGCTGAGGGCATAAAAATTTCAGCATCTCAGATGTGTGAAAGATTCTTGTTCGATGGAACAATGCAGTATACTCATATTAAAAACCTGTCAGGTGGAGAGAGAAGAAGAATATATCTTTTAAGAACACTTGCAAAGGCTCCGAATGTACTACTTCTTGATGAGCCTACAAATGACCTTGATATTGAAACTCTAAAAATACTAGAAGAGTATATAGATGAGTTTAATGGGGCGGTTATAGTAATATCCCATGATAGATACTTTCTAGATAGGGTTTGTGATAAGATATTTGCCTATAATGGTAATGGGATTATTAAGGAGTATACTGGAAACTATAGTGATTATATTTTAAGAAGAGAAATTGATCTTATAGAGGAAGAAAGAAATTCTGAACCTGAAGTTAAATTAGATAAGGAAAAAAAGCCTCAGGTTAAGGAAAAGACCTTAAAAACTAAATTCTCTTTTAAGGAACAAAGAGAATTTGAAACAATAGATCAGGATATTGAGGATATAGAAAGTAAAATTTCCTCAGTTGATAAGGAAATAGAAAATGCATCAACGAACTATGCATTACTTGAGGAATTACTTCAAAAGAAGCAGGACCTTGAGTTAAAGTTAGAGGAAAAATACGAAAGATGGGAAGTTTTAAATGAGCTAAACGAGGAAATTGAGAGAAATAAGGAGCTTATAAAGAAAAAATAGTTCACTAAATAGTTTATTATTTAACAATCTACAAGGTTAAAAATGTAAGTTTATTTATAATTAGGCACCGGATTTGTTCGGTGTCTTTTCTTATAATCGGAAAATAAAAAGTAAATATCTTAAAAATGTTCGGTATAACATTTGTAAAAAGTTAAAAACATAAATTTTATTAAGTTTTCTACAAATTATTATGGTAAAAAGCTGAATGATAGTATAAAATAAATTTGTAAGAAGAAATAACACTTAATTCAAGTTTAATTAATAAAACTAAGGGGGAATATTAATGTCAAGATTAATAGGAACATCAGCAAGAGGTTTAAGAGCTCCAATTATTAAAGAGGGAGATAACCTAGCACAAATAGTTGTAGATTCAGTTATGGAAGCAGTAACAACTGAAGGTATAGTTATGGGGGATAAGGACGTTATAGGAATTACAGAATCACTTGTTGCAAGAGCACAAGGAAATTACATATCAATTCAAGATATAGCAAACGACATAAAGGCTAAGTTTGATGGGGAAATTGCAGTAATGTTCCCAATACTAAGCAGAAATAGATTTTCACTAATTCTTAAGTCAATAGCACTTAGTGGAAGAAAAATGCACCTATTCCTAAACTACCCATCAGATGAAGTTGGTAACCACCTAATGGATATCGACATGATGGATGAAAAGGGAGTTAACCCATACAAGGATGTACTTACAGAAGCTAAGTACAGAGAATTATTTGGGGAGAAGGTAGAACATCCATTTACAGGAATTGACTACGTTCAAATGTACAGAGACATTGTTGAAGAAGCAGGTGGAGAAGTTGAAATTTACCTAGCTAACGATCCAAGGGAAGCTCTTAAGTACACAGACCAAATTCTAGTGGCTAACATCCACGAAAGACATAGAACTAAGAGAATAATGAAGGCAGCTGGAGCTAAGGTTGTTTACGGACTTGATGATATAGCATCAACTTCAGTAAATGGAAGTGGATACTCAGAGTATGGACTACTTGGTTCAAACAAGGCTACAGATGATACAATTAAGCTATTCCCAAGAGATGGAAAGAAGTTTGTTGAAACTGTTCAAGCTTCACTTAAAGAAAAGACAGGAAAGAACATTGAAGTTATGATTTACGGAGATGGAGCATTTAAGGATCCAGTAGGAAAGATATGGGAACTTGCAGATCCAATAGTATCACCAGGATTTACTGACGGTCTAGCTGGAACTCCAAACGAAATTAAGCTTAAGTATGTTGCTGACAACGATCTTAAGGATGTTGATTCATCAAAGCTTGCTGAAGAAATGAGAAAGAAGATTAAGGAAAAGGAAATGAACACTAATGCTCCAGGAAATGAAGCACTAGGAACAACTCCAAGACAAATTACTGACCTACTAGGAAGCTTATGTGACCTTGTAAGTGGTAGTGGAGATAAGGGAACACCTATTATCCTAATCCAAGGATACTTTGACAACTACGCTTCAGAGTAATATTTTAATTAATAAGTGAAAAATATCAATATAAATAAAAACCGGATAGGTAAATTCCTATCCGGTTTGTTTTTTATTTGTTAAATGTTACTTTAATAGCCTGAATACGTCGCTCATCAATTTCATAAACTTCAAATTCTATGTTTTCATATACAGTAGAGTAGGTATTATCCACGTCTGGGATACTACCAAGTAGATCAAGTACAAATCCACCTATACTATCAGAGGTAGATGACTCAAGTTCTAAATCAAAATATTCATTAAATTCATCAATAGGTAAAAGACCATCTACAATATACACATTATCTTCAAGTTTTTGAATTTCCTTTTCATGTTCGTCATATTCGTCTGAAATATCACCCATAACTTCTTCAACAATGTCTTCTATAGTTGCAATACCAGAGAATCCTCCGTATTCATCAATTAAAATAGCTATATGGTTTTGGGTGTGTTTAAGTTCCTTAAATAAGTCATCAATATTCTTAGTTTCAGGGAAGAAGCAAGCAGGTCTTAATATATCACCTATGTTAAGGTTATCCGTGCCTTTAGTTAAGACTGCTTGAAATAGATCCTTAAGATATAAAATACCGATAATATTATCAGTATTATCTTCATATACAGGAATTCTAGTAAATTTTTCTTCCATAACATTTTTAATGATTTGATCTGTTGTATTATCTATATTAATGGCAAAAACCTCAGTTCTAGGAGTCATAATCTCCTTAGCCATAGTTTCATCAAAATCAAATATACTATGAATCATTTCTTCTTCAATATCGTTAATAATGCCATTTTCTTTACCGGCTAGAACCATAGACTTAATCTCTTCCCTTGATATTTTGTCATCAACATCAGTTGACTTAAGTCCAAATATTCTTACAAGAACATTTGTAGAGCCTGATAATAGCTTTACAAATGGGGTTGTTAGCTTGGATATAAAAAGAATAGGTTTTACTACACTAAGTGATATTTTCTCGGAATTTTGAAGTGCTATTCTCTTAGGAAGTAGCTCTCCTAAAACAAGAGTAATATAAGAAATTAGTATAGTAATTAAAAATAGTGAAATTTCATTGCTATATGGAATGTTAAACTTAACAAGGTACTGTGCAAAATAGCCAGATATACTAGTAGCAGCAGATGCACTTGCAAAGAATCCAGCAAAGGTAATACCTATCTGAATAGTTGCAAGGAAGTTACTAGGTTCCTTAAGAAGTTTCTGCAAAATAATCGCGTTTTTGTTCCCCTCTTCACACAATATGTTAACTTTGTTCTTGTTAACAGAAACAATAGCCATCTCAGCTGCTGCAAAAAAGGCATTAATTAAAACTAATACTAAAATTAAAATAAATTGTGGCAATAAACTTGATGCGGGACTAGAGTCCATTATTAAATTCCCCCTTATAAAATAGTTAATAATTATCTTAACATATCAGGATATTTTAATCAATTAGAATAAGAAAAGCGTAAATTATGATATACTCTATGTATATAAGATGAAAGGAATATTTATATGGGAAAAATATTAGTATTAGCAGAAAAACCATCTGTAGCTAGGGATATAGCTAGAGTTTTAAAGTGTAATAAAAAGGGGAATGGATTTTTAGAAGGGGATAAGTATGTTGTAACGTGGGCACTTGGGCATCTTGTTACACTATCAGACCCTGAACAATATGATGATAGATATAAGTCATGGAATATGGATGATATTCCTATAATACCTGAAAAGTTTAAGTATTCAATTATTAAGTCATCAGGTAAGCAGTTCCAAGCAGTTAAAAGCCAATTAGGCAGAGATGATGTTAGTGAAATAGTTATTGCAACAGATGCGGGACGTGAGGGCGAACTTGTTGCAAGACTTATATTATATAAGTCAGGATGCAAAAAGCCGATTAAGAGACTATGGATTTCATCTGTTACAGATAAGGCTATTAAGGAAGGGTTTAATAACCTTAAAAACGGAAATCAATATAATAACCTATATTCATCAGCACTTGCAAGAGCAGAAGCTGATTGGATAGTTGGAATTAACGCTACACGTGCATTAACATGTAAACACAATGCACAGCTATCATGCGGAAGAGTACAGACTCCAACTCTTGCTATGGTGCACCAAAGAGAAGAAGAGATTAGAAACTTTAAGCCTAAGGAGTTTTATACTTTAGAAGTTAAGGTAGGAAGTGATAGATTTTCATATGTATCAGGTAATGGAGAGAAGAGAATATTCTCAAAAGAAAAAGCAGAGGAAATTCTTAAAAAGGTTCAGGGGGGAGAGTTATCTATTGATGAGGTAGATAAAAAGAGTAAGAAAAGCTACCCTAAGGGACTATATGACTTAACAACACTTCAAACAGATGCAAATAGGATATGGGGATACTCAGCTAAGGAAACCCTGTCTATTATGCAAAGGCTATATGAAAGTCATAAGGTATTAACATATCCTAGAACTGACTCTAAATATATAAGTGATGATATAGTGGAAACCCTAAAGGATAGAGTAAAGGCTTGTAGAAGTGTTAATCCTTCAGCATGTAAAGAAATACTTTCTTATCCTATTAAGGGTACTAAGAGCTTTGTTGATAACGCTAGGGTGTCAGATCACCATGCTATAATTCCAACTGAGGAGTCACCAAACTATACAGACTTTACTAATAAGGAAAGAAATATTTACGACTTAGTTTGTAAAAGATTCCTTGCAATGCTTATGAAGCCTTGTGAATATGAAATATTAACTATAAAGGCATCTGTTAAGGGTGAGAAGTTTATAACTAGTGGTAGTAAAGTAGTTTCTAATGGGTGGAAGGATGTATATTCAGACTCAGAAGATGAGGAAGAAGGAGAGATTAAGTCATCCTATTCAAAGGGGGATATTATAAAGTCTATATCAGTTAGTAAGAATAGAGGGCAAACAGCACCGCCTTCACTATTTAATGAAGGAACTTTACTTGCAGCTATGGAAAACCCAGCTAAGTTTATTAATACTTCTAATAAAGAAATAATTAAGACACTTGGAGAAACAGGCGGAATAGGAACTGTTGCAACAAGAGCAGATATTATTGAGAAGTTATTTAATGGATTCCTTATAGAAAAAAGAGGTAAGGATGTAGTTGCAACTTCAAAGGGAAGACAGCTCTTGTCACTTGCACCTAAAGGGTTAACTTCACCTGAACTTACTGCTAAATGGGAAAAGAAGCTTCAAGAAATTACTAATGGTAAGTTAACTAAGGAAAAGTTTATGGAAGAAATAATATCCTATGCAAAGGAAGTAGCAAGGGATATTAAGGAAAGTGAAGATTCATTTAGACATGATAACCTAAGTACAGAAAAATGCCCAGACTGTGGGAAGAGAATGCTTATGGTTAACACTAAAAAGGGTAGAAGTCTTGTATGCCAAGACAGGGAATGTGGTCATAGAAAAAATGTTGCAATGGTTACAAACTCAAGATGTCCAAATTGTCATAAGAAATTAGAACTTAGAGGGCAAGGTGATGGAAGAATCTTTGTATGTAAGTGTGGTCATAGAGAAAAGCTTTCAGCATTTAATGAAAGAAAGAATAAGGAAAGTAATAAGGTATCTAAGAAGGAAGTCGGTAAGATAATGAAAAATATTAATAAGGAAGCTGAAGAGGATAAGAACAACCCATTTGCTTCCCTATTAAGTGGATTTAAAATAGATTAAGAAATAATAATTTTATAGCCAGAGTTCTCTAAGCAGCCTATAGCAGTGTCTATTTGGCTGCTTTTTACTAATATATAGTCTGTATTATATGTAGAAATAGCAAATATACTTATTTTATTAGTTGCTAAAATAGTACTTATCTTAGATAGTATACCTACAAGGGAAAAATCGAGTATCCCTTCGATTTTGAGTAATGACCAATTTTTATCACAAATAATTTCATCAATATTATTTGTAGGAATCAAAGACTGAGCACAGACAATTGATAACTCTTCTTCTGATCTAGAAATAGAGTAGAAATCCCCTTTTACTGACCAAGGGGGAATTTCTTTATTTGGGTTTATTTTGCAAATGCTGTATTGGTCTTTTAAAAGATTGATAGTTAAGTTCAATTAAATCACTCCTTATATAAAAATAAGCCTAGGAGAATATATTCTCCAAGGCTTTTATCCTTCCGTGTACACAACTGTGCTCATTCTCTTGGACCAGACTAGATAAACTACGGAACCCTAGAATGATTAGTTAAATTATATAATATATTAGTAAAAATATCAAATAATTACAGATTTGTAGATCTGTTTATTATATAAATAAGGATACATCCTATGAAGTAGCAAATAATATCATTTATATCAAATGTTTGTCCGATTGCTACTGACAATATAGGATTATTTTCAAGCTTTAATAGCTTAACTATATTTATATATTGAAGGAATTCTATAAAAGTAGCAAATATAAAAATATATAGTGGTAGTAGTTTTGTTTTAATTACGAAAAGTCCCTTAATTAGAAAATATATAAGTATTACAACGAGAATATCACCAATAAAGGGTCTTATAATCGAGTCATTAATAAATAGAGCTATAAAAAGTTCTATAATAAATGTTATAGAAAACAAAATTAGATATTTAAAGTTGAACTTAAATTTCATAAATACCTCCAAAAGAATACATAAAAGAGTTAGCAAAAGCTAACTCTTAAATTTGATTAAACTATTTTAGTTGTCCAGTTTTCACAGTTCCATACGTCTGTTACTATGTCTTGATAGAAGTCAGGTTCGTGGCAAATAAGAAGAATACTTCCCTTAAACTCCTTAAGTGCTCTTTTAAGTTCTTCCTTAGCATCAACATCAAGGTGGTTAGTAGGCTCATCAAGCACTAGGAAGTTATGCTCTCTGTTAATAAGCTTACATAATCTAACCTTAGCCTGCTCTCCACCACTTAGAACTACTATTTTACTTTCAATATGCTTAGTAGTAAGTCCACACTTAGCAAGTGCTGCACGTATTTCATATTGTGAATATGAAGGGAACTCCTTCCACAGTTCATCTATACATGAATTGTAGTTACCTTCCTTGATCTCCTGTTCAAAGTATCCTATATGAAGATAATCTCCAAGTTCAACTGAACCTGATATTGCTGGGATTTCTCCAAGAATACTTCTAAGTAAAGTTGTTTTACCAAGTCCGTTTGCACCAACTAGTGCTATCTTTTGGCCCCTTTCCATAGTAAGGTTAAGAGGTTTTGATAGTGGTGAGTCATATCCAACAACTAAATCCTTAGTAGTAAATAGGGTTTTACCTGAAGCTCTAGAAACCTTGAAATTAAACTCTGGCTTTGGCTTTTCTTGTTTAAGTTCGATTATATCCATTTTGTCTAGTTTCTTTTGTCTACTCATTGCCATGTTTCTAGTAGAAACTCTAGCTTTATTTCTAGCAACAAAGTCCTTAAGTTCTGCAATCTCATCCTGCTGCTTTTTATATGCTGCCTCAACCTGTTTTTGCTTAACTTCATATATACGCTGGAAATCATTGTAATCACCAACGTATCTATTTAGTTCAGCGTTTTCCATATGATAAACAAGATTGATAACGCTATTTAAGAATGGTATATCATGTGATATAAGAATGAAAGCATTATCATAATCTAGAAGATAGCGTTTAAGCCACTCTATATGCTGTTCATCAAGATAGTTAGTAGGCTCATCTAAAAGTAGAATATCAGGTTTCTCAAGTAGAAGCTTTGCAAGTAGTATTTTAGTTCTTTGACCACCACTAAGATCTGTAACGTTCTTCTCAAGACCTATATCTATAATACCAAGACCCCTTGCGATTTCCTCTACCTTAGTATCTATTGTGTAAAAATCATTGTTTGTTAATATATCTTGAAGTGTACCTGTTTCCTCCATTAAGGCCTCAAGTTCTTCAGGGGAAACATCACCCATCTTAAGGTATAGGTTATTAAGTTCAGTTTCTATATCGAATAGATACTGAAAAGCCCCCTTAAGAACATCACGTATAGTTTGACCCTTTTCAAGTGCAGTGTGCTGGTCAAGGTATCCAACTCTAACGTGTTTAGACCATTCGATATTTCCCTCATCAGGCTCAAGTTTAGAGGTGATAATATTCATAAATGTAGATTTACCCTCACCATTAGCTCCAATTAGCCCAATATGCTCCCCTTTTAGTAATCTAAAAGATACGTTATTAAATATGGCTCTATCTCCAAATCCATGGGTAAGATTTTTAACTGTAAGTATACTCATTTTAACTTCCTTTCATTAATAATATAAAACTTTAAATTCACATAAAATTATATAGTAGTTTCTTATTTTATACAATTAGTATAGTTATTAATTAACAGTAATAAACTATGTATAGTTGATATTATATTAAGATTGTTATAATATTAAATTATTCGAAATTTTATGGAAGATAATAATTAGGGGGGAATTATATGAAGATTAAATACGATATTACAAAAGATGATTACATAAAATTTAACATGTATCATCTTGAAAGTTCTTCAAATGTTAAGAAGGAATTAGTAATTCATAGATTTATTATACCTATGATGTTGGTAGGTCTTTCAGCTGCATTTTATGTTCTAACAGGATTACCATTACATATAGGTGTGCCTTTATTTTTAGGAATAGGTATTGTATGGGCAGTATTTTATCCTAAGTATTATAGAAAGAATGCACTTAAGAATGTAAGTAAAGTTGTTGATAGTGGATTCCAATCATCAGGTGTTAGTAAGAATACTATTAACGTATTAGATGAAGGAATACACTCAAGTTCAAGAGCAGGTCAAACTATTAATAGATGGGATGAAGTTAAAAAGGTTCACGAAACCGATGAGTATTTTTTCATTTATGTAACTGATAAGATAGCCCATGTTATTCCTAAGAGAGCATTTGCTAATAAGGAAGAAGAACACGAATTTATAGAAATTATCAATAGAAACATTGCTAAATAAGGGTTTAAGCCAAGTTAATATGAAAATATTAACTTGGCTTTTTGTTTGTGTACTTTCTACAAAAAGAGTATATCTACTAAAGGGAAAATTCAGAAAAATCATAGGTTTCTTTGGTAAGTTTTATACAAATGGTTACACAAAGTAAAAAAGAGATTATATGTAAAAATCCTAAATAGAGGTATTAATATTAACGATAATAATAGGAAAATGCCTAGAAAATGGTAACAAATTGTATTGAATTGTTGAATATATGATATAACGCGAAATATTATTGTTATTATTTGAATAATGTACGATTTGATTAAAAAATAAGTATTTGTTGAATTTCTACAAATATCAAATTATATTGAATAAATATTATTTTTTGAAAATTTAAGTGTAAACTAGCTATAAAGTTAGTTGTACCAATGGTTTGTATGACATTTTAACCTGAAAAATGATTATATTATGTTGCAGAAAAAACAACAAAAAACCTTAATGAAAACTATACAAAGGACTTGCTAGTGCAAATATACATTTTATGAAAAAGAGGTTGTAATTTTCGCTTTACTTGAGTATGATAAGAATATAAACAACAGGGAGGTGAAATAAATGTACGAATTCGGATTATTACTAGCTAAGGGTTACGAAGCTAAGGAAGTAGAAAACAAGAAGAAGAGCAACTTCGAAAACATGTTTGCAACTATGTATAAGAGCATGTAATTATTATAAAGCTAAGATTATTATAAACTAAACTTATTATTATTAAAAAAACTAAACTATTATTAGATATTATTAAATGATTGAAACAGCAGTTATTTATAAAACGGAGGTATACGTAATGTATGAATTTGGAACTTTAATTGCTAAAGGACTTGAAAATGACAAAAAGGTATCAACAAAAAAGTCAGAAAATATTTTCGTAAATATGTTCAAGTCAAGCAAATAGATTATTATTAAGAAATTAAATATAGAGATTATTATATTAAGATATTAAATGCAAGCCAAAAAATAATAAAAAATCATTAAAGAAGCGGATATAATCTAGCTTGGAGCCCCCCTCCAAGCTAGATTTTTTTATGTGTCAAAATTATACAAAATATTGTATAATTTTTATAGGAGGTGAGTTTTACCAATATGAAGGAAATAATTTTACTAATAGAAGATAACAAAGAGATTACCCAAGCGGTAAAGGAGTACTTAGAAAGCAAGAATAGAATTGTATATATTGCTAATGATGGCAATGAGGGAAGAAACATATTTAATAATAATATTGATAGAATAGATCTTGTAATTGTTGATATTGTAATGCCTGGACTAAGTGGGCTTGAACTTTGTAGTAGTATACGAATGAAAAGTGATGTGCCGATTATTATTTTAAGTGGCAAGTTTTCCGAAAGCGATAAGGTTATGGGATTTAAAGTAGGAGCAGATGATTATTTAACTAAGCCTTTTAGTCTAGTGGAGTTAGAGGCAAGAATAGATGCCCAGTTAAGAAGGTACAAAAGGTACATGGGTAAAGAGTGTAATGTAAGTAACTATGAATACTCTAGGGGGCTAAGTGTAAACCCAGACTCAGGTGAAGTAAGAGTTAATAAATCATATGTATCTTTAACTGCAAAGGAATATGATTTATTACTTCTTTTTTGCAAAAACCCATCTAAAATATTTACAAAAAAAGAGTTATACGAAAATGTATGGGGCGAAAAAGATATTTGTGGAAATAATACTGTAAATGTACATATAAAATCACTTAGAGAAAAGATAAAAGATGATCTGAAATCACCAAAATACATAAAAACTGTATGGGGTAGTGGTTATATTTTTATTGGGGAGCTTAAAGAATGAAAATAAAAAGTTGGGTTAGAGGTATCCATATAGTAATGGTTGTAACGGTTTTACTAACTTCAATTGCTGGACTTTTTATATTAAGGGAGCAAAGTGAGGTTCGTGAAGAGCTACTCTCTAGCCGTATTAAGGATAGGCTAAATGTTTACGATAAAGTTTTAAGTGATGGACGAATATATAATGTCGCCTATGACTTTGAAGGCCTTTTTAATGAAGAAGGAATAGATGTTGAAGTTTTTTCATCTAACGGAATTCAATTATATTCTACAAAACCATTAAAGGGCAATGTTCAGGCACTTGGATCCTCAGAGTTTTATAAGGATCTTTATAAAATAAAGTTTAATGAAGGTAAACCAACTATTACAAAACTTGCACTCATTAATGGAAAAGTAACAGGTATGTATAAAATTACATTAACTGGAGATGAAGATAACCTAATATATATTAGTCATTTTAATATTGCATGTACAATACTTGCGGTGACAACATTAATATCATTAGTGTTTATTTCTAGAATTATAAAGACGAAGATGACAAGGCCAATTAATAATCTTTCAAATGCTATGACAGGTTTTGCAAAGGGGCAGAATGTTGAGGTAGACATTCAAGGTAATAATGAAATCTCTATGCTTTCTAAGGTGTTTTGCAGCATGAAAGATGAAATTACACAGCAGCAACAGGTTATTGAAGAAGAAAAAAAAGCCAGAGAGTATATGGTAGCAACAATTTCACATGACTTAAAAAGTCCATTAACATCTATTAGAGTTTATTCAGAGATTTTATCTAATGAAAAGGAAGACGTGGATAAGCTAACAAAGGTTATTATGGATAAATGTGATTATATGAACGAAATGATTGAGGACTTATTAGAGTATTCTGTACTAACAACTAATGATGTTATGGATGTTGTTAGTGTTGAAGGAGACGAATTTTTTAACATGATATTTGATGGATGTGACGATCTTTGTAATAAGAAGAATATATTATATGAATCAAGTATATTATGTAGTGGTGAGTACAATGTTAATGTTAAAGAAATGATGAGAGCTATAGATAATCTGATATCAAATGCTATTACATATACTAAAGAAGGTAACAAGATATGGACAGGGGTATATTCAAGTGAATATGATTTACCACCTTGGGTAGATTGCGAATTTAGAAAAGAGATTAGTAATATGAAGTCAAATGGATTAGTCGTAATTATTAAAAACCAAGGGGATTATATTAATAGCGAAAAGATAGAGCAAATATTTGATCCCTTCTACAAGTGCGAAGGCGGTAAAAGTTCTAAAGGCACAGGCCTTGGACTTAGTATAGTCAAGCTAATTGTAGAAAAGCATAATGGGCAAATTAAACTATATTCTAAAGAAGACAGTGGCAACATTTTTGTATTCAACTTAAATAGATTAAGCTAGTTATGGTTTAAATTAATGGGGTGATAACTTGAAATTCGTTAAGCTTGACTGTGTAGAAGATGGAGACATACTAGGTCAACATATTCTTACTATGGACGGTAATACTCTTTTAAAAGAAGGGGTTGTTTTAAATAGTGTTTTTATTGATAAGCTACGTAAAATAGGTGTTGGATATGTGTATATAAAAGATGAGGATGCATCTGAACTTGGGACTGAATACAGGGAAATGGCAAAACTAAAAACAGAGGTTTTAAAGTCATTTTCAAATGTGTTTTCTAATCTTCAAAGAGGAGAAAAACCTGTATTTAAGGAGGTTTTAGGTAAGGTAGACAGTATGGTTGAGTTTATACAGGACCATCAAGAAATAAATTCTACATACTTATCAGACCTAAAAACATACGACAATTATACATATATACATTCTCTTAATGTGGCTATGCTTTCAATATTCTTTGGTACTAAGCTAAATAAGAATAAAGAAAGTCTTACTGAACTTGGAGTTGCAGGTATGCTTCATGACATAGGGAAAACAAAAATCCCTATAGAAATTCTTAATAAAAGCGGAAAGCTATCAAATGAAGAATTTCAAATTATGAAGATGCATCCTATATATGGCTATGAAATAACAAGAGGTAGTGATGATATAACTGAGGCAGCTAGGTGTGCCATATTATATCATCACGAGAAGTTAGATGGCTCTGGTTATCCCCATGGTTTACTAGGGAAGGAAATTGATAATATTTCTAAAATAGTATGTATAAGTGATGTATACGATGCGGTTGCAAGTGATAGGGTGTATAGAAAGGCATTTTCACCAAGTGATTCCTATGAATATATATTAGGTGGTTGTGGTTCCCTATTTGACCACAAATTAGTTGAGATATTTAAGGATAATTTTTCACTATATCCTATTGGAACAAAGGTTATGCTTTCAACAGGTGAAGTTGGCACTATAATAGGGCATAATATAGGTTTTCCAGATAAGCCAATTGTTAATATTATTAACAGAATAGGTTCAGATAAGAGAATTAACCTAATTAAAAAACTTGATATTTGTATTGTTGAAAATATCAAGTAGAATCCATTAAAAAAGCACCATAACTTATGGTGCTTTTTTAGTTGATCCTAAAAATTATAAATAGTCCGCTTAAGTAAAAAATGTTACTGTGATTGTAATAGTCCCATAAATTTTAACGCTATAGAAGTGCTCTCTATAAATTTAATATTAGAGTCTTCCATATTGAGAATTGATTTGATCTTCTTTATACGATATCTAATAGTATTTTCATGCTGGAAAAGATCCTCAGCAACCCGTTTGAAATTTCCATCATTGTTTATAAATGATTCTAGGGTAACATAAAGTTCAGAATGATTTTCTTTATCGTATTGTTTGATTGGATCAATAATGTTTAATGAAAAGTTTGTTAATTCCTCAGAGTTAACACTTTGGGAAAGAATTAGAACAATGTCATTTTGAGAAAGTCTACAATTATTACTTTGGAGTAGCATTATATATCCCCCTTTGACCTTAGTAATATATTGAAATATGTCTTATTTATTATTATACACAGACTTTGTATTTATTTAAATGCAAAAAGTGGAAAAACCATGCAAATTCTTAAAAATTTATAATTTATTTTGAAAATTATAAAAATATAAAGGGGAAGATATGATTTCGTCATGAATAATTTCATATATTGAAAGGAAAACTTGATATAATCATAAGTTTTGTATAAAATATTAATGATATATAAAAATGATGCCGAAAATGGACCTGTAGACAGGAGGGATATTGTTGAATCAGCAATTAGAAGAAAATGCGTCGTATAACTTAAGAATTACTAAAATATCAGGGGAAAAATCTCAGGAAGAGAATACTACTAAAGCAAGTGCTATATTTAATATTGAAGGTGGACTGATAAACGAAATAAGCAAGAAACTTAGGGTATTTCTAAAGGACAATAACCTTTCAGGTGGGATTATGGATATGAGCGTATCTACATTTGAAGTGGATATTATTAATAAGGCATCTAATGGAGATAAGTCAGCAGACTTACTTATAATAGATTTTATTGATAGTCTAAGAGAAGAGTACAAAGTTACAATAGATAACAATTTTAATGGTCTTGAAGTTACAACAGATGAGCTTAATAAGTTAATTTCAGACATATGTGTTGAGACTAACAGTTAACATAATAATTGGGTTTAAAGATATAGATATTAGTAGGCACTAAGTTTATATCTTTTTATTTTGTCTAGTTTAGCTTAATGACGTGCTAAATATGTAATACAATTAGATAAATAAAGCGGAGGATATATAATGAAGTATTTAACAGAGAAAAAGTGGATAATAATGATTGCAGCATTTTGCTCCGTATTGTGGGGAAGTGCATTTCCGGTACTAAAACTTGGTTATGCAGAAATGGGAATTGAACATGATATATTTGGCAAGATTCTTCTAGCTGGTATGAGGTTCTTTATAGCATCACTAATAATAATTTTTATATTAAAAATATTTATAAAAGAGCCACTTAAAATATCTAAAAAGGATTTTTCAAGGTTAAGCGTACTTGGATTTTTCCAAACAGCTATGTTATACCTATTCTTTTATATTGGGTTATCTAATACTACAGGTATGAAGGGTGCAATTCTGTCTTCAGCAGAAAACTTCTTTGTAGTATTATTTGCACATTTTGTATATAAAAATGATAAAATAAACTACAATAAAATCCTTGGACTAGCCCTAGGGTTTTTAGGAATTATATTTGCAAATTGGGGTAAGGACTTTGGATTTGAATTTACCTTAACAGGTGAAGGATTTATGATTATATCAACTATTTCAGCTGCAATAGCAACTATTATAACTAAGGAAATATGTAGGGATATACATCCATTTGTAGCCAATGCATATCAAATGTTAATAGGCTCATTAATGTTACTTACACTTGGAATAGGCTGCAGGGGATATGAAAATATGGTGTTTACACCAATGGCTACTGGGTTATTAATATATTCAGCATTTCTTTCTGCAATAGCATTTTCATTATGGTTTGCCCTACTTAAGTACAATAAGGCAGGAGAAATTACTATTTATAGATTTATAATACCAGTATCAGGTGTTATATTATCAGGTCTTATTATTCCTGGGGAAGGATTTAGTATTTATACAGTAATCTCATTAATATGCGTTGCTATAGGAGTAAGTGTAGTTAATAGAGGAAAGTAAAAATATAATAATAGGATGATGTGAAAATATGATTTTCAAAAGTTTGAGGCTGCTTAAATAAGCAGCCTCTTTTATATTTAGAATGTAAATTCACCATTTTCAAATATTAGTATGTTTTTGTTGTCTTTAGTTGTTGCAGTAATGTTAAGGTCATTTGAGCCTACCATAAAGTCAACATGTGTAATTGAAACATTTCCACCCTTAGCTAGAAGCTCATCATCACTTAGGTTATCTCCATTTACTATGTTAGTAGTATAGCAGCTACCTAGTGCAAAGTGGCAAGATGCATTTTCATCAAATAGTGTTGAGTAGAATATCTTACCTGTTTGGTTAATTGGTGATGAGAATGGTACAAGTGCAACTTCACCAAGGTATGCAGCACCTTCATCTGTTTCAAGTAATCCCTTAAGCGATTCTTCACCTGTTTTTGCTGAATATGAAACAACCTTGCCATCCTTAAATTCTAGTGTAAAGTCTTCTATTAAGCTACCTCTATAGTTAAGAGGCATAGTGCTCTTAAGTGTTCCGTTAACGCTATTACGTTTTGGCATAGTAAACACTTCTTCAGTTGGCATATTAGCAACAAAGTAAATACCATTTTGGCTATTTTCTCCCCCACCTTGCCATAGTGCACCCTCAGGTAAATCAAGGGTAATATCCATAGTTGATGACTTATAGTGTAGAGTTTTAATATCTAGACTATTTAGGTGTTTAACCCTATTTTCTAATTTATTAAGATGTTCATTCCAAGCAGCAACAGGATCTTCAAGATCTGTTCTAGTTGCACTAAATATTAAGTCATATAGTGATGAAAGTGCAGCACTATCATCAAGGGTTGGGAACATTTTGTTTGCCCATTTAAGTGATGGAACCTGTGCAACGCACCATGTAGCCTTAGAAGCTGAAACATGGTCATGATGATTTTTAAGCTTAAGACCAGCTGCCTTAGATGCTCTAGCAACCTTAGTTGAATCAATTCCCTTAAGTAGATCTGGGTCAACACCCTTAACACTTAGGTATGCAGCGTTTTCCATATCTGAAGTTTCATACATTGCCTTCATAAATTCAGGATAATAGTCAAAGTACTCATCTTTACAAGTTTCGTAGTAAAGTCTTGTAGCCTCATCACATTGCCAGTTTATATGTACATGTTTTGCACCTACTTCATATGCATTTGATAGAAGCTTAAGTGCAAAATCCTTGTTTTCAATTGAACATGATATTATAAGAAGCTGTCCTTCCTGGACATTTATACCTTTTTGTATAATTAGTTTTGCATAGTTATTAAGTTTATTTTCGAATGTTAGCATAGTTATCCTCCTTTAGTTTCTTATTAAATAAGTATAGCATTATAAATAAGGCTATTGTAAGTGTTATTGATATGGTTATAAAAAGAACAAATATATTAATAGTATGTGAAAGGAAAAAGCTTTCAGGCATAATGTTAATAATTATACTTGTATTAGGGTTTAGTAGCCAATAGTCATTGGTAAAAAGTAGTTCATGGAAAACTATAAAGCTTTCGCTAAAGTTAAGGGCGCATAAAATTAAAAACCCTATAATTCCCATACTAAATATATAATAGGACTTAATAATGCTTAAAATGTATTCTCTTCCTCTAAGATAGGTTTTATGTAGCATATAAAGTGAAAGTCCTAAAATAACTATTCCTACTACAAAAGCTATTTTACCAATATTAAATAGGTGTAAAACATCCTTCATATGGATTATTTCTTTCCTTTCAAAATAACCATTTCTATTTAGATTATCACTACTGCCCTTAAGATATTCAATAACCTCATCTGCAATAATTTCTGGATTAATGTTTCTTTCAATAACCATTTGGTTTTGGTAGGTGTTATTTATATGAAACTGTTTAATATAAAAGTCTTTATCGTAGGTAGAAATAAATAGGGATCCAAGTAATATTACTAAAAAACTTGAAACTGATATTAGGGTTAAATAAAAATATTTCATAACTGTCCTCCATAAATATGTATAGACCTATTATAGAGGAGAGTATGAAAAATATAAAGAATATAAGAAAATAAATCAAAAATAGGATATAATATCAATATAAACAGTAAGGAGAGATTAAATGATTAATATAGAAAGTATTAATACCAAAATAGAGGCTTTAAATAGAGAATTAAGTAGCAACGGGAAAAAGTTTAATACTATTAGTTATATGAGGCTTTTATCAATAGCTCTAGTTATATTTTTATGTATAAGGTTTATTGGAGAGGGAATTAATTTTATAGAAGGAAGTTTAATTATTTTAAGTATTTTAGTGTTTTCCTATTTTGTATGGCAACATATGAAGCTTAAGAAAATAGAAAAAAGAATAATTTCCCTTAAAAATGTTTACCAAAGATATATAGATAGAATAAATGGAAACTGGAAGAAATTTAAGGATATTGGGGAAGAATTCATAGACCTTGAGCATAAGTATTCAAGCGATTTAGATATTTTCTCTAAAGGGTCATTATTTCAGTTAATTAACTGTACTAATACACATGAGGGTAGAAGACTTCTTAGTGAATCATTGCTTCTTAAGGGGGATGTTAAGAATATTAAATCTAAGCAGCAGGGTGTAGAAGAGCTTTCAGATAAGTTAGATTTTGTTTGTAAGCTAGAGGGTCTTGCAGCTCTTAACTGTAGCAGTAGTAATAATTCAAGTGATCTAGTTAAGTTTTTAGATAATACAGATTCAAAGAAGGTAGGCAGATTATTTAAGGGTATAGTGTTTATGCTTCCTATAGTTCTTATTACACTTATATTCCTATCATACTTAACACTTAATAAGGTGTTTTTAAATGCTACATATGTAGTGATTATTATTAATATTGTTTTAACAGGTTATATTTTCTTAAAGGGATATAGTGGATTCACAAGTGTTACACCCTTTAAGAGAGAGTTTAAGTCTTATGTTGAGATATTCTCACTTATAGAAAATGAGGAATTTAAAAGTGAATATATTAATCAAATTAAAGAAACTTTAACCAAAAATGAATCAGCAAGTGGTACAATTAAAAAGCTTGAAAAAATAACATCTAATATAGATATGAGATATAATCCAGTAGCATTTTTAATTCTTAATATATTTTTCCTATGGGACTTTCAGTGTATGTTTTCACTTGAAGACTTTAAGTCTAAGTATGGATGCGATATAAAGGATTATATTAATGCAGTTGGAAAGTTTGAAGAGGCAATAAGTCTTTCAACTATTAAGAATGTATGTAAAATAACTACGGTTCCTAGTATAATAGAAGATAGAGTATGTGTTCAGGGGGAAGATGTTGGTCATCCTTTAATAGATAATAATATAAGGGTTACCAATAATGCACATATAGACGGAAAGATACTTGTAATTACAGGGTCTAATATGTCAGGTAAAACAACATACCTTAGAACCCTTGGAATTAACCTGATTCTTGCATATACAGGGGCTAGGGTCGTAGCATCAAAATTCAAGTGTAGTCACATGGATGTTGTAACTTCTATGAGAATATCAGATAATCTAGAAATGGGTATATCAACCTTCTATGCAGAACTTCTAAAGATTAAGAAGATAATCGATGCGTCTAAGGAAAATAAGCCTATGATATTCTTAATAGATGAGATATTTAGGGGAACAAATTCCCAGGATAGAATAGTAGGAGCTATTAATGTGGTTAACAATCTTTCAAAGCCTAATATTATAGGTGGAATATCAACACATGATTTTGAATTGTGTGATATAGACAACAAAAAGATTGCTAATTATCACTTTGAAGAGCACTACAAAGAGGGCAAGATATTATTTGACTACAAGATAAAAGAGGGGATTAGTACAACCAAAAACGCTAGATTCTTAATGAGGATGGTTGGAATAGACATAAAAGAATAAGATACAATTACGGGGTTAAAATGAAAAAAACGAATGAGAAGCAGAGGAAAATTCAAAGCCTATGCCTTGCTATGGCTATTATGCTTACAGCAAATCTTATATATGGTGATGTATTTAAGGGTAAATCAACTGAGGTTTATAGCGGAAATAGTGATGTTTTAGGTGGCAAAAACATAAATAATATAGACAATACTAAGCCTTCAAAGGAACTCGAGAAGGCTCAGCCTATTCAAGAAGAAAAGTCATCTGTTAGTGATGAGGATAAAATACGTAGACTTATTAAAGATGATAAAGATAATATTCTAAGACTTGTTAACGAAGATAATAAGGTAGATGATAAGGATCTTAGAAACAGTCTAGTAGTACCAAATGTTAGCCTTGTTGATACGGGCAAAAATGAGAAGAACCTACTAAGAAAAGAAGCGGCTAGTGCATTAGAGAATATGTTATTAGATGCTAAAAATAATAAGCTAACAATATATCTAAGTAGCGGGTATAGGTCAAAGGAAAGACAAATTCAGGTGTATAATGCTAAGGTATATAACTCTGGTAACAAGGAGCAGGCATTTGTTGCAAAACCAGGACATAGTGAGCATCAAACAGGACTTGCAGTTGACCTTACAAGCAAAAGTGTTAAGTTTAAGCTAATACAGGATTTTCAATATACTGCTGAGGGTAAGTGGTTATATGAAAATGCACATAAGTATGGCTTCATATTAAGATATCCAAAGAATAAGAAGGATGAAACAGGATATGCCTTTGAACCTTGGCATTTTAGATATGTAGGGGTAGAGGTTAGTACATATATGAAAAAGCATAACTTAACCCTAGAAAAATTATATGAGAAATTAAATTTGTAGCTTAAAACTGTAGGAAACTACAGTTTTTTTTGCTTTGGAGGGATAATATGTATAAGGAAATATTAATGGGGATTAGTAGTGGAAGTAGTGAATATAGATGCAGGAGCCAAGTGAAGTTAGATGGGCTAATTAAACCTTTAAAAAGCCTTGGACATCTTGAAACTATAGCAAGTAAAATGTGCAGCATACAAAGAACATTAACTCCATCTTGTAATAAGAAGGTAGTAGTTGTTATGGCATCAGATAATGGAGTGCACGAGGAGGGGGTTGCCTCAGCTCCCCAAAGTGTAACAGCAACGCAAACAATTAACTTTTTAAGAGGAATTTCAGGTATATCGGTCATTGCAAAGTCTAACTCAACTGATCTTAAAGTAATAGACGTTGGGGTTAATGCTAATATTAGTTATCCAGGACTTTTGAATAAGAAGGTAAGTTATGGAACGAGAAATAGTGCCAAGGAACCTGCTATGACTGAAAAGGAGTGTACTCAGGCTATAGAGGTAGGAATTGATGCTGTAGGGCAGCTAAAGGAAGAAGGGTATGATATTATAGGAACCGGTGAAATGGGAATAGGTAATACAACAACAAGTTCATCACTACTAATAATGTTAACAGGGTGCTCAACTGAAGAGGCTGTTGGGAGAGGTGCAGGTCTTACAGATGAACAGTTTAATCTTAAGAAGGAAGTAATAGAAAAAATAATTAATCTTCATAAACCGTATAATATTACAGGCTTTGAAGCACTAAGAAGGGTTGGAGGATTTGATATTGCAGCACTTGTTGGAATGTATCTAGGAGCAGCATATTATAAAATGCCTATTGTTATAGATGGATTTATATCTATTGTAGCAGCTCTATGCGCATATAGGATTAACCCTTTATGTAAAGACTATATGTTTGCCTCACATATATCAGTTGAGAGGGGGTATAATATAGCTATTAGAGAACTTGATTTAAGGCCAATGATTAACCTTGATATGAGACTCGGTGAGGGAACAGGATGTCCTATAGCATTTAATATAATAAGTACAGCATGTGATATTATTAATAATATGGGGACATTTGAAGATGGAAACGTAGACCTTTTAGATTATAAGGACCACTGGAGGGATGAAGATGATACTTGTAACAGGAGGGGCTAGAAGTGGAAAGTCTAGCTACGCAGAAAGTATATTAAGTGAACTTGATAACTGTCTATATATAGCAACATCAATTCCCTTTGATGATGAGATGAAGGATAGAGTTGAAAAACATAGGGAGCAAAGGCCAAAGTCCTGGGATACTCTAGAATCTTATAAGGATTTTGATAGGAGTTTGAATAATATTATTAATAACTATGATGGGGTTATTATTGATTGCATAACTATTATGGTATCGAATATACTACTTGATAATTGTGTTAATATGACCCATGAAGAGTTTGTACTTGCTGAGAAGCAGGCTATAGAAGAAGTTAATAAGCTACTTGATAAGTTAAGTAGCTATAATGGAATAGCTGTAATTGTAACTAATGAAGTTGGATTTGGAGTTGTACCTGAAAGTAAGCTTGGAAGATATTTTAGGGACATAGCAGGTAGGATTAATCAGATGATAGCAAAAAGATCAGATGAGGTTTATCTTGTAGTATCATCAATTCCTATGTGCATTAAAAAGGTGTAGTATGGATAGGTTTTTATTAATAGTTCAGTTTATGACAAGGATACCAATTAAAAAGTCCTTTGATGTAACAGTAGATGATTTTAGAATGGGAGTAAGATATTTTCCTATAATAGGTTTGATTGTAGGTGTAATAACAGGATTTTTTGTCTATGTTTCTAGTTATGTATTTTCACCTTTTTTAGCTGGATTTATAGGTATGGTTTCATATGTAATTACTACAGGGGGACTACATTTAGATGGATTCTCAGATACCTGTGATGGAATATTCTCAGGAAGAGAAAAGGATAAAATCCTTACAATTATGAGTGACAGTAGACTTGGTACATTTGGAGGAGTAGGACTTATTGTTTTACTACTAGGAAAGATGACTCTTTATACTGAAGCCCTTCTTTCGGGAAGTTTACGCTATGGAATAGGTATAATTATAGCTTCATCAATTGTAAGTAGAGGTGTAGTTACATTTTATATGTATAACAGAAAATACGCTAAGGAAAACTCAGGTCTTGGTGATCTTTTTATTGGGAAAATTACTAAGAAGGAACTTATAATTAATCAGGTTATTTTTATATGTTTATCATTAATAATTTGGTGGAAATTTATATTTATATATCCTTTAGTAGCTGGGATTATGATATTTATTAGAAATAAAATAGAAAAGTTACTAGGTGGATTAACAGGTGATATTTTAGGGTTTTCAATTGAATTGTCAGAAGTAATATTCTTAGTATTAGCTATAGGTGGTGTAAGTATATGGAACTTATATTTATAAGACATGGTGAAACAAATCTTAATAGTATGAGGGTATATCAGGGACATATTAACGAAAGTCTTAACCTAAGAGGAATTAACCAGATTAGAGAGGTAGCATGTAAGGTTAAGGGATTTGTCCCAAATAAAATATACACATCTCCACTTAACAGGGCATTAGAAACTACAGATATTATTATTAAAGAGTGTGGAATTAATATAACCCCTAAAGTTGATGAAAGAATAAGCGAGATAGACTTTGGGCTCTGGGATGGTATTGCCTACAATAAGGTAATGGAAGGTTACGAAAGTGAATATAAAGAATTCTTAAGGGATTATAAAAGCTTTACATTTCCAGGAGGGGAATCCTTTGAGAATTTTTATAATAGATGTGCTGAGTTTATAGATGAAATAACAAGTACTAAAACAGATGAAACTATTTTTGTTATTGCCCATGGTGGAGTTATTAGAGTATTTTTATTATATCTATTGTCTATGAATAAGGATATGTTTTATAGTTTTAGTGTTAAGCAGGGATACTATACAAGATGTTTTGTATATGATGGAATCAACATGATTGATGAGCTTAATGTTTAATAATAAATAATTAGAAAAATTGAAATATTTTGAAACTGTGGTAATATTAATATTAATGAATAATATTATGGGGGTTACACAGTGGATAAATTAAAAAGTTTATTAATGCTTGATGATAAGAAGTTCTATAAGATGCTTGTTTTTCTAGCTATACCTATATGTCTTCAAAACCTTATAACATCGTCTGTTAATATGGTTGATACATTAATGGTTGGAAGACTTGGGGAAGTGGAGATCGCAGCTGTTGGGGTATCTAATCAGATTTTTTTCTTATTTAACTTTATTTTAATTGGTATTACTGGTGGATGTGGAATTTATATTGCACAGTTTTTTGGTGGGAAAAATATTAAGGGTGTTAGAAATGCAGTAACACTATCTACTATTTTAGCACTGACTATTGCAGTAATATTTATGGCAGCAGGACTTTTGATTCCTGAGGCTATTATAGGAATATTTAATTCAGATAGTGAACTTATAACTAAGGGAAAAGAGTATTTTAGTATAGTTTGTATTGGGTATATTTTTACTGCAATAACAATTAGCTTTTCAACGGCTAGTAAGAATATAGGCAATACATTAACTCCTATGGTTGTAAGCTTTATTGCACTGATAATTAATTGTACACTTAATTACATACTAATATTTGGGAAATTTGGATTTGACCCTCTTGGAATTAAAGGTGCAGCTATTGGTACAGTAATTGCAAGGGCATGTGAAGCGCTAATTTTAGTTTCCTATCTTATTTATAAGAAGAGTGTTGTTATTCCAAGAAGTGGACAAGTGCTTTCAACAAGCTTTGATTTTAATCGTAGAATACTAAAAACAGTTCTTGATACAACATTAATAGAAATTGCATGGGCAGCAGGTGTTGTTATGTACTCAGTTGCATATGGGAAAATAGGAACAGAAGCTTTAGCATCTATTCAAATATATACAACAGTTCAAAACTTTTTTCTAATTATAGTATATGGCATATCTAATTCTGCAGCTGTTATGATAGCACAGAAAATAGGAGAGAATAAGGAGGAGGTTGCAGCAAGGTATGGTCGTGGGTTTACATGGATAGGATTCTTTACTGGAATTATATTATCTATTTTAATGATTGTTTCGTCAAAATTAGTAGTGTCTATGTTTAGTGTATCAGATAAATTATTTAATGATACAGTATATCTTTTATGTATAGGAGCCATATCATTTGCAGGATTCGTTGTTAATACTATACTTATTGTAGGTATATTTAGAGGGGGAGGGGATACGAAGTATCCTTTAGCTATAGAGTCATTTACAATATGGTGTATAGGTGTTCCATTAGCCTTTTTAGGAGCATTATACTTTAAGCTTCCTGTATACCTAGTAGTTTTACTTGTTGGAATAGAAGAAGCTGTTAAGACTATATTCACAATTAAAAGGCTTAGAAGTGATAAATGGGTTAAAAACGTTGTTAAGGAAGTTTCAATTTAAAATTTATAATATATATTTGTAAAATATAAAAGCTGAACCAATAGGTCCAGCTTTTGTTGTTTTTATAGAATGTTTTTAATGATGAAGTTAGTTGCAAAATAAATAGCTAAATTATAAAGAAAAACAAATAATATATTAAGAGATAGGAACTTGATACTTTTAATAAGTATCTTATTACTATTTTCTTCCCTATTAGCATAGGTGATGATTTTGTAGCCATAGTAAATAAAAAGTGCCCATGGAGTTATACCTTCAATTGAAACAATAGGAAGTATAAGCATTATACATAAAAGAGGAACTAGGAAAAATGGTATATTCATTTACTTATCCCCCTTTTTAAAGTAGTTTGAGCGGATTAATATATCACTATAGTATATAGATTTTGAGTGGAGCTTTACAAGGTCGTTAGGTAGGGTTTCATTTAAAATATCACCCTTTGCATTGTAGGTAAAGCTATAATTAGTGTTTAATATATTACGTCCAAAGCTTGAGTAGGAATACTCCTTTTCATCAACTCCCATTAAGTAGCTAAGTGTTGGAAGAATATCTATTTGTCCTGAAAGAGTAGGTATAGTTTTTCCTTCCATACCCTTAGAATATATAATAAAAGGTACCTTTGAATTATTATTAATCATAAACTCGTCAAGGTTATCTGTTGATTTAAAGTCATCCTTAAAGTATTTATGTGGCCCTTCGTGGTCACCATATATAACTACAACGCTATTATCAAGCATATTGTTTTTCTCAAGATCATTTATAAACCTTCCTATAGCATCATCTGTATAGTGAATAGACTCTATATAAGAACCAAGTAACTTACCCTTTAAGAAATTAGGGGTATTAACAGTTACATACTCCTTAGGAAGTGAGAAGGGGGTGTGGCTAGTTAAAGTTATAGCAAAGGTATAAAAGGGCTCTTTCTGCTCCTTTAAGATGCCTGGAAGTTGATTTAAGAAGCTCCTATCGCTTATACCAAGTCCAATCATTTCCTTATTATCAAGTTTAGTTGAATCTATACAATTATCAAAACCTATAGATGTTAGGGCGTTCATCCAATTCCAATACGACCCTCTATCAGGATGCAGCGCAAGTGTTGAATAGCCCATAGACTCCATTAAATTAGGTAATGAAGATTCATAGGTGTTAGATGGAAATCTAAAAAAGGTACTACCACGTCTTACAGGAAATACAGATGTATTAGTCATAAGTTCAGCATCCGAAGTTGTTCCAAGATGGGTTTGCTCTATAAAATTATTAAAATAAATACTATTATTAAGTAGTTTGTTAATATTTGGAGTAATTTCGGTTCCACCTATACTTTGACCTATAACAAAGTTTTCAAGGGACTCAACTTGAAGAATAATTAGGTTTTTACCCTTAAACATTCCCTTATATTCATTAGTCGGAAGGATTTCTGCTTTCTTATTAAAGAAGTAGTCTACAGAAGATTTTTCTTCATTAGAAAGAGTGTAGGACTTCATATCTTTAATATAATTATATGTATCGAATAAATGAAATCCAATAGGGGTTAGGTTTGACATTGTTTGGTTTTGAGCCCAGCTATTAACGAAAATAGTCTGGTTAAAAAACCCCCTATTAAGTTTATCTATTTTAATATGGGCATAGAATAGATAACTAAAACCAACTAAAAAAACAAGTGAAAAAGGGAGTAATCCTCCCTTAAACTTAGTATAGGCATTATGAACTATAATCATATAAATAAGAAGAACAATATCAATTCCAGCGAAAATTAAATCTATTGGTCTAAATAATGTATATATACTGCTACCTAGATTATCAAGGTTAGAAGTATAGTTAATTAAATGAATAGATAAAAACGATCCATTAGCTCTATAGTATAGAAGATCTCCTAAAATAATAAATGTAATTAAGATATTAAGTGTATATAAAGCAACAATATGAAGTCTTCCTTTAAATATTAATGAAAATGATAGGAAGCATATAAAAAAGCTAAAATATACAAGTAGCGGAGGCATACTGTAGAAAATAGTTTTAAAGTTAACCCCTGTTCCTGTATCACTAGATGTAATAACTAGGAAAAATAAGGTTTTTAAAAATATTGCAAGAAAACATAACTGAAATCCTCTATTTAAAGTTAACGATCTAAATATATTAAATATATTAGTAAAAAGATTAGGTATCTTAATTCTATAATTTAAAATCCTTTTTATGTCCATAAAAAATCCTTTCTTATATTGATATATGTATAACAAACTTTGTTAACATCATAACAAAAGCCTATTAAATATCTTGTTACAAATTTCACAGCATTTATTATAAGTATTAGTTGTATTATTATATAATATATGAATTGTTACAATAAAGCATTAAGTAAAAGTAACAATAATTTATAAAAGCTATCATATAAAGTTGAGTTTTGCATATTCATTTTAAGGGAGTGCTTACAGCAAAGGGCTTCTAACCTTAAATGAAATAAAAAAATAGTAATTATTCATTTTATAAAATGTTTTGTAATGGCATTTAATATCAAAAAAAGCAGAAAAACATAAAAAGCAATGCTTGATATAGAATTAACAATGCTTTTAGCAAACTAAAATATTTTTCCACTTATGAAAACAATTGTTGATTTTTTCAAATTTAACAATTAAAATGAATGTAAATAAAATAAAAATTTCATATTCCCAGATGATAATAGTGTGAGAGACCTAGGTGGTAGGCGCCGAAGAAGCAATGTAAAATTACTTGGCAGGATTTTATAAAATCTTTCAGGCAAAAGGATCATTATTTGATGGAACTCTGGAAAGTCTTATAAAGCACCGACGGAGAAATACATATTCATATGTAGAAACTTTCAGGTAAAAAAGACAGAGGATTAACTGCTAGATCAGAACTAGATACACTTAGATATCCGTAGAGTTTATATTTTATAAATAAGATAGGTGTAGAGTTTTACCCTATCTTTTGTTGTCTAAAAACATCGAAAATTATCTAAAAATAGAAATAGTTCTGAAAATTATAAGAAAAGGGGGAAGGAATATGTCTAACGTAAAAAGAACACCTTTATACGAGGCTCATGTAAAGGCAGGAGGAAAACTTGTAGAATATGCAGGTTGGGAAATGCCAGTACAGTATGAAGGACTTGGATTAGTAGAGGAGCATACAGCAGTTAGAGAAAAGGCAGGTATTTTCGATGTATCACATATGGGGGAAGTAGTTATTAAGGGATCAGACGCACAAAAGTTTGTTGATTACCTAGTAACTAATGACATTTCAGTACTAGAAAATACACAAATAGCATACACACTTATGTGTAATAAAAATGCAGGGGTTGTAGATGATTTACTTGTTTACAAGTATGATGAAAATCACATGTACCTTGTAATAAATGCTGCTAACATTGATAAGGATGTTAAGTGGATAAATGAACAATCAGAAGGTTTTGATGTAACAATCGAAAACGTGTCACCTAGCGTTGCTGAAATTGCAATTCAAGGACCTCTTGCACAGGAGATTCTTCAAAAGGTAAGTGATGTTGACCTAAATAGCATTAAATTCTTCTACTTTAATGATTCAGTTAATGTTGCTGGATGTAAGTGTCTAGTTTCAAGAACAGGGTACACTGGAGAAGATGGATTTGAAGTATATACAACAAATGATTGTATAGAAAAAGTATGGGACGCACTAATGGAAGCTGGTGGAGAAGATCTTAAGCCAGCAGGACTTGGAGCTCGTGATACACTAAGATTTGAAGCAGGGCTGCCACTATACGGTAACGAAATGGCAGATGATATAACACCACTTGAATCAGGACTTGGATACTTCGTTAAGCTAGGTAAGGAATCAGACTTTATTGGAAAGTCAATTCTTCAAAAGCAAAAGGAAGAAGGTCTAACTAGAAAGATGGTTGGATTCGAAATGATAGACAAGGGTATTCCAAGACATGGTTATGAAATTGCTGTAGGTGATGAAATAATCGGACATGTTGCAACTGGATACGCTGCACCTACAGTTGGAAAAACAATTGGTACAGCTCTTGTTAAGGTAGAATATGCAGAACTTGGAACTGAATTTGAAATTAAAATCAGAAACAAGTCACCTAAGGCTGTTGTTATTAGCAAGAAATTCTATCAAAAGAAAACTAAATCAAAATAATAAAGATTTAGTGTTATAAATTAAAAAATAAAAGGAAATTTAAGGGGGAACTTAAAAATGAAAATTGAAGCAGGATTACTTTATACAACTGACCACGACTGGGTAAAGGTTGAAGGAAATAAGGCATACGTTGGAATTTCAGCATATGCAGAGCACCAACTAGGAAGCATTGTTTACGTTGAACTTCCAGAAGTAGATTCAGAGGTTTCACAGGGAGAATCATGTGGAGTTGTTGAATCAGTTAAGGCTGCAACAGACTTACACGCAGCAGTTTCAGGAACAATTGTTGAGGCTAATGAAGAAGTTGAAGATGATCCAACTCTACTTAACCAAGACCCATACGCTAACTGGATTTATGCAGTTGAAATCAGCGATGCATCAGAACTTGATGGACTAATGACAGCTGAGAAGTATGAAGCGTTTCTAGGTCAGGAGGCATAATATATGTTTCCTTACATACCAGTAACTAGTGAAGAAAGAGAGGACATGCTAAAGTCAATTGGTCTAAACTCAATTGATGATTTATTTAGCGATATTCCTGAAGAGTTAAAGCTTAACAGAAGGCTTAACATAGAAGCTCCATATTCAGAAATGGAAATAGTGAATAAACTTTCTTCATTAAGTAAGAAAAATTCATGTTGTGATGACGCTGTATGTTTCCTTGGAGCAGGAGCATATGATCATTATGTACCAACTGCAATATCACAACTAGCATTAAGATCAGAATATTATACAGCATATACACCATACCAACCAGAAATTTCACAGGGATCACTACAAGTTATATTTGAGTTCCAATCACTTATCTGTGAACTAACTGGAATGGAAGTTGCAAATGCATCAATGTATGACAATGCAACAGCAGTTGCAGAGGCAGCAATGCTAGCCACAGGAGCTGCTAAGAGAAAGAAAATTGTAGTATCATCAGCTGTTCATCCAGAGTCAAGAGAAGTTCTTAAGACTTACATGGACTTTAATAACATAGAGGTTGTTGAAGTTCCTATGAAGGATGGAGTAACAGATGTTGAGGCCCTTGCTTCACTTGTTGATAAAACAGTTGCAGGAGTTATTATCCAAAGCCCTAACTTCTTCGGATGCATAGAAGATGCTGAGGCTATTGAGAAGATAACACATGAAAGTAAGGCTAACCTTATTATGAGTGTTGACCCTATTTCACTAGGAATCCTTAAGACTCCAGGAGAAATAGGTGCAGATATAGTTGTAGGAGATGGACAAGGTCTTGGTAATTACATGAACTTTGGTGGTCCATCACTAGGATTCATGGCTGTTTCTAAGAAGCTTATGAGAAAAATTCCAGGAAGAGTTGCAGGATTATCTGAGGACCTTGATGGAAAGAGAGCATTCGTTCTGACTCTACAAGCTAGAGAGCAGCATATTAGACGTGAGAAAGCTACATCAAATATTTGCTCAAACCAAGCACTAAACGCTGTTAGAGCAACTATTTACATGTCACTTCTTGGAAAGCAAGGAATTAAAGAAGTAGCAACTCAATGTCTACAAAAAGCACACTATGCTTATGATGCATTAGTAGCAACTGGTAAGGTTAAGCCAGTATTTAACGCTCCATTCTTTAAAGAGTTTACAGTAGAGCTTCCAGGTAACACTGAAGAAACTAATAGTAAGCTACTTGAAAATGGAATTATTGGTGGATACGACCTAGGTAGAAGCTATGAAGGTATGGAAAATAAGACGGTAGTATGTGTTACTGAGAAGAGAACTAAGGCTGAGATAGATAAATTAGCTGATGTATTGGGAGGAATGTAGAGATGAAACCATATAACAGTTTAATATTTGAAATTTCAAAGCCAGGCAGAGTAGGACATAAGCTTCCTGCATGCGATGTAGAGGTTAAGGACGTTAAAAGCATTCTTCCAGAAGGTCTACTTAGACAAGAAGATGCTAAGCTTCCAGAAGTAGCGGAAAATGAAGTTGTAAGACACTTTACACTTTTATCTAATAAGAACTACGGAGTTGATACAGGATTCTATCCACTAGGATCATGTACAATGAAGTACAATCCTAAGGTAAATGAAGATGTTGCAGGACTTTGTGGATTTAAATGCATTCACCCATACCAAACTGTAGAATCAGTACAGGGAGCACTTGAGCTTATGTACGATTTATCAGGTAGACTTTCAGAAATAACTGGTATGGATGCTGTAACTCTACAACCAGCTGCAGGAGCACATGGTGAAATGCTAGGACTAATGCTTATGAAGGCATACCATAGAGATAAGGGAGAAAACGAGAGAAATAAGATTATCGTTCCTGATTCAGCACATGGTACTAACCCTGCATCAGCTGCAGTTGCCGGTTTTGAAGTAGTTGAAATTAAGTCTAATGCTGATGGGTCAGTTAATATAGATGCTCTTAAAGAGGTACTAGATGACAAGGTAGCAGGACTAATGCTAACTAATCCAAGTACACTTGGATTATTTGAAACAAACATTAAGGAAATAGCAGATCTAGTTCATGAAGCTGGTGGACTACTATACTATGATGGAGCTAATATGAACGCTATCATGGGTATAACAAGGCCAGGGGATATGGGATTTGATATTATCCACCTTAACCTACATAAGACATTCTCAACTCCACACGGAGGGGGAGGCCCAGGGGCAGGTCCAGTTGGGGTTAAGTCATTCCTAGAAAAGTATCTTCCGACTCCAGTTGTAGTTAAGAAAGCAGATAGTTATGCTCTTGATTACGATAGAGAAAAGAGTCTTGGTAAGATTAAGAACTTCTATGGAAACTTTGGAATCCTTGTTAGAGCATATACTTATATTCTAGCAATGGGAGCTGAAGGACTTAAGTACGCTAGTGAAACAGCAGTACTTAATGCTAACTATATGAAGGAAGCTTTAAAGAAGCATTACTCACTTCCTATAGATAAGCTTTGTAAACATGAATTTGTATTAGCAGGACTTGGTGGACTATCAGGGGTTACTACAATGGATATAGCTAAGAGAATTCTTGACTATGGATACCACCCACCAACAGTTTACTTCCCACTAATAGTAAACGAAGCTATAATGATAGAACCAACTGAAACAGAGTCACGTGAGACTTTAGACGGATTTATTGAGGCAATGATTAGTATTGCTAAAGAGGCAGAAGAAAACCCAGAACTAGTTAAGGGTGCACCATACACAACTCTTATTAAGAGAGTTGATGAGGTTAAAGCTGCTATGAACCCAGTTTTAAAGTGGACTGCTGAGTAGTTGTAGTTAACTTCTATGGACGTACTAGTTATAGGTGGAGGCCCTGGTGGATATGTGGCAGCTATAAGAGCTGCCCAGCTAGGGGCTAAAACCTGTGTAGTTGAGATGGACAAGGTTGGAGGAACATGCCTTAATAGAGGTTGTATTCCAACTAAGGCCCTATATAGAAATGCTGAAATAATAAATAATATTAAAGAAGCAGATATGTTTGGTATAACAATTCCGTCATTTGATCTTGACTTTACAAAGGTTCAAGAGAGAAAAGGCGGAATTGTAAATACCCTTGTATCAGGTATAGATCAGCTGCTTAAAGCAAATGGAGTTGAACTTATTAGTGGTAAGGCATCTCTTAAAGACAAGAATACAGTTACAGTTAATTTAAATAATGGTGAAACAAGAGAGATTACAGCAAAAAACATAATAATAGCTACAGGCTCAAGGCCTAGCATGCCATCAATAGAAGGTGGAAACCTTGAGGGAGTTCTAACAAGTGATGAAATACTTGAACTAAGTGAAGTTCCAAAGAGGCTACTAGTTGTTGGTGGTGGAGTTATTGGTATGGAATTTGCCTCAATATTTAATTCTTTAGGAAGTGAAGTAACAGTACTTCAAAGTTCTGATAGAATATTAAAGTTTGCAGACACAGACCTTACTAAGAGACTAATAGCTTCTTCTAAAAAGAAGGGAATAGCAATGAATCTTAATACAAGAATTCAAAGTATTAGTAAGGAAAATGATTCACTAAAAGTCATAGCTAATGGTAAAAAGGGTGAAGTTAGCTTTGAAGCAGACAAGGTACTACTTTCAATCGGTAGAGTTCCAGTAGTAGAGGGACTAGGTCTTGAGAATGTAGGTATTGAGTTTGATAACAAGGGAATCAAAGTAGATGCGAATTTTGAAACAAATATTAAAGGCATTTATGCAATAGGAGATGTAAATGGAAAGCATATGCTTGCACATGCTGCCTCACATCAAGGAATATCTGTTGCAGAAATAATCACAGGTCTTGTAAGCCATGCAGATCATAATCTAGTACCAAATTGCGTATTTGTTTTCCCAGAACTTTCAACTATAGGACCATCTGAGGATGAGCTTAAGGCTGAAGGAAAAGAATATAAGGTTTCAAAGTTTATGTTTGGAGCTAATGGGAAGGCACTAGCACTTGGTGAAAGCGAGGGTCTAGTAAAGATACTAGCTGATATTGATAATAATATCCTAGGAGTACACATTTTAGGACCCCATGCCTCAGATTTAATACATGAAGGTGTACTTGCAGTTAGCAAGAAACTTAATGTTAATGATATTGCAAATACAATACATGCTCACCCAACATTGTCAGAAAGCTTTGTAGAAGCAGTTCTTGGCATAGATAATAAGGCGATACATATGGCGCCTTCAAAAAAATAAACATTAAGTTGTTTATATTATAATAAGTGCACTTAAAAACCTGTTAGATAATTCTAACAGGTTTTATTTTGTTATTTAGACTTAGATATAAGGTTTAGTTTTTCTTTTCTGGTTAGCTTTTTTATAGCCGCTTCTCTTTTCATTGCTTCACTTTTAGTTAGGAAGCTTTCACTGTAAACCATTTCAACAGGGAGTCTAGCCCTTGTATATTTAGAAGCCTTACCACTGAGATGGGTTTTAAGCCTTCTATTAAGGTCGGTTGTCCACCCTGTGTATAGAGTATTATCACTACATTTTAATATATAGATAAAATTCATATTAATCACCATTACTATTATAACAAAAATAGAGAATGCATAAAATTATTATTAACTATGTTTTAACAAAGTATTAAATACTATGGAATTTATTATTTTTATGTTTATTTAAACATAGACTAAACTACCAATATTAAATATGGGGGATTTATGAAACTGTTTAAAAAGTTTAAAAAAGCAGGAGCACTACTTATGGCCCTAACTTTAGGATTATCACTTGCTTCTTGTTCTCAAGGGGGAGGAGAAGAAGTAGTACTTGCTTCAGCTAATCCGATGACAGGAGATTCAGCACAATTTGGAGACATGAAGGTTAAGGCTATGAATTTAGCTATTGACGAGGTTAATGCTAAGGGTGGTATTAACGGTAAGAAGGTAAGACTTATAGTTGAAGACGATACAGGTAACCCAAAAGAGGCTCCTAATGTAGCTCAAAAAATAACCTCAAATGACAGTATACTAGGAATCATAGGTCACTGGAATACAGCATGTACACTTGCTGCAAGAGGTATATACGAATCAGCAGGAATCCCAGTTATAACAGATATAGTTAATAAGGCAATTTCAGACGGAACAACACCTCATGTATATAGAATATCACTTTCAGATAAGGAGCAGGCAGTTCAGTTAGCACAGCATTCATATAATGTTCTTGGAAAAAGAAAAGTAGCTATAATGCATTCAGCTAACGATTATGGAACTAATCTAACAAGTGAATTTAAAAAAGAGTTTGAAAAGTTAGGTGGTAAGGTAGTAGCAACTGAAATGTACTTTGAAGGTCAATCAAAGGATTTTAGTCCTCAAATAACAAAAATCAAAGGTAAAAGTCCAGACCTTTTATTTGTTGCAGGTTACTATGTTGAAACTGCATTAATTGCACAGCAAAGTAAGTCACTAGGACTAGAGGTTCAAATGCTTGGAACAGAAGGGATTAGTTCAGATGAGCTTATAAAGCTTGGTGGTAAATCAGTTGAAGGAATTGTTTTTGCAGGATTCTTCCACCCAGATATTGAGTTTAGTGGAACTAAGGAATTTGTTAAAGGCTTTAAAGAAAAATATCAAAAAGACCCAGACACATATGCAGCACTTGCATATGATTCTGCAAAGCTGTTTATTAAGGCTATAGAAGAAAAGGGTGAGGATAGAGCAGCTATTAAGGGATATTTAGATTCTGTTAAGGAGTATCAAGGAGTTGCAGGACCTATAACATTTAAAAATAATGAAGTAGAAAGAAAAATTCTAATACTAACAGTTAAGGATGGTAAGATTGTACCAGCAGAAAAAGTAGGTAAATAATTAATTTAAGGGAGGAAATAGTATGTTTTTAGAACAGCTAAGTAATGGACTTGCCCTTGGCAGTATTTACGCTTTAACTGCAATAGGTTTTACCATGGTTTATGGGATAATAAGTCTTATAAATTTTGCCCATGGGGATATTTATATGCTTGGGGCATTTATAACTCTTACCTGTGTTACACTTTTCAAAATGCCTATCATTGTTGCCTTCCTAATAGGGATGATAGGTGCAAGTTTGTTTGGTGTTTGCATGGCAAAGTTTGTATATAAGCCGCTTTTTAAAGCGGCTCGTATAAACTTGTTTCTCTGTGCTATAGGTGCAGCAATTTTCCTTGAAAACTTTGCAATGCTTGTATGGGGACCTGAAACAAAGTCATTTCCAGCAGTAATTCAAAATAGCACATATTCAATTTTTTCTATGAAGTTTACTACAATTCAAATAGTAATATTTGTTATAGCTGCAGTGCTTGTTGGACTATTAACTTATATAGTTCAGTACACAAGGCTTGGCCGTGCTATGAGATGTACATCTCAGGATATGGATGCAGCAAGACTTATGGGTATTAATACAAATAAAATTGTATACTTTACATTTGCAATTGGTTCAGCCCTAGGGGCAGCAGCAGGAATACTTGTAGGAATGTATTATCAGGCAGCATATCCTATGATGGGATTTATGGCAGGACTTAAGGCATTTATAGCTGCTGTAATTGGAGGAATTGGAAGTATTCCTGGGGCAATGCTTGGTGGACTTATTATGGGAGTATCTGAAAGTCTTGGAGCTGCATATATATCTTCAGGGTATAGAGATGCAATTGCATTTGTAATACTTATTGCAATACTTCTTATTAAGCCAACTGGTATATTTGGAAAATCAGTTAAGGAAAAGGTATAGGAGGTGTATGTAAATGGATTTTTTAAAGGTTGTTTTTAATCTTGTTTTAGCTTCAGGAATACTCTTTTTATGTATTAAATTCCTATCAAAATTCTTTGATTTTTCAACAGATAAAATTGTTGGTTTAGATGATAAAAAGAAAAAGATCTTAATAATAGGAACTTGCATTGTAATGCTTATTTTCCCAGTTATAGCCCAGAGTCAGGCATATGTACTAAGAACTAGTGTTGTTATACTTTTATACGTTGTACTAGCGTTAAGTCTTAATTTTGTACTTGGATTTGCGGGACAATTATCTATGGGACATGCTGCATTTTATGCAATAGGAGCATATACAGTTGCTATACTAACAGTTGATTTAAGAATGAATTTTTGGCTTGCACTTATAGCAGCAGCAATAGTGGCAGGATTATTTGGATTCATCCTAGGTATGCCAACACTTAGGCTTAAGGGAGATTATCTAGCTATTGTAACTATTGGGTTTGGCGAAATAGTAAGGCTTGTTCTTATTAACTGGATAGATGTAACTAAGGGGCCATCAGGAATTCCAGGAATACCATCACCTAGTATATTTTCATTTAAGATAAATACAAATATAGAGTATTACTATCTTATATTAACACTAGTTTTTGTGACTATTTATATATCATATAAGCTACTTAATTCAAGACTTGGTAGAGGGCTTATAGCAGTACGTGATGATGAAATAGCAGCAGATGCTATGGGTGTTAATGTAACTTATCTTAAGGTATTAGCATTTGTACTTGGGGCTATACTTGCAGGACTTGCTGGAGGCTTCTTTGCATCATTTGTACACTATGTTAACCCGGATAACTTTACTTATATGGAATCGGTTTCTATATTATGTATGGTTGTACTTGGAGGACTTGGAAGTATACCAGGGGTTATTCTTGGAGCTGCCATATTAACACTACTACCAGAGGCATTAAGAGATGTTGCAACATATAGATATGCAATATACGGAATTCTACTTGCTCTTATGATGATAATGAGGCCTCAAGGAATGATAAGTATGAGTAAGTTGAAAAGGAGGGCTAAATCGTGAGATTACTTGAAACCAAAAATTTAACTAAAATATTTGGAGGACTAACAGCTGTTAATGCAGTAGACTTTCATGTAGATGAAGGTGAAATCGTTAGTTTAATTGGGCCAAACGGTGCAGGTAAGACAACCTTCTTTAACTTAGTAACAGGAATTTACGAACCAACAGAAGGGGAAGTTAATTTCCTTGAAAAAAGTATAGTTGGGGAGAAAACATATAAAATAACTAGACTAGGTATTGGAAGAACATTTCAGAATATAAGGCTTTTTAATACTATGAGCGTATTTGAAAATGTACTTTTAGGTCAGCATTGTAGAGGAAAGTCTAATATATTTAATACTTTACTTGGAACTAAGTCTGTTAAGGAAGAGGAAAGATTAGCTAGGGAAAAAGCCTTTGAACTTCTTGAATTTGTAGGGCTTTATGATAAGAGGGATGAAATAGCAACTTCACTTCCATACGGTCATCAAAGAAGGGTAGAAATAGCAAGGGCACTTGCAACAGACCCTAAGGTAATTCTTCTTGATGAACCTGCAGCTGGAATGAATACAGGGGAAAAAAGAGAAATGGAGAAGTTTATCCACAAAATAAGGGAAAGTGGATACACTGTTATTTTAATTGAACATGATATTAAGCTTGTTATGAGCGTTTCGGATAGGGTTGTAGTTCTTGACTATGGTAATAAGATTGCAGATGGAACCCCTAGTGAAGTGCAGCAAAATGAAAAGGTTATCTCAGCTTATTTAGGTGGAGGTGAAAAGGATGCTTAAGGTTAATGAACTTGATGTGTTTTATGGAGGAATTCATGCCCTTAATAAGTTAAGCTTTGAGGTGAAAGAGGGGGAGATAGTAACCTTAGTTGGAAGTAATGGTGCAGGTAAAAGTACAGTTTTAAAAAGCATTTCAAACCTTATAAAAATAAGGGGAGGGAGCATTATTTTTGAAGAGGAGGATATTACTAAAACTCCATCTGAAAAAATAGTAGGCAAAGGCCTTATTCATGTACCAGAGGGAAGAAGAATATTTAATAAGTTAACTGTTGAAGAAAACCTTTTAATGGGAGCTTATCTTAGAAAGAATAAGGCTGAAATTAAGGAAGATCTTGATTATGTTTATACGTTATTTTCAAGGTTAAAGGAAAGAAAAAAGCAAATGGGAGGAACCTTAAGTGGAGGGGAACAGCAGATGCTTGCTATTGGCCGTGGAATAATGTCTAGGCCAAAGCTTTTAGCACTTGATGAACCATCTATGGGACTTGCTCCAATAGTAATTGATGAGATATTTAGTGCAATTAAAGGCCTTAACAAAAAAGGCTTAACAGTTTTACTTGTTGAGCAAAATGCTAACATAGCTCTATCAATAGCTGATAGAGGATATGTTATAGAAACAGGTAGTGTTGCATTTGATGGAACAGGAAGTGACCTATTAGTAGATGATAGGGTTAAGAAGATTTATCTTGGAGAAGAGTAATTTTAAAATAGGTGTTGACATTTTTAATTGAGTGGCATAGAATGAATGAAAAGTTAAATTTTACTATAAATCATTGAGTAAGAGAAGTAGGTATTCTGGAGAATTCAGAGAGCTGGTGGTAGGTGTGAACCAGTTTTGAAGGGATAGTGAATGGACTTACGAGAGGAAACTGAAATCAGATGAGAGTAGGGGACACGGCTTCCACCGTTAAAGGGATAAGATATCGAAATTAATTTCTGTATCTGATTGAGATAAGTACAACTGTACTTAATTGAGGTGGCACCGCGTGTTTATTCGCCCTCTATAGGAATTCCTATAGGGGGCTTTAATTTTTTTGGAGGTGTTTTATGAATTTATCAAGCCAGGAATTTAATAGGTTAAAAATTGAAGGTAGCGAGTTTGTTGTTTATATAGACGTTAACTCAGACGAACTAACTCCAATTGGAGTATTTCAAAGACTTAAGAGTAAGAACAAGGCATTACTTGAAAGTATGGAAAATGGATATGTAAGGTCAAGATATTCAATTATTGCAATAGATCCATACAAGAAGGTTTTTGGAACAGGGAGAGATATAACAATTATCAGTAATGGGGAAACAGTAATTTCTGAGGAGGACCCTATTAGTTATTTTAAAAATGATATTAACAAAAGCATAGAAGGTTCTCTTCCCTTTGTGGGAGGTGCTATAGGGTATTTTGGATACGATATTAAAAGTCTATATGAAAACATTGGAGAGACAAAGTATGATCCTATAAAAGTACCTGACTATTATTTTATGTACTACAAAACCTATATTATTTTTGACCACTTAACAGATACGATTTTTATAGGGAAAACAGTTCAACTAGGAGAAGATGTATCATACGAAGAGTGTAGAGATGCCCTAGAGAAAATAAAGGATTCAATTTTAATGGAGAAGCCTATAACTCCTATAGAAAATGAAAGCCAGATTGTTTTTGAAAGTAATACTAGTGAGGAAGAATTTAAGTCTATGGTTACAAGGGCTAAGGAATATATAGAAATAGGGGATATATTCCAGGTTGTACTATCACAAAGATTCTCAGCAACTATTAAGGGAGACGAGTTTTTTCTATATAGAAAGCTAAGAAGATTTAACCCTTCACCTTATATGTTTTATATAGAGTTTGATGGGTTTACAATTTTAGGCTCATCTCCTGAAAGCTTAGTTAAGGTAGAGGGAAGAAATATTATAACTAACCCAATTGCAGGTACTAGAAAAAGAGGAAAGTCAGATATGGAAGATGAGGAGATTATTAAAGGTCTTTTAGAAGATGAAAAGGAAAGGGCAGAACATTTAATGCTTGTAGACCTTGGTAGAAATGACATAGGAAAAGTTAGTGAAATATCAAGCGTTAATGTAGAGTCTCTTTTAAAGCCAGAGAAGTTCTCAAGTGTAATACATTTAACTGCTAAGGTAAGTGGGAAGCTTAAGGAGAATCTTCACCCACTAGATGGATTTACATCAGTATTCCCAGCAGGAACATTATCTGGTGCACCTAAAATTAGAGCTATGGAGATAATTAATGAACTTGAGAAGGAGAAAAGGGGAGTATATGGAGGTGCAATAGGCTATATGTCCTTTAACGGGAACATAGACTTTGCAATTGCAATTAGATGTGGACTTATTAAGAATAACAAAATATATATTCAATCAGGTGCAGGTGTTGTATATGACTCTGTAGAGGAAAGGGAATACGAAGAAACTAAAAGTAAGGCTTTATCAGTAATGGAGGTGCTTTCATGATACTTTTAATAGATAATTATGATTCATTTACCTATAACGTATATCAGTATGTAAGTGAATTTTACAATGATGTTGTTGTTTATAGAAATGACAAAATATCAATTGATGAAATAAAATCATTAAACCCAAGTGGAATTATTATTTCACCAGGACCTAAGACTCCAAGTGAAGCTGGTATATCAAAAAAGGTTATTGAAACCTTTTATAATAGGGTGCCTATTCTAGGTATTTGCCTTGGTCATCAGTCTATAGGAGAGGTTTTTGGATGTGATGTAGTTAAGGCTAGTAGAATAATGCATGGTAAGGTTTCTGATGTTTACCATAATGGGGATGGAATATTTGAAGGGGTAAACACTCCAACAACTGTTATGAGATACCATTCACTAATAGTTACTAAAATAGATGAAAATAAGGAATTAGTAGTAACAGCATTAACTAAGGAAGGTGAAGTTATGGCATTAAAACACAGGAAATATCCAGTGTATGGAATGCAATTTCATCCAGAATCTATATTTACAAAGGAAGGCAAAAAAATGATTAAAAACTTTATAAATATAGTTAATAGGGAGTGTTAGTATGGGAGTTTTAAAGGAATATATTCTAAAAACAGTTAATAAGGAGGGTCTATCTATTGAGGAGGCTAAGGAGGTTTGTAAGTATTTACTTCACTCTAGTGCAACCCAGTCAGAGATAGGAGGACTACTATTATCCCTGAAGACCAAGGGAGAAAGCAGTGAGGAAATAGCAGGAATGGCACTTGCTATGAAGGAGGAAGGGAAAAAGTTTAGAAAAATAGATGGTTTTGTTATGGATAACTGTGGTACAGGGGGAGATAAGCTATCAACATTTAATATATCTACTACCTGCTCCTTTGTACTTGCAGCATCAGGGGTTAAGGTTGCAAAGCATGGAAATAGGTCAATATCAAGTAAAAGCGGAAGTAGTGATTTACTTACACATTTAGGAGTTAACATAAACATTCCTGATAATAGAATAGAAGAAATACTTCAAGATGTCGGAATAGTCTTTTTATTTGCACCAAATATGCATCCACTTCTTAAGAATATTATGCAAACAAGATTAGATTTAGGGGTACCTACAGTATTTAATTTACTTGGACCACTAATAAATCCAGTTGAAATTAATGGACAGATGATAGGTGTATATAGTGAGGAACTAGTAGATAGAATGTGCAATATACTTTCAATTCTAGGAAGAGAAACAGCAGTGGTTGTTAATGGTTATGGTGGAATGGATGAGGCATCACTTGAGGGAGATAATCATATAGCATATCTAAAAAACGGAGAAATAAAAAGACTAATAGTTAATGGGAAGGACTATGGTCTTATGAATGCTAAGAATTCATCACTTATAGGTGGGGAGCCAAGTGAAAATGCATTAATAACTAGAAGCATTTTAAGCGGGGAAAAAGGTCCTAGGCGAGATGTTGTAATACTAAATTCAGCAATTGGACTTGTAGCCTCAGGTATGTGTAGTGATATTCAAGATGCAGTTCAAATAGTAACCTATGCAATAGATTCTGGGAAGGCACTTGAGAAGCTTAACCTATTAGTAAAGGAGAGTAATAGATAATGGCAACTATATTAGAGGAAATAGTTTCATACAAGAAAGATGTTTTAAGTAAAATAAACAAATCCCCAATATCCTTTATAGATAGGGTTAAATCATCAAAAGGAATGGCAGTTATTGCAGAGATTAAGAGGGCATCACCATCTAAGGGAGACTTAAATATTGATCTAGACCCAAGATTACTTGCAAGGGAGTACGAGGAGAGTGGTGCAAGTGCCATATCAGTATTAACAGAGGATAAGTACTTTAAAGGAAGTTACAAGGATTTATTAGAGGTTAGACTTGAAACTAGTTTACCTATTCTATGTAAGGACTTTATAGTTGATAGGGTTCAAATAGACATAGCATATAAGTTAGGAGCAGATATTATTCTTCTTATAGCTGCATGTTTAGATGATTATGAATTAAGTGACTTATATAGTTATGCATTAAGTTATGGGCTAAACATAATTATTGAGGTTCACAGTAAAGAAGAGATTCACAGAGGACTTAAGCTAAACCCAAGCATAATAGGAATTAACAACAGAAATCTTAAAACCTTTAAAACAGATATAAGGGTAACAGGGGAATTAATAAAGGAGCTTAAGGGATTTAAGGGTATTGTAATTAGCGAAAGTGGGATTAAGTCAAATGAGGATATTAGGTATTTGAAGAATCTTGGAGTAGATTGTGTACTAGTAGGTGAAAGCTTTGTAACCTCAAATAGTCTTAAAGATAAGATTCTAGAAATAAGAGATGTTGAAAATGACTAGGGTAAAAATATGTGGAATCAAAGAATTAGAAACAATTAGGGCTATAAATAACTTAAATATAGATGGGGTAGGGATAGTCTTTGCCAAAAGCAAAAGAGAAATAAGTTTAGAGAGGGCAAGGATTCTTACAGATGCTCTTAGAAGCGGAATTGAAAGAATAGGGGTATTTGTTAATGAGGATATTAATAGGATTAACTATTTAGTTAATGCACTTAAGCTAGACTTTGTTCAGCTTCATGGTGATGAGGATGCTTCATATATATCTAAGGTTAATTGTAGGGTTATGAAAGCGTTTTCTATAAATGAGGAAAGTGATCTTATTAAAATAGATGACTTTAAGAATGTACAGAGAATACTACTTGATGCTAAGTGTGAAGTTTATAGAGGGGGAGAGGGGAAGGCATTTGACTGGAACGTATTAAGAGGCCTTAAGAGGGAGCACAGAGACAAGTTAGTATTAGCAGGTGGACTTAATAGTACCAATGTTCAGGATGCTATAAAACTAGTTAATCCTTATATGGTAGATGTAAGTTCAGGAGTTGAAATAAATAATACAAAAAGTATATGTCTTATAGAAAAATTTATAGAAAAAGTAAAGGGGGATAAAAATGGAAGGGTATAATAATCCAATTAACGGATACTATGGTGAATTTGGAGGAATGTTTATTCCGGAAATTCTAATTAAGCCTGTACTTGAATTAAGTAGAGAATACGAAGAAATCAAAAACAGCAATGAGTTTCAAGAGGAGTTAAATTACTACTTAGAAAGTTATGTTGGTCGCTCTACTCCATTATATTTTGCAAAGAATCTTACTGATAAGGTAGGTGGGGCTAAGATATACCTTAAAAGAGAAGACCTTAACCATACAGGTGCCCACAAAATTAATAATGCAATAGGACAATGTCTTCTTGCTAAAAGAATGGGTAAAAGAAAAATAATAGCAGAAACAGGAGCAGGTCAACATGGAGTTGCAACTGCAACAGCCTGTGCACTTTTATCAATGGAATGTAAGGTTTTTATGGGAAGTGAAGATATTAAGCGTCAGAAGCTTAATGTAGATAGAATGAAAATGCTTGGAGCTAAGGTTATTGAGGTAACAAGTGGAGGGGGTACCCTAAAAGATGCAGTTAATGAGGCATTAAGAGATTGGGTGGCATCTTGTATAGATTCGCATTACTGCATTGGTAGTGTAGTTGGACCACATCCGTTTCCTCAAATGGTTCGTGACTTTCAAAGTATTATTGGGAGAGAAACAAGGGAGCAGATCTTAAATGTGGAGGGAAAACTTCCAGATGCACTTGTAGCCTGTGTTGGTGGAGGAAGTAATTCTATAGGAATGTTTTATCCATTTATTAATGATGCTTCAGTTAAGTTATATGGTGTAGAACCAGGTGGTCATGGTGAGAGTGAAAATGCTGCAAGTATGGCATATGGTAGAAGTGGAGTTCTTCATGGTTCTAAGATGATGCTATTACAGGACGAATATGGGCAGATAATAGAGCCCTACTCAATATCTGCTGGACTTGATTATCCTGGGGTTGGTCCTGAACATTGCTATCTTAACTCTACAGGAAGAGCAGAGTATGTTATAGCAGATGATAGGGATGCAATAGATGGGTTTAAGGCACTAACTAAGGCAGAGGGAATTATACCTGCTATAGAGTCAGCCCACGCAATTTCATATGCAATGAAATTAGCAAAAACACTTAATAAGGATAAAGTAATCGTTGTTTGTCTATCAGGTAGAGGAGATAAGGATGTTGAAAGATTAAGCCTTATTTTAGAGGAGGATAACCATGGAAAATAAATTAATAGAAACCCTAAGTAACCTTAAAGCTAATTCTAAAAAAGCATTTACAGCCTATATTATGGCTGGGGAAAGGGGCATTAAGGGGACAATAGAAGATGCTGTAAGACTAAAGGAAATGGGAACTAATATTTTAGAACTTGGAGTTCCATTTTCAGACCCAGCAGCAGATGGACTAACAATTCAAGAAGCAGGCAAAAGGGCACTTTCTAATGGAACAACCATATATGACGTACTTAACTGTGTAGAAGAAATCAAAAAAAGAGTAGATATACCAATAGTTATTATGACCTATCTTAATCCTATACTTTCGGTAGGAATAGAGAAATTCTTCACTCTTTCAAGGGAAAAAGGAGTAGATGGTGTGATTATTCCTGATGTTCCCCTAGAAGAAGCGAATCCCTATATAGATTCATGTATAAAGAATAATGTTTCATATATACCACTTGTAACACTAACATCCTCAACTGAAAGAATTAAGAAGATAGTTAATATTGCCTCTGGATTTGTATATTGTGTAAATACCCTATCTGTAACAGGAAAAGAAAATAAAATCTCAAATGATACCTTAAATCTACTAAAACAAGTAAAAAGTTTTTCAAATGTAGCTGTATTATCTGGTTTTGGAATTTCTACAAAAGAGGAGGCTAGAGAGCTTGCAAATGCTAGTGATGGAGTAATTGTAGGAAGCCAAATAATTAAGCACCTTCAAAATAAAGAATATAAAAAAATAAAAAATATTATAGAAAATATTGACATAGTAAATAATGGAATGTAATATATATTTAACATATAGTTTTAGTAGGAAATACTAAGGAGGTATATATGAGAATTTCAACTAAGGGGAGATATGGAATAGAAGCCATTTTAGATATGGCACTATACGGTAATGGAGAAAGTGTATCTATTAAGTCTATTTCAGAAAGGCAAGGAATCTCGCAGAAATACCTAGAACATATTTTTTCAGATCTTAGAAAGAATGGGATTGTAGAAGGTACTAGAGGTGGACAAGGTGGATACAAAATATCTAAGGATATCTCAAGAATTACAGTAGGAAAAATAATAAGGTCACTTGAAGGGTCACTTTCTCCTGTAAAATGTCTAGATGAGGGGATTATATCCTGCGAAGCATTTGAAAAATGCGTAACAAAGGATGTTTGGAAGGGTATTAAGGATGAGATTGAAGGAGTAGTTGACAATATAACTATTAAAGATCTTGTTCAAGAATACGAGTCCCTAAAGGAAAAGGAAGCATATAAGCAAATAGAGTACTTTATTTAGAATTTGAGGTGTTATAAGTGAAACTATCTACAAAGGGAAGATATGGACTTCGAGCTATGATTTATTTAGCAGCTAATAGGGATAGTGGATATATTCCACTATATATGATAGCAGAGGCGGAGGATATATCAGAAAGATATTTAGAGCAGGTTTTTTCATCACTGAAAAAATCAGGAATAGTAAAAAGTGTTAAGGGAGCTAGGGGTGGCTACTTCTTAACAAAGGAAAACTCAGAAATAAGTGTTTACGATATTCTATATTCAATAGAAGGTGATTTATCAATTGTTGATAATATGCCAGATGACACATTAATAAAAAGATGTATAAACACTTGTGTATGGGAAAAGGTTAATGGGGCAATTTTTGATGTAACTACAGAAACGAAACTTGATGTTTTAGTAGAAAAGTATAAAAAAGTAAGAGGACATCAGGAAATAATGTATTACATCTAAAATATATTAATTATTTATTTATAGGAGGATAGAATAATGGGGAAAAAATTAGGGTTTAACACAATTCAGGTTCATGGTGGACAAGAGGTAGACAAAACAACAGGAGCTAGAGCAGTTCCAATATATCAAACAACATCATATGTATTTAATGATGCAGATCATGCTGCAAATTTATTTGGACTTAAAGAGTTCGGAAATATTTATACAAGACTAATGAATCCAACTACTGATGTTTTAGAAAAGAGAGTTGCAGAGCTAGAGGGGGGAGCAGCTGCCCTTGCAGTAGCTTCAGGTAGTGCAGCAATAACATATTCTATTATGAATATTTGTGAAGCAGGAGACAACATAGTATCAGCAGGAACCCTTTACGGTGGAACATATAACTTATTTGCATCAACTCTTCCAAAGTACGGGATTACTACTACTTTTGTAGACCCAGATGATGTTGAGAACTTTAGAAGTGCAATAAATGAAAATACAAAGGCTATCTATATTGAAACAATAGGTAACCCAAATTCAAATATAATAGATATTGAGAAGGTAGCAGCAATTGCCCACGAAAACAATATTCCACTAATTGTAGACAATACATTTGGAACTCCATACCTTATTAGACCAATTGAACATGGAGCGGACATAGTAGTTCATTCAGCTACTAAGTTTATAGGTGGACATGGTACATCACTAGGTGGAATTATAGTTGATGGAGGTAACTTTGACTGGGCATCAGGTAAGTTTAAAGGATTTACTGAGCCAGATTCAAGCTATAATGGAATCGTGTATGCAGAGGCTTTTGGTAATATAGCTTATATAATTAAGGCTAGAGTACAATTACTTCGTGACACAGGAGCTGCACTTAGTCCATTTAATGCATTCCAATTAATACAAGGACTTGAAACACTTTCACTTAGAGTTGAAAGACATGT
>NZ_JAVWJB010000004.1:0-92098 GCF_036639235.1 Clostridium sp.
ATTTTTTGACCCTTTTAAGCAATTAAAGGCATAGAATTTTCTATGCCTTTTTTATTTGCAGTTGTATCATTTCTATGCTTTATGTTAATCATATAAATATATAAGTATATAAGGAGGTAAGTAGATAGTTTATCTATTAATATGATTATGAAAAGAAGAGTATTAACATTAATATGTATAGGTATGTTTAGTATATTATTAATAGGCAAGGTTCAGTATAGTCATAACATAGAGATGAAGAATATGCTTACAGAGAAGGTTGTAGTTGCTGATACTAAGAATATTCCATTTGAATATACAGAGGAAACAGCTATAAATAACGGAGATGTTGTTATTGTTAATAGTATAATACACAATAAACATAGACTTGACGAATTTATGACTAAAATTAATAAGAAGAAGATCTCTAAAATTAGGGTGGTTACATATACAAAGGGACAGGTCCCTTTAATTGAAAATCTTTATTTTAATGGTAATAATATTGTTTTAGTAACTGATAATACTAGAGATGAGGTTATAGATAGGGAATATAGGGAGATTAAACGATATGAGGTTTCCTCTATTAACTACCATAACAAGGATGATGGAGTGCTTTATGTAGCAACTCTAGATACTGGAGAGACATTCGATATATTATATTACAAAGATATAAAGAAATAGCCTACTTAATTAAAGTAGGCTATTTTTTAGATATATATTTATTGTCTTTTATATAGTATCTCCATAGAAAATCACGTGCTTCTTCAGAATAATCTATGTTAATACGTTTTGATTTTATAATATTATCATCAGATATATTTTCATTTTCACATATAAATAAATCATCGGAGTTAAAGCTAATATTATTATGTTTTTTAGTAAGTGCCATAGCAATAGAAAGTTTACCAGGTCCATTAGCAAGGTTTATATATTGCTTTTTTGTAATTTCATTAAGAGATTTTTTATATCTATCAATGCACATATACTCTATTCCATGAATAGGCTCAAGTGCACGAATAAGAACGGCACAGGGTTCACCTTCTACTTCACAAACTACATTTGTACAATTATACATTCCATATATTAAGTATATATAGGAAACCCCACCTGCATTAAAAATAGTTTCTGTTCTAGGAGTTTTCTTATAGTTGTATCCATGGCATGCCTTATCAATAGATCCGATATAACTTTCAGTTTCAACTATTTTTCCTATTCGATAATGTCCATTAACAAAGTGTACTAGATTTTTACCAAGTAGACCTTTAGCAACAGTATGTGTATCCTGTAAATAAAATTTAGGATCAAGCTTTCTCATAATTCCTCCATAAAAATATTATTATTCTTATAGTAACAATTTAAGTATATATTATGCAGAGAAAAATTATATACTTAATAATTTAATTATATCAAATGATGATATTATACTAAAAATTTTTTAGATACATAGAATATCATAGATAAATTCTATAGTTTATATATACAATAATTTTAAATTATTAGAATATATTAATACTAGGAAGAAATAGCAGGAGGGTGTATGTATGACATGTTTAAAGTCAAAATATATGAAAGATACCTTTGTTATAAGCAATTTACCATATAAGAAGTATCATCTATCTTCACTTTTATTAATTGGAAGATTAAAAAGGGATGATGATGTTAAGTTAGCTAAGACAATAATGAAGTTTAATACAGACTGTATTAAGGCATCAGTAGTTAAAAAGGCTATACTGAAGATATTTGTTCGTAAAAAGCAGCCAGATGAAACCATTGAGAATATTAAATTTAATATAGGTATAAACAAGGAATATGTATATATTGCAGATACCTGTTATGTAAGTTTGCCAAAGTATTCTTCTACGGATATTGAGTTTATAGTTGATAAATTAAGTATAGGAAAATATATAGAAATAGATATAACTAGTATATTTAACAAATGGTTAAGTAATGAAATAGTTAACAATGGAATTACTATATATCCACATGGTGATGAGGGAACGATTGTACACTTCTCATCTACTGAAAGTTCAAAGCCACCTATACTAGAATATGAACTATAATAGGGGGGATTATATACCCTTAAGTTATAATTAGAATGTATAAATGATCTAAAAATATAAAGCTTGTAGATGTAATCTACAAGCTTTATATTTTTTACTCGTTCTTTTCTTCTTTTGATTCTGGTAGTTTTTTAGAGTCGGAGGACTTCTTACTATTTGACTTAATAGTTACGAATGATACTATGATCATTGCACCAATACAAACTAAGCCTATGATTGCACTTGTACTTAGCATATTAATCACCTCCTTATAGTCCATACATATATATATTCAATCTATTCCTAAAAAATGAATATTGTGAAACTATTAAGTTAATAATGTTAATTTAATGCACAAAAAATGTAAAATCACTTAAACTTTATTTAACTTTTAAGTGATAGTTACGAGTATTTTTAAATCTTATAATTAACTCATAAATTATTTTTTCTTTAGGAGGAAAATTAAATGGGGAAGATTAAAGGGTTAATTATTTCTACAGTTATTGGAGCACTAGCATTAAGCTTTGTAGGATGCTCAGAAAATCAGGAGACTACTAGTAATATTCAGGGACAAGTTAGACTTGATGGGTCTAGTACAGTAGCCCCAATAGCACAGGCAGTGACAGAGGAATTTAATAAGGAATTTAAGGATGTTAAGGTTTCAATTGGGGTTTCAGGTACAGGAGGAGGCTTTAAAAAATTTACTGCAGGTGAAACAGATATAAATAATGCTTCAAGAAAAATTAAGGAAGAAGAACTTAAAAAAGCAAGTGAAAAAAACATTCACGTAACTGGTATTGAGGTAGCATATGATGGTATTGCTGTTGTAGTTAATAAAGAAAATACATGGGCAACTGATATAACAAGCGAAGAACTTAAACTGATATGGGATGAAGGTTCAAAGATTAAAATGTGGAGCGATATAAGAAAAGGGTGGCCACAGGAAGAGATTAGACTTTATGGACCAGGTACAGACTCAGGAACATTTGAATATTTTACTGAGGCTATAAACGGTAAGGCTAAGAGGATTAGAACTGATTTTACAGCAAGTGAAGATGATAATGTTTTAGTTCAAGGTGTTTCAAATGATAAGTATGCACTAGGTTATTTCGGAGCTGCCTATTATGAAGAAAATATAGATAAGCTTAAGGCATTAACTATTAACGGTGTAGCACTTAAATCAGATACAATTGCAAACAAGCAGTATAGTCCCCTTTCAAGACCTTTATACATTTACGTATCAAGTGAATCAGTAAAAAGGCCAGAAGTTATTGAGTACCTAAACTTTTTTATGAATAATGTTAAAGATTTAGTATCACAGGTTGGGTATTTTCCTTTAGAGGACTCAAAATATGAAAATGCTAAAGAAGAGATTCATAAATTAACACAAAAATAATTTCAATCTTAAAGTATGAAGGGCTATTTAAAGCAAGAGAGATAAATAAGATTTAGTAGCCCTTTTAAATATTTTATAGGGATTTTAGGAACACTATAGTTACATAGTTATGAGATTTTTTATATTTAATTGTTATTTTATAGTAATGTTAAATGGATTTAACATTGAATTAACTTAAGAGGATAGAATATGAGGTATAGTAAAATTATAATCAAATTGTAACTATTTAATGTAAGGTTGAAAGGAGAAATCCCTAATGAAAAAACTAAAGGGACTTGTATTAGCAGGTCTTGTGACTTTAATTGGAGTTACAGCAGTAGGCTGTACAGGTAAGGAACATCAACAAATAAAGATAGACGGTTCAAGTACGGTTGCACCTATTAGTCAGGTTGTAGCTGAGTATTTTAATGAGGAACATAGAGAGGTTAGAGTATCTATTGGTACATCAGGTACCGGTGGAGGTTTTAAGAAGTTCTACGCTGGAGAAATTGACATTAATGATGCTTCAAGAGCAGTTAAGAAAGAAGAAGCTGATAAAGCTAGTGAACATGGAATAAAAATGCATGAGTTTGAGGTTGCATATGATGGAATTGCCATTGTTGTTAACCCACAAAATGATTGGATTTCAGATATATCAACAGAGGAACTTAAGAGAATTTGGGAACCAGGTTCTAAAATCAAAAAATGGAGTGATATAAGACCTGAGTGGCCAAAGGAAGAAATTAAGCTTTATGGACCTGGAACAGATTCAGGAACATTTGATTATTTTACAGAGGCAATAAATGGAGAAAGTAAGTCAATAAGAACTGATTTTACAGCAAGTGAAGACGATAACGTTTTAATTCAAGGAGTTGCAAATGATAAGTATGCATTAGGATATTTTGGAGCAGCATTCTATGAAGAGAATAGCTCAAAGCTAAAGGCACTTAAGGTTAACGGGATTGAACTAAATGCTGAAACGATTAGTTCAAATAAGTATTCACCACTTTCAAGACCTTTATATATTTATGTTAACGAAGAATCACTAAAAAGACCGGAAGTACACACATTCTTAACATATTACTTTACAAAGGTTAAGGAATTTATTACTCAGGTTGGATATTATCCACTAGAAGACGTTAAATACGAAAATGCACTAAATAAGGTTAATGAGCTAGCAGGTAAAAAGTAATTATCATACTAGTTAAGGGAGGATTGAAATGAGAAAGATTGTATTCCCAAGCAAGGCAAAGACGAAGCAAAGAGAGAAATTTGTTAAAGCTACTTTAATGGGACTTGGAATTATATCAATACTTATAACAATTGGAATTATATTATCTCTAATAGGAGAAACTTTTAGTTTCTTTAAAGAGGTTTCAATAGTTGAATTTTTAACTGGTACCCAGTGGACTCCATTATTTGCTGATGCACACTTTGGGGTATTACCACTTGTTGCTGGTACATTATTAATTGTTGTTTTTGCGGCTTTAATCTCAATACCAATAGGACTTGGTGCTGCTATTTACTTAAGTGAGTATGCACCAAATAGGGTACGTAAGATAATTAAGCCTATTCTTGAAATTTTAGCTGGTATTCCATCAATAGTATATGGATACTTTGCAGTTACAACGATTACACCAATTCTTAAGACAATATTCCCTGATATAAGCGTATTTAATGCTTTAAGTGCAGGTATAGCAGTAGGAATAATGACTATTCCAATGGTTTGCTCACTAAGTGAAGATGCTATGATGGCAGTACCAGATTCACTACGTCAAGGAGCATATGGTCTTGGTTCAACTAAGTTTGAGGTAGCAACTAAGATTGTTTTACCTGCATCAATTTCAAGTGTTGCAGCTTCATTTATTCTTGCTATATCAAGAGCAATAGGAGAAACAATGATTGTTGCCATGGCAGCGGGATCAACCCCAAAGCTTACACTTAATCCACTTGAAAGTATACAAACAATGACAGGATTTATAGCACAGGTAAGTATGGGAGATGTTCCATACGGATCAATTTCACATAAAACGTTATATGCAGTAGGAACACTACTATTTATAATTACACTAATACTTAACATAATATCTAAGAAGGTAGTTAAGAAATATAGGAGGGCACTATAATGGGTGATAAAAGCGCACAAAGAATCAAAAGACGTAGAATGAAAAACTCAATATTCCACGGTGTTATATTTGCCTGTACTATGTTCGGAATTATAATGCTAGCTATTCTTCTTATAGATCTTTTAATAAAGGGTGTACCTTACCTAACAGGTAAGTTTATTACGAATTACCCATCAATTCTTCCAAGTAGAGCAGGTATTTTCCCAGCACTATTAGGAAGTTTATGGATTATTGTTTTAACAGCTTTAATAGCATTCCCAGTTGGAGTTGGAACTGCTATTTATCTTGAGGAATACGCTAAGGAAGGAAAACTTACTGAGTTTATTAAGTTAAATATAGCAAACCTTGCTGGAGTACCTTCAATTATATACGGTATACTAGGTCTTACGATTTTTGTTCGTGGACTTGGTATGGGAAGAAGTATACTTGCAGCATCATTTACAATGGCGCTATTAGTGCTTCCTATTATAATACTTGCATCTCAAGAAGCTTTAAGAACAGTACCATCATCACTTAAGCAGGCTTCATATGCACTAGGTACTACTAAGTGGCAAACAGTTACTGGAGTTATACTTCCTTACTCAATTCCAGGAATTTTAACAGGTACAATACTTGGTATTTCAAGGGTACTTGGTGAAGCTGCACCACTAATAGTTGTAGGAGCAGTTGGATATATATCATTTGCACCTACGAATCCACTTGATTCATTTACAGCATTACCGATTCAGATCTTTAACTGGTCAGCAATGCCAAAGGTTGAGTTTGAACATTTAGCAGCAGCAGGAATTTTAGTATTACTTGCTATACTACTTTTAGTAAATTCAATAGCTATTATACTTAGAAACAAGTATCAAATCAAAATGAAGGACTAATGAAGAGGGTGAATGAGATGGATACAAAGATTAAAATAAGCAATATGGACTTTTATTATGGTGACAATAAGGCACTTAAAAATATAAGTATGGACATATATGATAAGCAGATTACAGCATTTATAGGACCCTCAGGATGTGGTAAATCAACATTCCTTAGAAGTCTTAATAGAATGAATGATTTTATAGATGGTATAAAAGTAGAAGGAGAAATACTTGTTGAAGGCGAAAATATATATTCAAGTAGTATAGACTCTGTTGAACTTAGACGTAATATTGGAATGGTTTTCCAAAGACCAAATCCATTTCCTAAATCAATATATGAGAATATAGTATATGGTCTTCGTAAAAATGGAATCAAAGACAAGGAACTTCTAGATGATGTTGTTGAAAGTACACTTAAATCAGTAGCTTTATATGATGAGGTTAAGAATAAAATTCATAAGTCAGCCCTAGAGCTATCAGGTGGTCAGCAACAAAGACTTTGCATTGCAAGAGCAATAGCTATGCAGCCAGACGTTATCCTTATGGATGAGCCAACATCAGCACTTGACCCTATATCAACCCATAAGATAGAAGAACTTTTACTTGATTTGAAAGATGAATATACTATAATTATGGTAACCCACTCTATGCACCAGGCAGCTAGAATATCAGATTATACTGCATTTTTCCTAAATGGTGAGGTTATAGAGTACGATATAACAAAAAACATTTTCTCTAACCCACGTGACAAAAGAACAGAGGATTATATAACTGGTCGTTTCGGTTAGAAGAAGGGGGGAAAGTAATGAGTAGAGAGCATTATTCACAAAGAATTCTTGACGTAAAACATAAGGTGTTAACAATGGGTTCTATGGTTGAAAGTGTTATTAACATGTCTGTTACAGCACTTAAAAATGGAGATGTAGAACTTGCTAAAAGGGTTTATGAAGAAGATGATAAGATAGATCTTTTAGAAATTGAAATAGAGCAGGAGTGTATGACGCTTTTAGCACTTCAATCACCACTTGCTAAGGACCTTAGAATTGTAGCAACAGCACTTAAGCTTATAACAGATCTTGAGAGAATGGGAGACCATGCTGTTAATATTTCAAAGATCACACTTGAAATTGGTGAGGAGTCACTTATTAAGCCACTTATAGATATTCCTAAAATGGCTGGTATGTGTCAAGACATGGTAAGGTTAAGTCTTGATGCCTTTGTTAAGGAAGATATAACTCTTGCTGAAAAGGTAGCCCTAATGGATGAGGAAGTAGATGAGATTTACGAAAATATTGTTGAGGAATTATTTATCCTAATAGGAGAACACAGAGATAATATTAAACAGGGAACTAAGCTATTATTTGTAGGACGTTTCCTTGAGAGAATTGCTGATCACACTACTAATATTTGTGAAAGACTTGTATACATGGTTACAGGTGAAAGACAAGAATTTAACTAAAAAAAGGTTGATGGATATCCATCAACCTTTTTTATTTTACAAATCCAATACTGTTAAATGGGAAGAGGCGTACAACAGCATGACCTTTTATATTCTCTATAGGAATAGGTCCAATGTTTCTACTATCTTCACTTACAGCTCTATTATCTCCAAGTACAAATACATAGCCCTTTTCAAGGGTAAGTTTCATATCGTTTTCAGTAAAGGTGTTAGGGTCTAAATAAGTTTCATTAAGATGCTCGCCATTAACATATACGCCGCCACCTTTAATTTCAACTGTATCACCAGGAAGTCCTATAACTCTTTTAATGTATATTCCATGTCCCTTACTACCTGGGTCAAATATAATTATATCTCCATGTTTAAAATCTTTTTTAATGAGACTTATCTTTTCAACTCCAAGCATGTCTTTGTTGTGTAGAGTTGGGTACATTGAATCACCAGATACCTTAATAATATCAAATAAAAAAGTCTTTAGGATAAATGTTAATGCAACAGCTACAATTATACATATTATCCATTCCATTGTTGATGATAGTACCTTTTTCATTATCATCCCTCCTATACCTATTAATTATATACCTAAAATGGTAAAAAAATATAGGGAAATAGAGAAGTTGAAAAAAATTAATAAAAAGTTTTTTATTAAGAAAATTAATATATTAGTAATAATACGAATGTTTTTTTAAAATATGTAAAAACTACTATCGAGGTGGTCTAAATGTCAAGGTATACATTAAGAGTCAATGATAATATTAACTGTAAAGACGAGATTCTTGAAGCCACAGGTATTCTTTCAAAGGGAGATTACTTAGCTATATACACGGCAAATGACATTACAAAACAAAGTATACTAGGGATACTTGATAATAATAAAATAGGATATGACCATGTATCCTCAGATGGAAGTGAATACATACTTGCTAAGAAGTAGAAATTTATTTTTAGGTGTTATATTTTACTCCCTATTTTGGCAATAATAAAAATAATATTAAGGCAAATAGCCTAGACTTGATTGGAGGAAAGCGATTTGTTTGGTGGATTTACTGAGAGAAGTCAGAAGGTAGTTTTAGCATCAGCAGAGGCAGCTAAGCAGCTTGGTCATAGCTATGTTGGAACTGAACATCTTTTAATTGGTATGATGGAAGAGGGTGCTAATGCATCTGATATTTTGGGAAGTTTTGGAGTTACTATACCAGAACTTAAAAATATAATTATTACGATTGAAGGCAAGGGAATAATGGGGTTTGAACCGAAGAACTTACCATTAACTCCCCGCAATAAGAGGATAATTGAGGTTTCAAGGGCTATAGCTAGAGCCTTATCCCATAATTTTGTAGCTCCAGAACATATATTACTTGCTATTTTAGAAGACGGTGAATGCTTAGCTTATAATGTTCTAAAAAGGTTATCTGTTGATATGAATGCACTTAAGGAGAAATTAATTGCATCATTTGGAAGTAGTAAGAGTGCTAATGTTAAGGGGGATAACAAACAGTCAAGTAATCCAAAGGAACTTGAGAAGTTTGCTCGTAACTTAACTAAGCTTGCTAAGGAAGGAAAGCTTGACCCTATTATAGGACGTGATAGTGAAACTGAAAGGGTTGTTGAGATTTTAAGTAGAAGAAGTAAGAACAACCCTTGCCTTATTGGAGAGCCAGGAGTTGGTAAAACAGCTATAGCAGAGGGGCTTGCACAAAGAATAACAGAGGGGAAGGTTCCAGAAATCCTAAAGGACAAGAAGGTTTACACCCTTGACATAACAGCTATGCTTGCAGGTGCTAAGTATAGGGGAGAGTTTGAAGAAAGACTTAAGTCCGTTATGAATGAAGTTAAGGATGCAGGTGATTTAATATTATTTGTTGATGAGGTTCATACAATTGTAGGTGCAGGGGCATCAGAGGGTGCTATGGATGCATCTAATATATTAAAGCCAGCACTATCAAGGGGAGAAATTCAGCTTATAGGTGCAACTACTATTGAAGAATATAGAAAGTATATCGAAAAGGATCCGGCACTTGAAAGAAGATTCCAACCAGTACTTGTAGGAGAACCTAGTAAGGAAGAGGCTCTTGAGATACTAAGAGGACTACGTGATAAATATGAAGCACACCATAGGCTTCATATTTCAGATGAGGCTCTTAAGGCTGCTGTTGAACTTTCATCTAGGTATATTTCTGATAGATTCCTTCCAGATAAGGCTATAGACCTTATGGATGAAGCCTCAGCTAGGGTTAGAATTAAGAACCTTACTGCACCAGAGGATGTTAAGGGGATTGAAGATGAGCTTGAGGCTATTCGAAAAGAGAAAGAAGAAGCTGTTGGAACTGAGAACTTTGAGAAGGCTGCAGAGCTTAAAACAAAAGAAAATGAGATCCTTGATAAGCTTTCAAAGGCTAAGAGTAATTGGAGTGACGAGAAGCTTTCAGATAACTTAACAGTAACTGAAGAAGATATTGCATTTGTAGTTTCAAGGTGGTCAGGAATACCTGTAAATAGATTATCAGATGATGAATCTCAAAGACTACTTAAGCTTGAAGAAATTCTACATGAGAGGGTAGTTGGTCAAGAAGAAGCAGTAGATGCACTAGCAAGGGCAGTTAGACGTGCAAGAGTTGGTCTTAAGGATCCTAAGCGTCCTATTGGTTCATTTATATTCCTTGGACCTACTGGAGTTGGTAAAACAGAGCTTTCAAAAGCACTTGCAGAGGCTATGTTTGGTAGTGAAAGTGATATGATTAGAATAGATATGTCAGAGTATATGGAGAAACATGCAGTATCAAGATTAATTGGTTCTCCTCCAGGATATGTTGGATATGAAGAGGGTGGTCAGCTTACAGAGGCTGTTCGTCGTAATCCATATTCAGTTATTCTATTTGACGAAATTGAAAAAGCACATCCAGATGTATTTAATGTACTTCTTCAAATACTTGAAGATGGTAGGGTAACAAGTGGGCAAGGCAAAACAATAGACTTTAAAAACACAATAGTTATTTTAACATCTAATTTAGGAGCCCACACAATAGATAAGATGTCTATGGGATTTGATACAGGTGATGAGTCACGTGAAATCGCTGAACACGAAAAAATGAAGGAAAGAATACTAGAAGACCTTAAACGTCACTTTAGGCCAGAATTCCTTAATAGAATTGACGATATAGTTATATTCCATAAGCTAACTGAAAAAGATATTGAGAAGATAGTTAGTCTTATGCTTGACGCTGTATGCAAAAGGTTATCATCTAACGAAATTAATCTTGATTATACACAGGATATTATATCTCACCTAGCTAAGGTTGGTTATGATAAGTCATATGGGGCAAGACCTCTTAGACGAGCAATTACTAAAACAGTTGAAGATAAACTTTCAGAGGAGATGCTAAAGGGCAAAGTTAAAAAGGGTGATAGCATAATTATGGACTATAAGGATGACAATGTTGTATTTATCTCTAAGGGAGAATATACCCCATCATCACCTGATGAGAATATTGAACTTGAAGATAAGCAATCTAATAATGATAATGCTAATGAAGATCATATAGATTAACTTAAATTATATAGTTATACTTTCTAAAATGGTAGGACCAAATGGTTCTACCATTTTACTTTAACTAATCCCTAATTTAGGATATAGTGTTTATAAGTTAAATATTTAAAAAGGGCGGGATTATATGGCAAAGTCCAAAATAAGTTTTATTTGTAAAGAGTGTAGCTATGAAACGCCTAAGTGGATGGGGAAATGCCCAGGGTGCGATCAGTGGAATACATTTGAAGAGGTAAGTCAGCAGCCTAAGTCTGCTATAATGAATCAAACTAAACGTGTTGAAAAAGTTGTTGCAATTAAAAAGCTTAATGAGGTAGCTTCTTGTAATAGCGATAGAATAGTAACTGGTATTAGCGAGTTTAATAGGGTAATGGGATCAGGTATTGTTCGTGACTCTATTACTATAATTACAGCAAAGCCTGGTGCAGGTAAGTCAACACTACTTTTACAAGTAGCAAGTGATTTAGCATCACAGGGAAAGAAAATACTCTATGCATCAGGAGAAGAAAGTGATAGCCAAATTAAAAACAGGGCAAGTAGAATACTAAAGTCTATTAGTGAAAATATTTACGTAGTATCAACAACTAGTATGAATGATGTATTAGGTGCAGTAGCTTCAGTTGACCCTGACCTTATTATAGTAGATAGTATTCAAACATTTACATTAGAAGAGTTTTTACCTTCTAGAGCCGGTTCCCCAACTCAAACAATGGAGTGTGCAAGTGAACTACTAAAGCTTGCTAAAAATAAGGTAAGGCCTAGGGCAGTATTTTTAGTTGGACAGATGAATAAGAATGAAGAGATAGCAGGACTTAGATCACTTGAACATTTAGTTGATACTGTACTTGTTATTGAAGGGGATAGTGATGAGGAACTTCGTAGTCTTGTTGCTACTAAAAATAGATTTGGAAGTACAGGTGAAATGGGATTTTTCTCAATGACAGAAGAGGGAATGATATCTATAGATAATCCATCAGAGTATTTTATGACTAGACGTGAAGAAGGAAATGAGCCTATTGGAACTGCACTTACAGTTGTACGTGAAGGTTCAAGGCCAATAATTCTTGAAATAGAGTCACTTGTTTCTACTTCATTTATGCCATATCCATCAAGAATATGTGAAACTATAGGTAGAGATCAGCTTAATACTTTAATATCAATTCTTGAACAGCGTGGGTATATGAATATGGCTAATAAAAATGCTGTACTTAAAACAACAGGTGGACTTAGAATACGAGAAACAGCTATTAACCTTTGTACTATTATGAGCATAGCATCCTCATTTAAGGAAAAACCAATAGATTCTAGCACTGTTTTCATATCAGATGTAGGATTAACAGGTGAACTTAAAAAGGTTCCATCTATTGAGGCAAGACTTCGTGAAGTTGATAGAATGGGATTTAAAAGAGCATATATAGCTAAGGGTGCTATTGTAAGGAAGTTAGAGTTTAAATCTCTTAAGGTAAAGGAGTGTAGAACCTTAATGGATGTTATTAATGACGTATTTAATTAATGTATAATTTGGGATTTTTTAAAATATAATAATAATAAATATTAATAATAATGTATAGATGTAGCAGGCAAGAAGTCTGCTACTCCTTGTTTATACATAGCTTTATAAAAAACTATTGAAAAATATTCATATTATATGTATGATTTTTAAGGACTAATAAATAATATTATTCTATACAGTTAATAATAAGGTTAACGATAAAGTAATAGGAATATATTATGTTATATTTTGAAATGTAATTAAATATTTAAATTGTCTATAACTATATTACAGTTTAGGGGGAGAAGAATTGAAGGATTATAGAGAACAAAACCTTTTAGATCTTCTATGTATAATGGCCCCTGGTACATCTTTAAGGGATGGTCTTGAGAATGTCCTTAAGGCAAAAACAGGAGGGCTTATTGTTATTAGTGATGAAGAGGATATGATGAAAATAACAGATGGAGGATTCTATATTAATAGTGAATACTCACCTGCATATCTTTATGAATTAGCTAAAATGGATGGAGCTATTATTATTAGCTCAGACAGAAAAAGAATACTTTACGCTAATGCACAGCTTTTACCTGATGCTAGTATTACTACTAGGGAAACAGGAACAAGACATAGGACAGCTGAAAGGGTTAGTAGACAAACGGGAGCTATTGTTATTGCAATATCTCAAAGAAGAAATCTTATTACTGTTTATAAGGGAAGCTTAAAGTATATATTAAAGGATACGAATACGGTTCTTAACAAAGCCAATCAGGCAGTACAAACACTTGAAAGATACAAGGTTGTTCTTGATGAGGCTATAGCTAATTTATCAGCTCTTGAAATTGAGGACTTAGTAACTGTATATGATGTTACTAATGCAGTACAAAGATATGAGCTTGTTATGAGAATTGTATATGAAATAGAAAGATTTATTTGTGAACTTGGAGATGAGGGAAGACTTGTTTCTATGCAGCTTGATGATTTAATAGGTAATATTGAGGAAGAGGGAGAACTTCTTATTAAGGATTATATTGAAGACTCTAAGGAGTTTGAGGATGTTATTAAGAATATTAAGTCTCTTTCAGCTGAAGATATTGTTGAAGTTAATACTATATGTAAGGTACTTGGATACTCACCTGATACTATGGTTGAAACTATGATTTCATCAAGAGGATATAGACTTCTTAATAGAATACCAAGGATGCCTCAAAGTGTTATTGAGAATCTTATTTCAGAGTTTGTACATCTGAAGAAGATTATGAGGGCTAGTATAGAACAGCTTGATGATGTTGAGGGTATAGGAGAAGCTAGAGCTCGTGCTATAAGAGATGGTCTTCGTAAGATTCAAGAACAGGTTATTTTAGATAGAAATATATAAAATAAAATGGCTAGGTATAACCTAGCCATTTTTGTATGAAATTTTATTTGTAAATATTGAGTGGGAATTAATTTATAACATATTGTATCTTCCTAGTGTATTAACCTTATCAAGTTCCTTTTGAAGAGCATCGTTAAGGTCTATATCAAGTGCATTACATAGTGAGGCTATATAAAATAAGTGGTTACCAATCTCATCTTGAAGAACTTCAAGACAATGATCGCATACATCTCCATCAACATGACTTTTCATTATCTTACCAGCATCCTCAAGGGATGTTTCAAATGGTATAGACTGCTTTTGTGCAGTAAGTTCTATACATCCACATACTGTTACCGATTTAGCAACAGCTCTATTTATTCTAGATGACGACTCTGTAAGCTTAGTCATTACATCTATAATACTCTTGTTTCTTATTTGGGTATCATTTACTATTTGTTGAAAAGCAAGTAAAGACATATCCATTAATTATTCCACCCCTTTTATTAGTTATATATCTAAGGAAAATTAATTCCAAAACTTCCAATTAATTAATATTATAGAATTTGTTCGAAGTAAATGTCAAACAAAATCACTCGCCAAAATTATATTATTATGTAAACAATTTTGGTTGAAATTTATATAATAATAGCATAATAGAATTGCTTTAGTAGAATTATGTCTATTTTTATGTTATTAGGGAGTGATACTATGTTATATATAGGAGATAAGGTATTTTATCCAAACTTTGGGGCAGGGGTTGTTGTTAATATAGAAGAGAAAGAAGTATATGGAAATGTAAATAGATACTATGTTATTAAACTTTTAAATGACATTGTAACAATGGTACCAATTAATAATAAGGAAGCTAAGGGAATAAGAAAATGTGTTGGGTATGAAGAATGTCGAGATGCTATAAAAATATTTAGCTCAAGACCAAGAGAAATAAAGGGAAAATGGCTAGATAGGTATAAATTATATACTAAGACTATTAAGCAAGGAGATTTTATAGATCTTTGTATAGTTTTAAATGATATGATAGGGCTTAAAAATAAAAAGAATATATCAAAGTCTGAAGAAAAGTTTTTTAATGATATTCTAGATATGGTTTCAGAGGAGGTTTCTCTTGTACTAGGACTTGAGATAGAAAATGTACGTGAAATCTTAGCATCAGGAGGAAAATTAATAATAAACTAATAATATTTATCAATTTGTAATATAATTTCATATAAATGAAATTGCAATTTTAACTTTAGTGATGTATATTAAAGTTAAATTTAGTACAAGATTATACTAAAGCGGGTCTTAAAAGGAGGTGTATAAATGCTAAATAGATTTTTTAGGACCTTAATTACATTAGGAGGTATACTAATTGGTATACTTGCAGCATATGGGCTTAAGGATTTAGACTTAATAAACAATCTTATTAGTATTAAAGGGAATACAACTAATTCTATTATATTTATTACAGTAATATCAGTGTTTTTCGGAATCATATTTTATTTACTATCAACAAGTATTATTAATTTATTTGTAAAACTAATAACATCACTTGAAGGAGCGATACAAAAGCTTCCAACAGGGGATATAATACTTGGATTAATAGGACTTATAATTGGGCTTGTTCTTGCAAACCTTATAGTGTCAGCTTTCACTGACTTCTTTAAATCAAATCCTATTCTTTCTATTATAGGAACCATAGTTTCAGTTATGGTGAATATAGTTTGTGGAATCTTAGGAATTAAGATTGCAATTAAGAAAAAAGGTGAAATAGCTAAATCAGCTAATATATTTAAGAAGTTTCAGAAGGAAAAAAAGCCAAAGGATACAAAGCAGCATCCTATTGGTGCAACACCTAAGGTACTTGATACAAGTGTTATTATAGACGGTAGAATATTTGATATTCTTAAAACAGGATTTGTAGAGGGAACTATTATAGTTCCAACATTTGTTTTAGAAGAACTTCGTCATATAGCAGATTCTTCAGATTCTCTAAAGAGAACAAGGGGAAGAAGGGGACTTGACCTTCTTAACCAAATGCAAAAGGAACTACCTATTAACATTGAAATTTCAGAGAAGGATTTTCCAGGAGTTCCTGAGGTTGATATGAAGCTTCTTAAGCTTGCAGAGGTTGAAGCAGGTAAGGTTATTACCAACGACTTTAACCTTAATAAGGTAGCAGAGTTTCAAGGTGTTCCAGTACTTAATATAAACGAACTATCTAATGCTATAAAGCCAGTGGTAATTCCTGGCGAAAGCATGCACTTAAGTATCGTTAAGGATGGTAAAGAGAATGGACAAGGAGTTGCTTACCTTGATGATGGAACAATGATTGTTGTTGAAGGTGGTAAGAAGCACGTTGGCGAAGATGTTGACGTTGCAGTAACCAGTGTACTTCAAACAGCAGCTGGAAGAATGATATTTGGTAAAATAAAATAGACTTTATAAGCTATGCATAACTGCATAGCTTTTTAAGTATGGAGGATATATGGTTAATGCAGTAATACTTGCAGCTGGTATGGGAAGTAGAATGAATTATGGATATAATAAACAATTTATAAAGATTAACAATAAGGAAATCTTAGCTTATACACTTGAGGCTTTTAATAAATGTGAAGATATAGATAATATAGTTATAGTTGCCTCAAAAAATGAGGTAGAGTATATTAAAGAAAATGTTGTTACTAAGTATAATATAGATAAGGTTAAAAGCATTACAGTAGGAGGAGATACCCGCCAGGAATCTGTTTATAATGGGCTTAAGAAAATAGGAGATCCATCAATTGTTGTAATTCATGACGGTGCAAGGCCATTTATAAATAAAGATATAATTAAGGAGTCTATTAATAAGGCGTACCAGTTTGGAGCTTCAACAACTGGGGTTAAGGTTAAGGATACTATTAAAAAGGGAGAGAATAATATATTCACTGAAACTGTAGATAGGACCTGTTTATATAGTATACAAACCCCCCAAAGCTTTAAAAGAGATATTATTTTAAAATGTCACGAAAAAGCAAGGGAAGAAGGGTTTGAAGCGACAGATGATAGTATGATAGTAGAGAAGTATGGATACTCTGTTTCTATAGTTGAAGGAGACTACTTTAATATAAAAATCACTACTAGAGAAGATATATTTATAGGTGAAGGAATTATTAAGGCACTAGGGAGGATATATGATTAGAATTGGACATGGATATGATGTACATAGATTAGTTGAAGGAAGAGATCTTATTATCGGAGGAGTTAAAATAGACCATCATTTAGGGCTACTTGGACATTCAGATGCGGATGTTTTAACCCATGCAGTAATGGATGCTATTATTGGGGCACTTGCACTTAGAGATATAGGATACCATTTTCCAGACAATGAGGATTCATTTAAGGATATTGATAGCTTATTACTACTTGAGAGAGTAAGTGAACTATTAAAACAAAGGGGGTATACTATAGGAAATATAGATGCAACTATAATTGCTCAAAAACCAAAACTCTCTCCATTTATAGAAGTAATGAGAGAAAATATAGCAAGGGTTTTAAATACATCTGTTAATAATATAAATGTTAAGGCAACTACTGAGGAGAAGCTTGGATTTACAGGTAGTGAAGAGGGAATAAGTGCACATTGTGTATGTATTTTAACTAAGGATAACTAGGCTTATTATTGACATATATTTTTTAAAATTATATAATAACCATTGAATTTAATATTATAAGTGCTATGACGAAGACTAGTAGAAATCGCCCTACAGAGAGGTATTCAAGGCTGAAAGATACCAATGATTTTGAACCTACTTCTGAGCTGAAGGTGAAGAAGCCTTTTCGGAACATCCGTTATTAGAATAAAGTACAATTTTTAGGTGGTACCGCGAACACAGCCTTCGCCCTAACTATAGGGGGAAGGCTTTTTTTATAGATTTTATTAACTGTTTATATATGATTGTGGAAGGAGAATAACAATGAGATTTTCAAATTTTTTCATGCCAACACTTAGGGAAGTGCCAGCAGAAGCAGAGATACTAAGCCATAAGTTAATGCTAAGAGCAGGACTTATGAGAAAACAAGCATCAGGAGTATATAACTACCTACCATTAGGACTTAAAGCTCTTGGTAAGCTTGAAACTATTATAAGAGAAGAAATGAATAAGGAAGGCGCACAGGAAATACACTGTTCAGCTATTATTCCATCAGAACTACTTAAAGAGTCTGGAAGATGGGGAGTATTTGGACCAGAAATGTTTAAGCTTTATGATAGGGGAGAAAGAGAATTCTGTCTTGGACCTACACATGAGGAAGTATTTACTGACATAGTTAGAAGTTCAATAAGATCATATAAGGCTCTACCTCTTAACCTATACCAAATCCAAACAAAGTATAGAGATGAGAGAAGACCAAGATTCGGTGTTATGAGATCACGTGAGTTTGTAATGAAGGATGCATATAGCTTTGATTCATCATGGGAAGGACTTGATAAATCATTTGACAAGATGCATAAGGCATACTGTAGCGTATTCTCAAGATGTAACCTAGACTACGCGCCAGTTGAAGCAGACTCAGGAGCTATGGGTGGAAATGGTTCAGTTGAGTTTATGGTTAAGTCAGAAATAGGTGAAGATGAAATAGTATTCTGTACAGAATGTTCATATGGAGCTAACATGGAGAAGGCTCAAACACTTCCAACAGGAGAAATTGCTGATGTAAGCGTTAGAGAAGTTGAGAAGGTTTATACTCCAGGAATTAAGACAATTGATGAGCTTGCTAAATACCTATACAAGAAGCCATCAGAGCTTGCTAAGACTCTACTATACAAGGTAGAAGATAAGGTAGTAGCAGTTGTTATTAGAGGAGATAGAGAACTTAACGAGGTTAAGCTTGCTAATCACTTCTCAGTTAGCGAAGTTGCTATGCTTGATGAACAGGGTGTTAGAGAGGCAACAGGGGCAGCACCAGGATTTGCAGGACCTATGGGGATTAAGGCAGATGCAGTACTTATTGACTATGAAATAGCTGATGGTGAAGTATTTGCAATAGGAGCTAATGAAACTGATTACCATATAGTTAACACTATGTTTAAGAGAGACTTTGACGGTATAGTTGGAGACTTTAGAAATATTGCAGAAGGTGATAAGTGTCCTAAGTGTGGGGCTCCTGTTACTATTAAGCGTGGTATTGAGGTTGGACATATATTTAAGCTTGGTACTAAGTACTCAGAGGCACTTAATGCTAATTTTATTAACGAAAATGGGAAAGAAGAGCCTATTATCATGGGATGCTATGGTATAGGAGTTAACAGAACTATGGCCGCAGTAATTGAGCAGCATAGTGATGAAAATGGAATTATATGGCCACTAGAACTTGCTCCATTTGAAGCTGTTGTTATACCAGCTGTAATGAAGGATGAGAAGCAGGTTGAAGAGGCTAATAAGATATATAATGAACTACTTAGCATGGGAATTGACGCTGCTATTGATGATAGAAACGAAAGAGCAGGTGTTAAATTTAACGATGCAGACCTAGTTGGAATTCCATTTAGGATAACAGTAGGTAAGAAAATTAATGACGGTATTGTTGAGTTTAAGCTAAGAGAAGATGCTGAAGCACGTGATATTAAGGTAGAAGACCTTATGGGAGAAGTTGTTGCTTCATTTAAAGCTAAGGGTAAGACATTATACAAAAAAGTAGAACTATAATATAATGAACTTACTATAATTTAGTTGAATATAATGATATACAGGTCATTAGTAATGCTTAGGAGGAGTTAGATATGGGAATAAAGCTTTACAACACGATGACAAGACGAAAAGAAGATTTTGTACCAGTTACAGAGGGTCGTGTTAAGATGTATGTCTGCGGACCTACTGTTTATAATTTTTTTCATATAGGTAACGGAAGAACATTTATAGTTTTCGATACTATTAGAAAATACTTCGAGTACAGAGGATTTCAGGTAGATTTTGTTCAAAACTTTACAGATATAGATGATAAGTTAATTAACAAGGCTAATGAAGAAGGCATAACTGTTGATGAAGTTGCAAAGAGATATATTGATGAATACTATACAGATGCAGATGCGCTAGGAATCAAAAGAGCAACTCACAATCCTAAGGCTACAGAATACGTAGGCAAGATAATTAAGTTTATTAAGGATCTTGAATCTAAGGGATATGCTTATGCTAAGGATGGAGATGTTTACTTTAGAAGCAAGAAGTTTGATTCATACGGTAAGCTATCTAAGCAAAGCCTAGAAGATTTAGAAGCAGGAGCTAGAATAGAAGTAGACTCACGTAAGGAAGATTCTATGGACTTTGTTTTATGGAAGGCACAAAAACCAGGAGAACCAGGATGGAATAGTCCATGGGGATGTGGAAGACCAGGATGGCATATTGAATGTTCAGTAATGGCATGTGAACTTCTAGGTGAGACTATAGACATTCATGGGGGAGGAGCGGATCTTTCATTCCCTCACCATGAAAATGAAATAGCTCAAAGTGAAGCAAGACACGGTAAGGATTTTGCTAAGTACTGGATGCATTCAGCATACCTTAACATCAATAACCAAAAGATGTCAAAATCACTTAATAACTTCTTTACTGCTAGAGAGATACTTGAAAGATATGATGCAGAGGTGTTAAGACTATTTATGTTATCAGGACATTACAGAAGTCCAATTAACTTTAGTGTAGATCTTTTAGAAGCGTCTAAGTCAGGTCTAGAGAGGCTTTACAACTCAGTTAGAAACCTAGAACACGTTTCAAGAAACGGAGAAGATAGGGATTTATCAGAGGAGGAAGTATCACTTAAGGATGATATTGCTTCATACAAGAATAAGTTTATTGAGTCTATGGATGATGATTTTAATACAGCAGATGGGATTAGTCATATATACGATCTAGTTCGTGATGTTAACACTAAGGTTAGTGAATCATCTTCAAGGGGCATTGCAGTATTTGCACTTGAGGTTATTAGAGAACTTGGAGGAATACTTGGAATACTTCAAAAAGTATCTGAGGAGAAGTTCCCTAAGGAGATAACTTCACTTGTTGAAGAAAGGCAACTTGCTCGTAAAAACAAGGACTTTAAGAGAGCAGACGAGATTCGTGATGAGCTTAAGGAACTTGGGGTAGTAGTAGAAGATACTGCCCAGGGAGTTAAAATATCAAGAATATAATATGAAAGCTGCACCTTAGGTTGCAGCTTTTGTTTTTAGAAGTTTCAAATAGGGTATACTATTAAAAAGAATAAATTTGCACATTTGTAAAAGTGACTATTTGTAGTATTATTGTATTAGTATAACCTTAAGGGGGAAGTATGGATTTAGATATTTTTAAAGAAGATAATTTAATAATTAGAGAATCAGATGTTAGGCAAATGAACCCAATTACCTTAGCCTATATGGGCGACTCTATTTATGAAATGTATATAAGAAGATATATTATATCTTTAAGCAAGGACAAAAGAGGTAATAATCTACATAAAACATCTATTAAGCTAGCAAATGCTAAGGCACAGTCACAGTTTTTAGAGGATATTATGGAGATTCTAACTGAGGATGAGCAGTATATTGTTAAGCGTGGACGTAATACTAGAACAGGTCATGTACCTAAAAGCGCCAGTGTAATAGACTACAAAAGAGCAACAGCTCTAGAAGCATTACTAGGTTATCTATATTTACTTGGTAGACGTGAGAGGCTACAGGAGATTATGGGTATTATACTAAAAGGGGCTAATATAGATTTTAATTAATTATTTATCTAAGGAGGACTTTAAAGTGAGTTATACGGATATGATATTTAAGGAAATGTGTTTAGACATCCTTGAAAATGGCACAAGCTCTGAGGGTGAATGTGTAAGAGCTAAGTGGGAAGACGGAACATATGCACATACAATTAAGAAGTTTTGTGTAGTTAATAGATATGATTTATCTAAGGAGTTTCCTATACTAACACTTAGACCGACTAATCTTAAGGCTGCAATTGATGAGATTCTTTGGATATGGCAAAAGAAATCTAACAATGTTAATGACCTTAATAGTTCAATTTGGGATAGCTGGGCAGATAGTGAAGGCTCTATTGGTAAAGCATATGGCTACCAAATAGCTAAAAAACATAAGTACAAAGAAGGAGAGTTTGACCAAATAGATAGGGTTATATATGACCTTAAGAACAATCCTTATAGTAGAAGAATTATGGTTAACATGTATAACCATGAGGACTTACATGAAATGAATCTTTATCCATGTGCATATAGCATGACTTTTAATGTTACAGGAAATAAGCTAAATGCTGTACTTAACCAAAGATCACAGGATGTACTGGTTGCTAATAACTGGAACGTAGCACAGTATGCAATACTTGTACATATGTTAGCACAGGTAAGCAGTCTTGAGGTTGGTGAACTTGTCCATGTTATAGCAGATGCCCATATATATGATAGACATGTTCCACTTGTAAGAGATCTTATAAGCAGACCATCATTTGATGCGCCAAAGCTTATAATTAATAAGGATATTAAGAATTTTTATGATTTTACTGTGGAAGACTTTAAGTTAGAGAATTATGTTGCAGGTGAGCAAATTAAAAAAATACCTGTAGCAGTTTAGGGGAGGAATATGTATGAAAGCAATAGTTGCTGTTGATTTAAATTGGGGAATTGGTAAAGGTAGAGAATTACTTCAATTTATTCCAGAAGATATGAAGTTCTTTAAAGAAAAAACACTAGGGAATGTTGTAATAATGGGAAGAGAAACATTTGAATCACTTCCAGGTAAGAACCCACTAGTTAATAGAAAGAACATTGTACTAAGTCGTGATCCAAACTTTATTGATGATAGATTTACAATATGTAGATCTATAGAAGAGGCACTTGAGGAAGTAAAGGGTGTTGATAGTGATAAGGTTTTTGTTATAGGTGGAGAGAAGATTTATAAGCAGTTCCTACCATACTGTAGTGAATTATTCATTACAAAAATTCAAAAGGAATATGATGCAGATAAGTATTTTCCTAATGTAGATAGTGAAAACCAATTTAAATTAAAGTATGAATCAGATATGAAAAACCATAATGGTTTAGAATTTTATTTTACAACCTACGAAAAGCAATAGTTATTTAAAAATAGTCTAAGAGATAAATAGAGTAATATATATATGTTTTTGCAGGAGATATTACGTGTATTAAGATTTTTGTTAAAATGTGCGACAATTTAATACATGTGATCTTCGACATCTATTTTACTTTTTAACTAATTAATATATTGCCGATGAAAAAAAGAGAAAATTGACCGAAAAAACTTAAGGATTCTAAGAAAGGTTAATTAGGAGGAGTATATGGTATATAAAAACTCAAAGGGTAATAGAGAGTCAAAGGACAATAAAAATAATGAATCTAATCAAAGAAAAGAAAGTAAAGCAGATTCAAAAAAAGAATTTAGGCCAGATAGAAGAGATAATAGACAAAATAGAAAAGAAGGCCAAGTAAGTGATGTTAAAGAGGAAAGTGAATCATTAATAGAAGGAAGAAATCCAGTACTTGAGGCACTTAAGTCTGGTAGAAATATAGATAAGATAGTTATTTCAAAGGGCGATGTTGAAGGTTCAATCAAGGTAATTATATCTAAAGCTAGGGATAAGGGTATTATTGTACAGGAAGTAGATAAGAAAGTACTAGACACCCTATCAGTTACAAAGAGTCACCAGGGAGTAATAGCTAAGGTTAGCCCATTTGAGTATTCAGAAGTAGATGATATTTTTGAAGTTGCAAGCTTAAAGGGAGAAGATCCATTTGTAATTATATTAGATGAGATTGAAGACCCACATAACTTTGGATCAATTATTAGAACTGCTAATGCATGTGGAGCCCACGGTATTATAATACCTAAAAGAAGAAGTGCATTAGTTACTCAAACAGTACTTAAAGTATCCGCAGGTGCTGCTGAGGGAATAAAAGTTGCTAAGGTTACTAATCTAAACCAAACCATCAAAGATCTTAAGGCAAGAGGGTTATGGATTATGGGTACAGACATGGATGGCGAAGTTTGCTATAAGTCTAACCTATCAGGTCCTGTTGGACTTGTAATTGGAAGTGAAGGACATGGAATGGGAAGGCTTATTAAAGAAAGCTGTGACATTATAGTTCAGATTCCAATGAAGGGAACAATAAACTCACTTAATGCATCAGTAGCTGGTGGAATAATAATGTATGAGATAGTTAGACAAAGAGGATAATGGCTAAATTAGATTATATATTAGTTGACGGATACAATGTACTTAATGCATGGGAAGAAACACAGAAGCTAAAGGATAACTTAGAGTTTGCAAGGGATAAGCTAGTAGATATGCTATGCGACCTTGCAAGCTATAGTGGAATTAAATTAATTGTTGTTTTTGATGCACATAAACAAAATGGTGGAATTGAGAAGGTGGACAATTACAAAGGGGTAGAAGTTGTATACACTAAGGAGGGGGAGATAGCAGATTGTTATATTGAGAGAACTGTTTATCTTCTTGCTAAAAAAAATAATGTAGGAGTAGTAACATCCGACAATTTAGAACAAAGTGTATCCCTATCACTTGGGGCAATTAGAATAACTCCTAAGGAATTACTTGAACAAATTCGCTTAACAAGTAAAAAGATAGCTACAAAAACCCAATTAAGCTATGTAGAAAATAAAAATTCCCTCGAAAATTGCGTAGATAAAGATATATTGGAAAAACTTGAGAAGATGCGTCGAAACCTTTGACAGTGCTTGACTTTACTGGTTTACTAAATATATAATTACAAATAACTTAAAATATTAACAAAAATTACATTCTTATTTTATTTTTTATTCATATTTAAAAGTTTTAGGATTTAAAAATAGTTCAGTTACTTAGGGGGGATTAAAGTGGAGCAAACTTATAAATATACAGTATGCGACTACGAAAATATGTTAGATGAGGAAATAGTAGCCTTAGCTGCCGATGGGGAGGTATTTGCTGAGGAGTACATTATTAACAAGTACAAGGGACATGTTAAGGCCAAAACTAAATCATATTTTTTAATTGGCGCAGACAAGGATGATATATACCAAGAAGGTATGATCGGACTATATAAAGCTATTAGGGATTTTAGAGCGGACAAGCTAGCTTCTTTTAGAGCATTTGCAGAGCTTTGTATAACGCGCCAAATTATAACTGCTATTAAGACGGCTACAAGACAAAAGCATATACCACTTAATAGTTATGTATCACTTAATAAGCCTATTTATGATGAGGAATCAGATAGAACATTAATGGACGTATTATCTACAATGCATATATCAGATCCAGAGGAGCTTATTATTAGTAAAGAAGAAAAGTTAAAAATAGAGGATAAGATGAATGAAGTTCTAAGTCCTCTTGAAATAAAAGTTATAAAGTCCTATCTTGATGGTAAGAGTTATCAAGAAATTGCACAGGAGCTTAATAGACATTCAAAGTCTATAGACAACGCTCTTCAAAGAGTAAAAAGAAAGCTTGAAAAGTTTCTAGCTCCACTAGTGTAAAATAAAGGGTATACATATTGACAGAGAATTTTAAACCATGTAAAATTAATAATCGATAAGATAAAACTTTATGCAGGGGCTAGTGCCTCACTTGCCCATATAGCTCAGTCGGTAGAGCGTCACCTTGGTAAGGTGGAGGTCACCGGTTCAATCCCGGTTATGGGCTCCAAATATACATACACTGGATAATATTTGGAGAAGTCTTTAAAGTTTATATTTAGTAAGTAAAAACTTTTACTTCTTAAAGTATAGGAGGAATTTAAAATGGCAAAATCAACATTCGAAAGAAATAAGCCACACGTAAACATTGGAACAATAGGTCACGTTGACCACGGTAAGACAACTCTTACAGCGGCTATTACAACAGTACTAGCACAAACTGGAGGAGCTCAAGCTCAAGATTACGGCGCAATTGATAAGGCACCGGAAGAAAGAGAAAGAGGAATCACAATCAACACTGCACACGTAGAGTACGAAACAGAAACAAGACACTACGCGCACGTTGACTGCCCAGGACACGCTGACTACGTAAAGAACATGATCACAGGAGCTGCACAGATGGACGGAGCTATCCTAGTATGTTCAGCAGCAGATGGACCAATGCCTCAAACAAGAGAGCATATCCTACTAGCTAGACAGGTAGGGGTACCATACATCGTAGTATTCCTAAACAAAGCAGACATGGTAGACGATCCAGAACTAATCGAACTAGTTGACATGGAAATCAGAGAGCTACTAAACGAATACGAGTTCCCAGGAGATGATACTCCAATCGTAATCGGATCAGCACTAAAGGCACTTGAAAACCCAACAGATGCAGATGCAGCAGCATGTATCCATGAGCTAATGGCTAAGGTTGACGAGTACATCCCAACACCAGAAAGAGCAACAGATATGCCATTCCTAATGCCAGTAGAAGACGTATTCACAATCACTGGTAGAGGAACAGTTGCAACTGGAAGAGTAGAAAGAGGAATTCTAAAGGTAGGAGACGAAGTTGAAATCGTAGGACTATCAGAAGAAACAAGAAAGGTAGTAGTAACTGGAGTAGAAATGTTCAGAAAGTTACTAGACCAAGCTCAAGCTGGAGACAACATAGGAGCACTACTAAGAGGAGTAACTAGAGATGACATCGAAAGAGGTCAAGTACTAGCTAAGACTGGATCAGTAGTAGCACATAGCAAGTTCGAAGGTCAAGTATACGTTCTTAAGAAGGAAGAAGGAGGAAGACATACTGCATTCTTCAACGGATACAGACCACAGTTCTTCTTCAGAACAACAGACGTAACAGGATCAATCGCACTTCCAGACGGAGTAGAAATGTGTATGCCTGGAGACCACATCAATATGAACGTTGAGCTAATCAACAACATAGCGATGGAAGAAGGTCTAAGATTCGCAATCAGAGAAGGTGGAAGAACAGTAGGAGCTGGTGTTGTATCATCAATCGCTTAAGTAATTCCAAATAACTTTTTAACATAAAATTTGTAAATTTTTCTTATAAAAGATTATTTAGGACTGGCTAGCCCAGTCCTTTTTAAAGCTTTAAAGTAAAAATTATACACAGAAACCTAATAAAACATGTTGAAATCTGCAGTACTTTAGTATAAAATAGTATAGTATTGACAGTATATATAAATTGTGATAAATTGAACTAGAACTATGTAAAGATAAGGTGTTTCTAGTTGGCATAAGCTAGGAGGTGTAGAGGGTGAGAGTAAAGGTAACACTTGCATGCACAGAGTGTAAGCAAAGAAATTACAACACAATGAAGAACAAGAAGAATGACCCTGATAGAATAGAACTTAAGAAATACTGCAAGTTCTGCAAGACACATACTTCTCATAAAGAAACAAAGTAATTTGTTTTTTTAATGATTTATTAAGGGTGTGAAGAAGATGGCTGCGGAAGCGAAAGTTAACGGGAAAACAAAAAAAAGTTCCCCATTTACTTTTCTTAAAGAAGTAAAGTCAGAATTTAAGAAAATTACCTGGGCATCTAAGAAGGACGTACTTAAGTCAACAGGAGTTGTATTATTCATAATAGTACTGTTCACGTTAGTGGTATGGCTTATGGATGCTGTATTTGGTACAATACTGAATACGATTCTAAATTACTTTGGTTAAAGGAGGGGGGGACCCTCAATAAAGTAAGGTCCCTTAAGTTATGGCGGAAAGAGCAAGATGGTATGTGGTTCATACTTATTCTGGTTATGAGAATAAGGTAAAGACCGATCTGGAAAAAACAATTGAAAACAGAGATTTACAACATCTTATTTATGACATACAAGTACCTGAAGAGGAAGTAACTGAAGATAACGGCACTAAGGTGAAAGTTGTTAAACGTAAAAAATTTCCAGGTTATGTTATGATTAAAATGGTAATGACAGATGACTCATGGTATGTAGTTAGAAATACCAGAGGCGCAACTGGGTTCGTAGGTCCTGGTTCAAAACCAATTCCATTAACTGATGCGGAAGCTGAGTCAATGGGTATTGTTGAACAATACGACAATGTGGACTACGAAGTTGGTGAAAACATAAGAATAATATCAGGAAGTTTCACAGGCGTTGTAGCCCAAATTGATGAAATCTACCCTGATAAGAGAAAAGTCAAAGTACTGGTTAATATGTTTGGAAGAGAAACACCAGCAGACGTAAACTTTAACCAGATAGAAAAAATATAGCTCACTTTAAGGAGGTGCAAAAGACATGGCAAAAAAAGTAATAGGAATGATTAAACTACAACTATCAGCAGGGAAAGCTACTCCAGCACCACCAGTTGGACCAGCACTTGGACAACACGGTGTTAACATTATGGGATTCTGTAAGGAATTCAACGCTAGAACAGCTAACCAAGCAGGAATGATCATACCAGTTGTTATAACTGTATACCAAGATAGATCATTCAGCTTTATACTTAAGACTCCACCAGCTGCAGTACTACTTAAGAAGGCAGCAGGAATCGAAAGTGGTTCAGACAACTCACTTAGAAACAAGGTTGCAACTGTTTCAATAGATAAGGTTAGAGAAATTGCTGAACTAAAGATGCCAGACCTAAACGCAGGTTCAGTTGAGACAGCTATGAGCATGATCAAGGGAACAGCTAGAAGTATGGGTATCGAAATCGCAGAATAATTGCGAGATGTAGTTTTACTACGTTTTTAATTAAGTGGGAGGCATTGCCGTTAATACCACGAAGGAGGAAAGAACATGAAAAGAGGAAAGAATTATCAAGAAAGCGCTAAGCTTATTGACAAACATAATCTTTATTCAACAACTGAAGCTGTTGAACTAGCTCTTCAAACATCAAAGGCTAAATTTGATGAGACTATTGAACTTTCAGTAAGACTTGGAGTAGATCCAAGACACGCTGACCAACAAGTAAGAGGTGCGGTAGTACTACCACACGGAACTGGTAAAGAAGTTAAGGTTCTTGTATTTGCTAAGGGCGAAAAAGCTAAGGAAGCGGAAGCTGCTGGAGCTGAATTCGTAGGAGCAGAGGACCTACTAGATAAGATCCAAAAAGAAAACTGGTTTGGATTCGATATAGTTGTAGCAACTCCAGATATGATGGGTGTTGTTGGAAGACTTGGTAAGGTGCTAGGACCTAAGGGACTTATGCCAAACCCTAAGTCAGGAACAGTTACATTTGATGTAGCTAAGGCTATTTCAGAAATCAAAGCTGGTAAGGTTGAATACAGAGTTGACAAGACAGCTATCGTTCACGTACCATTAGGTAAGAAATCATTTGGTGCTGAGAAGATAACTGACAACTTTAAGACTCTTATGGAAGCTGTTATCAAGGCTAAGCCATCAGCTGCTAAGGGACAATACGTTAAGAGCGTAGTAATCTCAAGCACTATGGGACCTGGAGTTAAGATCAACCCAACTAAGGTACTTGAAGCTTAATCTACATTTTTTAGTAGAATTATGTTGACAAATACCAAGAGGTTTGATATTATACTCTAGTAATGAAATTGAATATTTACCGTAGACAGTGGGTGCCGAAAGGCGTAACGGGTAACCAACCTGCCGAGGTTTCAGATAAGAAATTTTCGACCTCTCTACGTCTACGGAGAGGTCTTTCATATTTTGAAAGGCTAACAAAATACAAGGAGGTGTGTATAATGGGTAGCAACAAAAACTTAGTTATCAAGCAAGCTAAAGTTAAAGAACTTGTTGAGAAGTTCGAAAAGGCAGAAGCAGCTATACTTACTTCATACAGTGGTATAACTGTTGAGCAAGACACTCAGCTTCGTAAGAAAATGAGAGAAGCAGGTGTTGAATACAAGGTTATAAAGAACACACTAACATCAAGAGCGGTAAAAGAGTTAGGTTTTGATTTAGATGAATACCTAGAAGGACCAGTAGCTGTAGCATTCAGCAACGAGGATCCAACAGCTCCAGCAAGAATTCTTGCTGAATTCGCTGAGAAGAACAAGGCTATCGAGCTTAAGGCTGGTATAGTTCAAGGGAAAATGTTCGACACAGCTAAGGTTGTTGAACTTTCAAAGGTTCCACCAAAGGAAGTTCTTATTGCAAAGCTACTTGGCAGCATGAAGGCTCCAGTATCAAACTTTGTATACTTAATCAATGCAATCAAAGAAAAGAAAGAAGAAACAAACGCGTAATACAAATTGCGGTTTAAATTTTATGGAGGTGTAATTATTATGACAAGAGAAGATATAATCAAAGCAATCGAAGAAATGTCAGTTCTAGAACTAAATGAACTAGTTAAGGAATGTGAAGAGAAGTTTGGTGTTAGCGCATCAGCTCCAGTAGTAGTTGGAGGTGCTGTAGCAGGTGCAGCAGCTGAAGAGAAGACTGAGTTTGACGTAGTTCTAACAGCAGCTGGATCAGAAAAAGTTAAGGTTATCAAGGTAGTTAGAGAGCTAACTGGTCTTGGACTAAAGGAAGCTAAGGAAATAGTTGACGGAGCTCCTAAGACACTTAAGGAAGGCATCAGCAAGGATGAAGCTGAAGCACTTAAGGCTAAGCTAACTGAAGTTGGAGCAACTGCAGAAGTTAAGTAATTAATTGACAGTTAATAATTAGGTGCTGAATTTTCAGCACCTATTTTATTGAATACACTATACTAAAACATACAAGCATAGATAACAATTTTACAAACGGATGTTATATTATACGAAAAAAACAAAATGTGATATAGTATAAAACATAACATTCAAAATCGTTATCTATGCTTGTATTACCTAGTTAAGAAGTATAGATTATTACTTGACATAAAAAACTAGGTATGTTAGTATATTAAAATGCTGATAATGGGGGAATTTGTGTTTATTTTCCCCATACGACTTATATATCAAAATAATTTTGTCAAAAATAAAAGATGGCTAATTTATTAAAAATTAAGTTTTTAAATGAATTTAGTCATTTAACTTTGCATAAGGGGTGAGATTTTAATGGTACATCCTGTTAAGGTTGGCAAGAGAACCAGAATGAGTTTCTCAAAAATTAAAGAAGTAATAGATATGCCAAACCTAATCGAGCTACAAATTGACTCTTACAAGTGGTTCCTAGATGAGGGTCTAAGAGAGGTATTCGATGACGTTAGCCCAATTACAGATTATACAGGTAATCTAGTTCTTGAGTTTATCGATTACAAGCTTGATTATGATAACGTTAAGTACACAGTTGAAGAGTCTAAGGAAAGAGATGCTAATTACGCAGCTCCACTTAAGGTTAAGGTTAGACTTTACAACAAAGAAACAGGTGAGGTTAAGGATCAAGAAGTCTTTATGGGTGATTTCCCATTAATGACTGAACAAGGAACTTTCATTATTAACGGAGCTGAGAGAGTTATAGTAAGCCAGCTAGTTAGATCTCCTGGTGTTTACTATTCACAGTCTATTGATAAGTCTGGAAAAAGACTACATTCAGCAACTGTTATACCTAATAGAGGTGCGTGGATTGAGTACGAAACTGACTCAAACGATATTGTTTATGTAAGAATAGACAAAACAAGAAAGCTTCCTCTATCAGTATTTGTTAGAGCACTAGGTCTAGGTAGCGATAGTGAGATTGTTCAATTCCTTGGTGAAACTGAAAGTCTTACTGCAACTATGGAAAAGGATAACACAAAGACACACGAGGAAGGACTAGTTGAAATCTACAAGAGATTAAGACCAGGCGAGCCTCCAACAGTCGAAAGTGCAACAGCTCTAATAGAGAGTTTATTCTTTGACCCTAAGAGATATGATTTATCAAAGGTTGGTAGATACAAGTTTAATAAGAAACTTGCGCTTTCAACAAGAATTATGAATCATGTATCAGCAGATACAGTAACTCATCCAGAAACAGGTGAGATATTTATAGAAGCTGGTCAAAAGATTGACAGAGAAACTGCGCTAGCAATTCAAAACGCAGGTATTAATGCTGTTGATCTAATTGTTGAAGACACAAGAGTAAAAGCAGTAGGTAACAATTTTGTAGATATACATAAGATTGGACTACCTTATGATTTAACTGACCTTAATATTAAGGAAATGGTACATTATCCAACTCTTAAGGCAATACTAAGTGAGGTTAGCGAAGAAGCAGAAGTTAAGACTGCTATCAAAGAAAAGCTAAGCGAACTTATACCAAAGTATATTGTTAAGGATGATATATTAGCTACTATTAGTTACGAATTCACATTATCATATGGAATTGGTTATGTAGATGATATTGACCATCTTGGAAATAGAAGACTAAGATCTGTTGGAGAGCTTCTACAAAACCAATTTAGAATTGGTCTTTCAAGAATGGAGAGAGTAGTTAAGGAAAGAATGACTATTCACGATCTTGATGTTGTAACTCCACAGGCATTAATAAATATTAGACCAGTTGTTGCGTCAATTAAAGAGTTCTTTGGTAGCTCACAGCTATCACAGTTCATGGACCAAACTAACCCGCTTTCAGAACTAACTCATAAGAGAAGACTTTCAGCCCTAGGGCCTGGAGGACTTTCAAGAGAGAGAGCTGGATTCGAAGTTAGAGACGTTCACCACTCACACTATGGTAGAATGTGTCCTATAGAGACGCCAGAAGGGCCGAATATCGGTCTTATTAACTCACTTGCAACTTACGCTAAGGTTAATCAATATGGATTTATTGAAGCTCCTTATAGAGTAGTTGATAAGAAGAGAGGAATTGTTACAGAGAAGGTTGAGTACTTTACTGCAGACGAAGAAGATCACTTTGTAGTAGCTCAGGTTAATGAGCCACTTAATGAAGATGGTACATTCGTTGACAAGAGAGTTACTGTAAGAGCTAAGAAGGATATACTAGTTGTATCTCCTAATGAAGTTGACCTTATGGACGTATCACCAAGACAGCTAGTTTCAGTTGCAACGGCAATGATACCGTTCCTTGAAAATGACGACGCGAACCGTGCACTAATGGGTTCTAACATGCAGCGTCAGGCAGTTCCACTAATCAAGCCAGCAGCACCTATAGTTGGTACTGGTATTGAGCATCGTGCAGCTAAGGACTCAGGGGTTATTCCTCTAGCTAAGGCAGACGGTACAGTAATAAAGGTTACAGGAGATAACATCCAAATCAGAAGAGATGAGGATGGTAAGATAGATTCATATAGACTAATCAAGTTTAAGAGATCTAACCAAGGTACTTGTATCAACCAAAGACCAATCGTTACTGAAGGCGATCAGGTTAAGAAGGGTGATATAATTGCGGATGGTCCATCAATTGACCTTGGTGAAATAGCTCTTGGTAAGAACATTCTTATGGGATTCATGACATGGGAAGGTTATAACTACGAGGACGCTATTCTAATTTCAGAAAACCTAGTTATGAATGATGTATTTACTTCAATCCATATTGAAGAATATGAGTGTGAGGCTAGAGATACTAAGCTAGGGCCTGAAGAAATAACAAGAGATATTCCAAACATTGGAGAAGATGCTCTTAAGGATCTTACTGATAGAGGTATCATTAGAATTGGTGCTGAAGTTAGATCAGGAGATATTCTAGTTGGTAAGGTTACTCCTAAGGGAGAAACTGAGCTTACTGCTGAAGAAAGACTATTACGTGCTATTTTCGGTGAGAAGGCTAGAGAAGTTAGAGATACATCACTAAGAGCACCTCATGGTGAGGCTGGAATTATAGTTGATGTTAAGGTATTTAATAGAGAAAAGGGCGATGAACTTCCACCAGGAGTTAATGAACTTGTAAGAGTATACATTGCTCAAAAGAGAAAGATTTCAGTTGGAGATAAGATGGCTGGTCGTCACGGTAATAAGGGGGTTATCTCAAGGGTATTACCTGCAGAAGATATGCCATTTATGCCAGACGGTAGACCGCTTGAAATAGTTCTTAACCCACTAGGGGTTCCATCACGTATGAACATCGGTCAGGTACTTGAGGTTCACTTAGGTCTTGCAGCTAGTAGAATGGGATGGCATGTTGCTACTCCAGTATTCGACGGGGCTTCAGAGATTGACATTCAAGATTGTCTTGAAATGGCTGGACTTGATAGAGATGGAAAGCTTGTTCTGTTTGATGGTAGAACAGGAGAACCATTTGATAATAGAGTAACAGTTGGTTACATGTATATCCTAAAACTTGCCCATCTTGTTGACGATAAGATACATGCTCGTTCAACAGGTCCTTACTCACTAGTAACTCAGCAGCCACTTGGTGGTAAGGCTCAGTTCGGTGGACAGAGATTTGGAGAGATGGAAGTTTGGGCAATTGAAGCATACGGTGCAGCACATACACTACAAGAAATTCTAACAGTTAAGTCAGATGACGTTGTAGGACGTGTTAAAACATATGAAGCAATTGTTAAGGGAGAAAACATCCCAGAACCAGGTGTTCCAGAATCATTTAAGGTTCTTATTAAGGAACTACAATCACTTTGTCTTGATGTTAAGGTTCTTTCAGACGATAATCAAGAAATCTCAATTAGAGAAGACATTGAGGACGATCTAGAAGAAATCCAATCAACAATGGAAGACAATGGTGAAAACATACCTACTGAAAAAGTAGAAGTTATAGAAGAAAGCATTCCAACGTACGCTGAAGATGATATAGATGACGAGGCTATATCAATAGAAGGTATGATGGAAATAGACCCAGAAGATTTAGATAATATGGATATGTAAAATCGTATAAATTTATAAATTGAAGGGAGGATGTCCCCTTGTTCGAACTAAATAATTTTGACTCCATCCAGATTGGTTTAGCTTCCTCAGAGAAGATAAGGGAATGGTCTAAGGGAGAAGTTAAGAAACCTGAAACAATTAACTATAGAACATTAAAGCCAGAGAAAGACGGTCTATTCTGTGAAAGAATCTTTGGACCAATGAAGGATTGGGAATGTCACTGTGGTAAATATAAAAGAGTAAGATACAAAGGTATCGTTTGTGATAGATGTGGCGTTGAAGTCACAAAATCAAAGGTAAGACGTGAAAGAATGGGGCACATAGAGCTTGCTGCCCCTGTATCTCACATTTGGTACTTTAAGGGTATCCCATCAAGAATGGGACTTATCCTTAATATGTCACCAAGATCTCTTGAAAAGATACTTTACTTTGCTGCCTATGTAGTAATTGATCCTATGGAATCAGGCCTTGTTAAGAACCAACTTCTTAATGATAAGGAATACAGAGAAGCAGTTGAAAAGTACGGCTATGGTAGCTTTAAAGCTGGCATGGGAGCAGAAGCTGTTAAACAGCTTCTACAAGATATTGAACTTGAATCATTATCAGTTGAACTAAAAGTTGAGCTTGAGAAGAGTACAGGTCAAAAAAGAGTTAGAACTATAAGAAGACTTGAGGTTGTTGAAGCATTTAGAAAGTCAGGAAATGATCCTGCTAACATGATTCTAGATGTTATACCGGTAATCCCACCAGATCTTAGACCTATGGTTCAATTAGATGGTGGAAGATTTGCTACATCAGACCTTAATGATCTATATAGAAGAGTTATCAATAGAAACAACAGACTTAAGAGACTACTAGACCTTGGGGCACCTGACATTATCGTTAGAAATGAAAAGAGAATGCTACAAGAGTCAGTAGACGCATTAACTGATAACGGTCGTCGTGGAAGACCTGTAACTGGGCCTGGAAATAGAGCACTTAAGTCTCTATCAGACATGCTTAAGGGTAAGCAGGGAAGATTCCGTCAAAACCTTCTTGGTAAGCGTGTTGACTACTCAGGACGTTCAGTTATCGTTGTTGGGCCAGAACTTAAGATATACCAATGTGGTCTTCCTAAGGAAATGGCACTTGAGCTGTTTAAGCCATTTGTTATGAAGAGACTTACTGAAAAGGGAGTTGCTCATAACATTAAGAATGCTAAGAGAATGGTAGAAAGAGTTAATGGTCAAGTTTGGGATATTCTTGAAGAAGTAATCAAGGATCATCCAGTATTACTTAACCGTGCTCCTACTCTACACAGACTAGGTATTCAGGCGTTCCAACCAATACTTGTTGAAGGTCGTGCAATTAAGCTACACCCACTTGTTTGTGGAGCTTACAACGCTGACTTCGACGGTGACCAGATGGCGGTACACGTACCACTATCTGTAGAAGCTCAAGCTGAGGCTAGATTCTTAATGCTTGCAGCTCATAATATACTTAAGCCATCAGATGGTAAGCCAGTTGCTGTTCCTTCACAGGATATGATACTTGGAGCTTACTACCTAACACTTGAAAAACCAGGTGAAATTGGTGAAGGTAAATACTTTGCAACACCAGGAGAGGCTATACTTGCATATCAGCTTAAGGAACTTGGATTACACGCACCTATTAAGGTAAGAGTTACTAAGGAAATTAATGGTGAAGTTAAGAGCAAGCTTGTTGATACTACTGTTGGTAAGGTTCTATTTAACGAAGCAATTCCACAGGATATTGGATTCGTTAATAGAGATGAGGAAGGCAAGGAATTTGATTTTGAGATTGATTTCCTAGTTGATAAGAAGCAGTTAAGTAATATTGTAGAGAAGGTTTATAAGAAACATGGACCTACAGCTACAGCTATAACTCTAGATAACATAAAGTCACTTGGATACCATTATTCAACTATAGGGGCTATTACAGTTTCTGTATCTGACATGATTATCCCAGGTGAGAAGAAAAAACTTCTAGAGGAAGCAGATTCAACAGTTGATAACATTACAAAGATGTTCAGAAGAGGTTTCATATCAGAAGAAGAAAGATATGAAAAGGTAATCAATACTTGGACTAAGACAACTGAACAAGTAACAGATGCTCTAATGGGCGGACTTGATAAATATAATCCAATATTCATGATGGCTCACTCTGGAGCCAGAGGTTCAAAGAACCAGATTAGACAGCTTTGCGGTATGAGAGGACTTATGGCTAACCCATCAGGTAAGATCATCGAGCTTCCAATCAGAGCAAGTTTCCGTGAAGGACTAAATGTACTTGAGTACTTTATTTCAACACACGGTGCTAGAAAGGGTCTTGCAGATACGGCTCTTAGAACAGCGGACTCAGGATACTTAACAAGAAGACTTGTTGACGTATCACAGGACGTTATTGTTAGAGAAGAAGACTGTGGAACTAATAATGGTATTTACGTTAAGGAAATCAAAGAAGGTAACGAAGTTATTGAGTGCCTAAAGGATAGACTTGTAGGAAGATACACATTAGAAGATATGAAACACCCAGAAACTGGGGAATTAATTATAAAGGCTAGCGAATTCATTACTGATAAGGATGCAGACAAGATTGTTGCAGCTGGTATTGAAGAAGTTGGTATAAGAAGTGTATTTACATGTAATACTAGATACGGAGTATGTTCTAAGTGTTATGGTATGAACATGGGTACAGCTGAAAAGGTTAATATAGGTGAAGCAGTAGGTATTGTTGCTGCCCAATCTATCGGTGAGCCAGGTACACAGCTTACAATGAGAACCTTCCATACAGGAGGAGTTGCTGGGGCTGATATCACGCAGGGTCTTCCTAGAGTTGAGGAGCTATTTGAAGCTAGAAAACCTAAGGGACTTGCAATTATTAGTGAAATTCCTGGTACTGTTAAAGTTATTGAAGAGAGAAGAAAGAGAACTGTTAATGTTATAGCAGCAGATGGCGAAGAAAAGTCATACCTAATACCATATGGTTCAAGAATTAAGGTATTTGATGGTCAGATGATCGAAGCTGGAGATGTATTAACTGAAGGTTCAGTTAACCCACACGACATCCTTATGATTAAGGGAGTTGAGGGAGTTAAGAACTACCTTCTTTCAGAAGTACAAAAAGTTTACCGTCTACAAGGGGTTGATATCAACGATAAGCACCTTGAAGTAATCGTTAAGCAAATGCTTAGAAAGATTAAGATTGAAGATCCAGGTGATACTGATCTTCTACACGGTAGCTTAGTAGATATGTTTGAATTTGATGAAGAAAACAAAAAAGTTGAAGCTCAGGGACTAAGACCAGCAGTTGGAAAAACAGCCCTTCTTGGTATTACTAAAGCTGCACTTGCAACAGATTCATTCCTATCAGCAGCATCATTCCAGGAAACTACAAGAGTACTTACAGATGCAGCAATTAAGGGGAAAGTTGACCCACTTGTTGGTCTTAAGGAAAATGTTATTATTGGTAAGCTTATACCAGCAGGTTCTGGTATGACAAGATATAGAAGTATTAAAGTGAAAAGCGATAAGCCAGAAGAAGAAATTGTGGAAGCAGAAGAAATTCTATAATTATTGACACTGGGTACTTTAGGTGATAGAATTAAGATTGTGTGAAAACGGCGGTGGAGTTTTAACGACTACCGCCAACACTTAACTTAATTACCTCGAAAATTGACAGAGATTGTCTTTGTTATTATGGAGAGGGGGATAAGAGTAATGGAGAAATTGCCTAACACTAGAATTGTTGGAGCAAAACAAACTATTAAAGCTGTTAAATCTGCTAAGGTGAAGATAGTATATCTTGCTGAAAATGCAGAAGAAAAGGTATTAAACCCAATTCTTGACTGTTGTAAACAACAGGGGGTAGAGGTTATAATGATACCTACGATGCAGAAACTTGGTCAGCTATGTAATATAGATGTGAGTGCTGCAGCAGCTTGTACAATTATTGAGTAATTGCTATGTAGCTATTATTTATAGTAGCTTACTATATATTTGTGCTTAAATTTGGAAGGAGGTGCACGTATGCCAACTATTAATCAGCTAGTAAGAAAAGGTAGAGCAAAGCTTGAAAAGAAGTCAAACTCACCTGCTCTTAAGGAGTGTCCACAAAAAAGAGGAGTTTGTACAGTAGTTAAGACTTCTACTCCTAAGAAGCCTAACTCAGCCCTAAGAAAGGTTGCTAGAGTAAGACTTACAAATGGAATTGAAGTTTCAGCTTACATTCCAGGAGAAGGACATAACCTACAAGAGCACAGCGTTGTTCTTATAAGAGGTGGAAGAGTTAAAGACCTTCCAGGGGTTAGATACCACATCGTAAGAGGTGCTCTAGACTGCGCTGGAGTTGCTGATAGAAAGCAACAAAGATCAAAATACGGAGCTAAGAGACCAAAGCAAAAGTAATTTGATTGAGTATTAATTATGTGCTATGTGCAATGCAAATTGAAATAATTCCTTCAGGGTTAATATAGATTGCATTTACAGAGCGCTTTACGGCTAAAAGCCGAGTACCGATGAAAATAATTGATGTTAAGGAGGGAAGAAAAGTGCCAAGAAAAGGACATGTTCCAAAAAGAGACGTACTTGCAGATCCAATATACGGAAGCAAAGTTGTTACTAAGCTTATAAACAAAGTTATGCTGGATGGAAAAAGAGGAGTAGCACAACAAGTTTGCTACGATGCTTTTGAAATAATCAGAGAAAAGACTGGGAAGGACCCAGTTGAAGTTTTCGACGAGGCTATGAATAACGTAATGCCACTTTTAGAAGTTAAGGCAAGAAGAATTGGTGGGGCAACTTACCAAGTTCCGATAGAAGTTAGAGCTGAGAGAAGACAAACACTTGGACTTAGATGGATGATCGACGCTGCTAGAAAAAGAGGCGAAAAGAGAATGAGCGAGAGAGTTGCAGGAGAAATCCTAGATGCAGCTAACAACTCAGGATCAGCATATAAGAAGAAGGAAGATACACATAGAATGGCAGAAGCTAATAAGGCGTTTGCTCACTATAAGTGGTAATAAATACCAGATAAAAGTTCTAACCCTAAACATATTATGTTTAGGGTTTGGGACTACCTACACAAAACCATAAACCGAGAGGAGGAAATATTGTGGCAAGACAATGTCCTTTAGATAAAGTAAGAAACATAGGTATTATGGCCCATATAGATGCAGGTAAAACTACAACTACAGAGCGTGTACTATTCTACACAGGTAGAACTCATAAAATCGGTGAAACACACGATGGAGGAGCTACAATGGACTGGATGGCACAGGAGCAGGAAAGAGGTATAACAATTACTTCAGCTGCGACTACAGCTCAATGGAATGGCCATGTAATTAATATCATAGATACACCAGGACACGTAGACTTCACAGTTGAAGTTGAAAGATCACTACGTGTACTTGACGGAACTGTTGCTGTATTCTGTGCAAAGGGTGGGGTTGAACCTCAATCTGAAACAGTATGGAGACAGGCTGAAAAGTACGGTGTTCCAAGAATGGCATACGTAAATAAGATGGATATCATGGGTGCAGACTTCTACAACGTTGTTGGCATGATGAAATCAAGACTTAAAGCGAATGCAGTTCCAATACAACTTCCAATAGGGAAGGAAGAAACTTTCATAGGTATCATTGACCTTATCAAGAACAATGCTGAAATTTACAAGGATGACCTTGGTAAAGAAATCGAAACTACTGAAATTCCTGAAGATATGAAGGAACTTGCAGAAGAATACAGAACAGCACTTCTTGAGGCAGTTGCAGAAACTGACGAAGTTCTAATGGAGAAGTACCTAGAAGGTGAAGAATTAACTGAACAAGAGATCCACGCTGCAATCAGAAAAGCTACTATAGCTAATGATATGGTTCCAGTTGTATGTGGTTCATCATACAAAAACAAGGGTGTTCAGCCAATGCTTGATGCAGCTGTAGCTTACATGCCATCACCACTTGATATTCCTGCTATCCAAGGTGTCAACCCTGACACTAACGAAGAGGATTCAAGACCGGCTAGCGATGACACACCACTTGCAGCTCTTGCATTCAAGATAATGACAGATCCATTCGTAGGAAAGCTTGCTTTCACAAGAGTATACTCAGGTGTACTTACTTCAGGTTCATATGTTCTTAACTCAAATAAGGGTAAGAGAGAAAGAATCGGAAGACTTGTAAAGATGCACGCTAACCACAGAGAAGAGATCGAAGAAGTTAGAGCTGGAGACATCTGTGCAGTTGTTGGTCTTAAGGATTCAACTACAGGAGATACTCTTTGTGATCCAAACGCTCCAATAGTACTTGAGAGCATGGAATTCCCAGAGCCAGTTATCTCAGTAGCTATCGAACCAAAGACTAAGGCTGCTCAAGAAAAGATGGGTCTTTCACTTGCTAAGCTTGCTGAAGAAGATCCAACTTTCAAGACTTGGACTAACCAAGAAACAGCACAAACTATCATCGCTGGTATGGGTGAGCTTCACCTTGAAATCATCGTTGATAGACTTCAAAGAGAATTCAAAGTTGAATGTAACGTTGGTGCTCCACAGGTTGCTTACAAAGAAACTATCAAGAACGCTGTTAAGGCTGAAGGAAAGTTTGTAAGACAGTCTGGAGGTAAGGGACAATTCGGACATTGCTGGATTGAACTAGAGCCACTTGAAGCAGGTACAGGATACGAATTCCATAATAAGGTTGTTGGAGGATCAATTCCTAAGGAATACATCGGACCAATCGACCAAGGTATCCAAGAAGCTATGCTTAACGGTATCATCGCTGGATTCCCAGTTGTTGACTGTAAGGTAACAGTAGTTGACGGATCATACCATGATGTTGACTCATCAGAAATGGCGTTTAAGATCGCTGGATCAATGGCATTTAAGAATGCTATGGAAAAAGCTAAGCCAATTCTACTTGAGCCATACATGAAGGTTGAAGTAACAGTTCCAGAAGAATACATGGGAGATGTTATTGGAGACCTTAACTCAAGAAGAGGAAGAATCGAAGGAATGGAAGCAAGAGGAGGAGCTCAAGTTATTAGAGCATTCGTACCACTTTCAGAAATGTTCGGTTACTCAACAACTCTTCGTTCAAGATCACAAGGTAGAGGTACTTACTCAATGGAGTTCGATCACTACGAAGAAGTTCCTGCAAGCGTAAGAGCTGAAATTATAGGGAACAAGAAGTAATTAATTTAAATATTTAACTTATTAAGATATATATCTTATATATTAAGGAGGAATTTAAAATGGCAAAATCAACATTCGAAAGAAATAAGCCACACGTAAACATTGGAACAATAGGTCACGTTGACCACGGTAAGACAACTCTTACAGCGGCTATTACAACAGTACTAGCACAAACTGGAGGAGCTCAAGCTCAAGATTACGGCGCAATTGATAAGGCACCGGAAGAAAGAGAAAGAGGAATCACAATCAACACTGCACACGTAGAGTACGAAACAGAAACAAGACACTACGCGCACGTTGACTGCCCAGGACACGCTGACTACGTAAAGAACATGATCACAGGAGCTGCACAGATGGACGGAGCTATCCTAGTATGTTCAGCAGCAGATGGACCAATGCCTCAAACAAGAGAGCATATCCTACTAGCTAGACAGGTAGGGGTACCATACATCGTAGTATTCCTAAACAAAGCAGACATGGTAGACGATCCAGAACTAATCGAACTAGTTGACATGGAAATCAGAGAGCTACTAAACGAATACGAGTTCCCAGGAGATGATACTCCAATCGTAATCGGATCAGCACTAAAGGCACTTGAAAACCCAACAGATGCAGATGCAGCAGCATGTATCCATGAGCTAATGGCTAAGGTTGACGAGTACATCCCAACACCAGAAAGAGCAACAGATATGCCATTCCTAATGCCAGTAGAAGACGTATTCACAATCACTGGTAGAGGAACAGTTGCAACTGGAAGAGTAGAAAGAGGAATTCTAAAGGTAGGAGACGAAGTTGAAATCGTAGGACTATCAGAAGAAACAAGAAAGGTAGTAGTAACTGGAGTAGAAATGTTCAGAAAGTTACTAGACCAAGCTCAAGCTGGAGACAACATAGGAGCACTACTAAGAGGAGTAACTAGAGATGACATCGAAAGAGGTCAAGTACTAGCTAAGACTGGATCAGTAGTAGCACATAGCAAGTTCGAAGGTCAAGTATACGTTCTTAAGAAGGAAGAAGGAGGAAGACATACTGCATTCTTCAACGGATACAGACCACAGTTCTTCTTCAGAACAACAGACGTAACAGGATCAATCGCACTTCCAGACGGAGTAGAAATGTGTATGCCTGGAGACCACATCAATATGAACGTTGAGCTAATCAACAACATAGCGATGGAAGAAGGTCTAAGATTCGCAATCAGAGAAGGTGGAAGAACAGTAGGAGCTGGTGTTGTATCATCAATCGCCTAAGTAATTCTATTTCTTTATAGAAAGAGAAAAGAGAAATCTTTTCTCTTTTTTTTATAATTTTTTATAATTTTAGTTTATAATATATATAGGAAGAGTTTTTTAGGAGGGGTTAAATGGATAAAAAAAGAACCAAGGCTGTAAAAATCACTTCAAGGGTAATTTTTATGATAGTAGGATCTATACTAGCATCAGTAGGATTAAAAATGTTTTTAATACCTAATAATATAATTGATGGAGGTGTAGTAGGGGTTTCCATTATGGCAAGCTATATAACAAGTATTCCACTTGGCCTATTTACATTTATTCTAAACATACCTTTTCTAGTAATAGGGTATAAACACATCGGTAAAACATTTGCCATATCAAGTTTATTTTCAATTGCTACATTTTCAATAGTACTTGCAGTAATAAAAGTAGAATCTGCTGTAACTGATGATGTACTTTTAGCTGCTATATTTGGAGGAATAATTCTAGGTGTAGGAGTTGGTATGATAATCAGAAATGGTGGATCACTTGACGGAACTGAAATAATAGGAATTATTATGGACAAGCGAACAGGTTTCTCGGTTGGTGAAATTGTAATGTTTTTTAATATTTTCATATTGGGAAGTTCTGGAATACTATTTGGATGGGATAGAGCAATGTATTCTCTAATTGCTTATTTTATAGCATACAAGGTAATTGATGTAACAGTAGAAGGATTAAATGAATCAAAGGCTGCGATGATAATCTCTAATAAGTATGAAGATATAGCTGATGCATTAATGGCAAGGCTTGGTAGAGGGGTCACCCTTATAGATGGACGTGGTGGATATAAAGGAATGCCAACTCAGGTTATATATGTAGTAATAACACGTCTTGAAATTGCAAAACTTAAGGAGATAGTAAATAGTATAGATGATAATGCACTAGTTACTATAGATAGTGTTGAAGTGATTGGTAAAAAGTACAGTAAGAAAGCTATTCATTAATTAAAAAATTTAAAATAACTACTATAAATAATAGATGTATTATTAAACTAAGTTAATATACATCTATTATTTTTTACTTATAAATTATTTGTAGATTGTAAAAAGTATAAAAATAGAAAATAATGTTTTTAAAGATTAGGTTGTGTTAATAAAAAAATAGTGCTACAATAAAAAACGGAACAAAAATGTTTTGTCTAAAAACAAAAAAAGAAATTCACGTAACACTTGAAACATCTACATTTTTGTAGTAAAATATAAGAGTTGTGAATTATGTGGGCTGCGATGAAGCAAGAGGTTGCCACCGTATGGGGAATTCTTGTGGAGAATGTCCTGATCATGAATCGGGCGACAAGAGTTCTGTGATTATCACCTTGTAGGGTATAGACACACCTGGAAGAGTGTACAGAATGACTTTTGTTGTGCGTAGTAAAAATAAGACGTGCGATGAAAAGGAGGGAAACATTTTATGGCAAAGCAAAAAATAAGAATCAAGCTAAAGGCGTTTGATCACAATCTATTAGATGCATCAGCGCAAAGAATAGTTGAAACAGCAAAGAAGACTGGAGCTAAGGTATCAGGTCCAGTACCACTACCAACTGAAAAGGACGTAGTAACAATACTAAGAGCTGTTCACAAGTACAAGGATTCTAGAGAGCAATTCGAAATTAGAACTCATAAAAGACTTGTAGACATTCTTAACCCAACTCAAAAGACTGTAGATTCACTTATGAGACTTGATCTACCAGCTGGAGTTGAAATCGAAATAAAGCTTTAATTATAAGTTGTTATGAATGCCAAGGCATTCCGCTAATTAACTGAGGAGGTGCGAACATGAAAAAAGCTATATTAGGTAGAAAAATCGGGATGACTCAAATATTCGACGAGATCGGAAGAGTAATTCCAGTAACTGTTATAGAAGCAGGACCATGTGTAGTTGTTCAAAAGAAAACTGAAGAAACAGATGGTTACAATGCAATCAAGGTTGGATTCGCTGAGATCAGAGAGAAACTAGTAAACCAACCAACTAAGGGACAATTTGCTAAGGCAAACGTTTCATTAAAGAGATATCTAAAGGAATTTAGATTAGAAGATATAAGCTCATTTGAAGTAGGAAGCGAAATTAAGGCTGACGTATTTGTTGCAGGAGACAAGATCGATGTAACAGGAACTTCAAAGGGTAAGGGGTTCGCTGGAACTATCAAGAGATGGAACTTCAGCAGAGGACCAATGACTCACGGTTCTAAGTACCACAGAGGAGTAGGATCAATGGGTGCTGCGTCATTCCCAGGAAGAACATTCAAGGGTAAGAAGATGCCAGGACACATGGGAGCTGTTAAGACAACTACTCAAAACCTTGAGGTAGTAAGAGTTGATGCAGACAAAAACCTAATCCTAATCAAGGGTGCGGTTCCAGGACCTAAGAAGGGTCTAGTAATGATCAAGAATACAGTTAAGGCTTAATCTTGAGGGGAAAGGAGGAAACACACATGTCAAAGGTAACTTTATTTAACGTAAACGCAGAAAAAGTTGGAGAAATCGAACTTTCAGATGCAGTGTTCGGAGTAGAAATAAATGCAGAAGTTATGCATCAAGTAGTTAAGATGCAACTTGCAAACAAGAGACAAGGAACTCAATCAGCACTAACAAGAGCTGAAGTTCGTGGAGGTGGCATTAAGCCATGGAGACAGAAGGGAACTGGTAGAGCTAGACAAGGTTCAATCAGAGCACCACAATGGACTCATGGAGGAATCGTATTTGCACCAAAGCCAAGAGACTACAGTTTCTCAATGCCTAAGAAGGTTAAGAGACTAGCTCTTAAGTCAGCTTTATCATCAAAGGTAGCTAGCAGCGAAGTAATCGTACTAGACAGCCTAAGCATGGAAGCTCCTAAGACTAAGACTATGGTTGAAATGCTTAGCAAGTTCGATGTTAAGAAGACACTAATTATCGTTAAGGAATCAGATGAGAACATCTACAAGTCAGTAAGAAATATTGTAGGAGCTCACGTTATTCCAGTAAACAACATTAACGTATATGACATTCTAAAGTATGATAACATGATCATTACTAAGGATGCAGTTGAAAAGGTTGAGGAGGTGTACGCATAATGAAGCTTACTAATTACGATGTAATAATAAAGCCAGTTATAACAGAAAAGTCTATGGCTCAAATGGCTGACAGACAGTACACTTTTATGGTTCACGTTGACTCAAACAAGTCAATGATTAAAAGAGCAATTGAAGAAGTATTCGGAGTTAAAGTAGAAGACGTTAAGACACTTAACTACGATGGAAAGCTTAAAAGAGTAGGACGTAGCATAGGAAGAAGAGCTTCTTTCAAGAAGGCTATTGTTAAGCTAACAGCAGATAGCAAAGCAATCGAATTTTTCGAAGGATTTAACGCTTAATCTTCATTAATAAGAAAAGCGCCTTTATTGACATATGTCAGATAAGCGAATGATAGGAGGGAATACGAATGGGTATAAAGGTTTATAAACCAACGTCTGCCGGAAGAAGAAACATGACTGTTTTAACTTTCGAAGAACTAACTAAGAACGCGACTCCTGAGAAGTCACTTCTAGTTGCCCTAAAAAAGCATTCAGGTAGAAATGCTCACGGTAGAATTACAGTTCGTCACAGAGGTGGCGGTGCTAAAATAAAGTACAGACTTATTGACTTTAAGAGAAATAAGGATGGAATTCCAGCAAAGGTTACTCAAATTGAGTACGATCCAAACAGATCAGCTTTTATAGCTCTTGTTTGTTATGCTGATGGAGAGAAGAGATATATTCTTGCTCCAAACGGATTAAATGTAGGAGATACAATCGTATCAGGACCAGAGGCTGATATCAAGGTTGGTAATGCACTTCCAATCAAGAACATCCCAGTTGGTACTACAATCCACAACATCGAACTTTTCCCTGGTAAGGGTGGTCAGCTAGTAAGATCAGCAGGTGCTGCTGCTCAGCTAATGGCTAAGGAAGATGCATACTCACAAGTTAGACTACCAAGTGGTGAAGTTAGACTTGTAAGAACTGATTGTAAAGCTACAATCGGAACAATCGGTAACTTATCACATGAGCTTGTTAAGATTGGTAAGGCTGGTAAGAAGAGACACATGGGTATCAGACCTACAGTAAGAGGATCTGTAATGAACCCTTGCGATCACCCACACGGTGGAGGGGAAGGTAGATCACCTATCGGTAGACCATCTCCAGTTACTCCATGGGGTAAACCAGCTCTTGGATACAAGACTAGAAAGAACAGCAAATACTCAGATAAGTTTATTGTTAAGGCTAGAAAGAAGAAGTAATAAGGAAATAGCATGACCGCATAGGAGTGCTCTTATGCGATCATCACCTTTTAATCTTAATAACCTGTGAAGGGAGGCACGAACATTGAGTAGATCACTTAAAAAAGGACCTTTTGTACAAGAAGTACTTTTAAACAGAATAGTTGAAATGAACAAGTCAGGAGAAAAGAAGGTATTAAAGACTTGGTCAAGAAGTTCAACAATATTCCCACAAATGGCAGGTCATACAATTGCTGTTTATGATGGAAGAAAGCACGTTCCTGTATATGTAACAGAAGACATGATTGGACACAAGCTAGGTGAATTTGCACCTACTAGAACATACAGAGGACACGATTACGACGAAAAGTCATCAAAGAGAAGATAGTGGAAGGAGGGCGCTAAAATGGAAGCAAGAGCATACGCTAAATATATCAGAATGTCTCCTCTAAAGGTTAGAGTTGTACTTAACCTAATCAGAGGAAAGAATGTTGGAGAAGCACTAGCTATACTTAAGCACACACCTAGAGCAGCTGCTCCTGTTGTAGAGAAGCTTCTTAAGTCAGCTATAGCTAACGCTGAAAACAACAACAAAATGGACGTATCAAAGCTATATGTTTCAGAAACATTTGTAGGTCAAGGACCAACGCTTAAGAGATACAGACCACATGCTCAAGGTAGAGCATTTAGAATATTAAAGAAGACTAGCCACATTACAATGGCAGTTAAAGAAAGAGCATAATCTGCGGAAGGAGGGTCAAGCATGGGACAAAAAGTTAATCCACACGGACTAAGAGTAGGTATAATCAAAGAGTGGGATGCAAAGTGGTACGCTGATAAGAGAAATTTTGCAGATCAACTAATTGAAGATAACCAAATAAGAAAATTTATAAAGAAAAAGCTTTACACTGCAGGTATTTCAAGAACAACAATTGAAAGAACAGCTAACAGAGTGAAGGTTAACATATTTACTGCTAAGCCAGGTATCGTTATCGGTAGAGGTGGATCAGGAGTAGAAGAGCTTAAGAAGGATATCCAAAAGCTAACTTCAAAGAACGTTCTAATCAACATCGTTGAAGTTAAGAATCCTGAAACAGATGCTCAACTAGTTGCTGAGAACATAGCACTTCAACTTGAGAAGAGAGTTTCATTTAGAAAGGCTATGAAGCAATCAATAGCTAGATCAATGAAGTTTGGTATAAAGGGAATTAAGACTGCTTGTGCAGGTAGACTTGGTGGAGCTGAAATGGCTAGAACTGAAGGATACAACGAGGGAACTATTCCACTACAAACTCTAAGAGCTGATATTGATTACGGATTCGCAGAAGCTAACACAACATACGGTAAGATCGGTGTTAAGGTTTGGATCTACAAGGGAGAAGTTCTTGGTAAAGTAAGAACACTTGCTACTCCAGTAGAGAAGAAAGAATCTTCAAGAAAGTAATAAGATATTCGTACAGGAAGGAGGAATAACGAAATGTTAATGCCTAAGAGAGTTAAACATCGTAAGGTTCAACGTGGTAGAATGACAGGTAAGGCTACTAGAGGTAACTTTATCGCTTACGGAGATTACGCAATCCAAGCTTTAGAATGCGGTTGGATAACAAGCAACCAAATTGAATCTGCTAGAATTGCTATTAATAGATACATCAGAAGAGGGGGAAAACTTTGGATAAAGGTATTCCCAGATAAGCCAGTAACTCAAAAACCAGCTGAAACTCGTATGGGTTCAGGTAAAGGTTCACCAGAATATTGGGTAGCAGTAGTTAAGCCTGGCAGAATTCTTTTCGAACTTACAGGAGTTCCAGAAGATACAGCTAGAGAAGCTATGAGACTTGCTTCACATAAGCTTCCAGTAAAGACTAAGTTCGTTACAAGAAGAGACTTCGAAGAAATGGGTGGTGAAGTAAATGAAGGCTAAAGAGTTAAGCGCAGTTCGTGAAAACAGCGTATTAGAGATACAAGGAAAAGTTATGGAGCTTAAAGCTGAACTTTTTAACCTTAGATTCCAACTTGCTACAGGCCAGTTAGAAAACCCATTAAGAATCAAAGAAGTTAAAAAGTCAATAGCTCAGCTAAAGACCATCCTTAGAGAAAAAGAGCTTAACGCTTAGGATATAAATGAAGGGAGGTACTGCCAGTGGAAAGAGCACTAAGAAAAGTTAGGATAGGCAAGGTTGTTTCAGATAAGATGGATAAAACTATCGTGGTAGCTGTTGCAACAAAGGTAAGTCATCCGCTTTACAACAAAACTATGAACAGAACTACAAAGTTCAAGTCTCATGATGAGAATAATTCAGCAAAACTTGGTGATACAGTTAAAATAATGGAAACAAGACCATTAAGTAAAGATAAAAGATGGAGACTTGTTGAAATTCTTGAAAGAGCGAAGTAATTAAAGCAGAGAGGAGGTTACTTTCATGATTCAGCAACAAACAAGGCTAAAAGTGGCAGACAACTCTGGTGCTAAAGAAATTATGTGCATTCGTGTCCTAGGTGGCTCAAAGAGAAAATGGGGAAACATAGGTGACGTAATAGTTGCTAGTGTTAAGAGTGCAACACCAGGCGGAGTTGTAAAAAAAGGTGACGTAGTAAAAGCTGTTATTGTAAGATCAGTACAAGGTGTAAGAAGAGCAGACGGTCAATATATTAAGTTCGATGAGAACGCTGCGGTAATTATCAAGGATGATAAGAACCCTAAGGGAACAAGAATTTTCGGACCTGTTGCAAGAGAACTTAGAGAAAAAGAATTCACAAAGATTCTTTCACTTGCACCAGAAGTACTATAAAGAGTAGGAGGTGGCTTAAGTGGCAAAGGTTCACGTTAAAAGAGGAGACACTGTATGTGTTATAGCAGGTAAAGATGCTAAGAAGATTGGTGAAGTTCTAAAGGTTATTCCAAAGTCAAATAGAGTAATCGTTAAGGATGTAAACATGATAACAAAGCATGTTAAGCCAAACGCTGCTAATAGAGAAGGCGGAATTGTTAAGAAGGAAGCTCCTATTCATGCGTCAAACGTTATGCTATACTGCAAAAAGTGTGACAAAGCAACTAGAATTGCAAAGAAATTCTTAGAAGATGGTTCTAAGGTAAGATACTGCAAAAAATGTAATGAAACATTATAATAGCAGAAGGGAGGATTTCTAGATGATAACAAGACTTAGAGAAAAGTACGATAATGAAGTAGTACCTGCAATGCGTGAAAAGTTCGGATACAAGAGCATTATGCAAGTACCTAAAATAGAAAAGATTGTTGTTAACATGGGATGTGGAGATGCTAAGGATAACTCAAAGCTACTTGACTCAGCTGTTAGCGACATGACACTTATTACAGGCCAAAAGGCAATAGTTACTAGAGCAAGAAAATCAGTAGCTAACTTCAAGATAAGAGAAGGTATGCCTTTAGGATGTAAGACAACACTAAGAGGCGTAAAAATGTATCAATTCATGGATAAGCTAGTTAGTGTTGCACTACCAAGAGTTAGAGACTTCAAAGGAGTTTCAGGTAAGGCTTTTGACGGTAGAGGAAATTACTCTTTAGGACTTAAAGAGCAACTAATATTCCCTGAAGTTGAGTACGATAAGGTGGAAAAGCTTAGAGGAATGGATATAATATTCGTTACTACTGCAAAGACAGACGAGGAAGCAAAAGAATTACTTAAGCTTCTTGGAATGCCTTTTGCACAGTAATTAAGGAGGGAATATTGTGGCACGTAAGGCGATGATAGAAAAGTGGAAGAGAGAACCTAAGTTCTCATCCAGAGCATATACAAGATGCAGAATTTGTGGAAGACCACATTCTGTATTAAAGAAATTCGGAATCTGCAGAATTTGCTTTAGAGAACTTGCATACAAGGGAGAAATCCCAGGATGTAAGAAAGCAAGCTGGTAATTTACATTATAAGTGAAAGGAGGCAGTAACTATGGTTATGACTGATCCAATAGCTGATATGTTAACTCGTATCAGAAATGCAAATATAGTAAAACATGAAAGCGTGGAACTTCCTGCTTCAAAAATAAAGAAGGCCGTAGCTGAGATCCTAGTAGAAGAAGGGTACTTAGTTAAGGTTGAAGATTATGTAGACGGAGCAGTACCAATGCTTAAATTAACACTTAAGTACGGAACAAGCAAAGAAAGAGTTATTTCTGGAATTAGAAGAATTTCTAAGCCAGGACTAAGAATATACGCTCAAAAGGACAATATACCAAAGGTTCTTGGTGGGCTTGGAACAGCAGTACTTTCAACTTCTCAAGGTATTATGACTGATAAGAAGGCTAGAACAGAAGGTATTGGTGGAGAAGTTATTTGTTACATTTGGTAATATGAATCAATAGGAGGTGCGATTATGTCAAGAGTAGGTAGACTTCCAGTTGCTCTTCCATCAGGAGTAACTGTTACTGTTGATTCAAACAACGTTGTAACAGTAAAAGGTTCTAAAGGAACTTTAACTAAGGAAATGAGCAAACTAATAAGCATCGCGGTTGAAAGCAACGAAGTAGTTGTAACTAGACCTAACGATGAAAAAGAAGTAAGATCACTACACGGATTAACTAGAGCTTTAATAAACAATATGGTAATTGGAGTATCAGAAGGATACAAGAAGACACTTGATCTTGTTGGAGTTGGTTACAAGGTAACTAAGCAAGGCAAGAAGATAGTTCTTAATGTTGGATATTCACATCCAGTTGAAATAGAAGAAGTAGATGGAATAACACTAGATGTTCCAGCTGCAACACAAATCATTGTTAGCGGAATCGACAAGGAACTTGTTGGTCACGTTGCAGCTAACATCAGAAGCGTAAGAGAACCTGAGCCATACAAGGGTAAGGGAATCAAGTATTCTGACGAAGTTGTTAGACGTAAAGAAGGTAAGACTGGTAAGAAGTAATAAGAAAGGAGTGAGCTTTGCATGATTAATAAGCCATCCAAGAACGGACAAAGAGTTAAGAGACATCTTAGAGTTCGTAACAAGGTAAGCGGAACTGCTCAAAGACCAAGACTAAACGTATTTAGAAGTGAAAAGCATATCTATGCTCAAATTATAAATGATGTTGAAGGTACTACAATAGTTGCAGCTTCAACAGTTGATAAGGAACTAAAGAGCACATTAACAGTTGGAAGCAACAAAGAAGCAGCTAAGGTTGTTGGTGAGCTTGTAGCTAAGAGAGCAATCGAAAAAGGTATCACTGAAGTAGTTTTTGATAGAGGTGGATACATTTATCACGGAAGAGTTAAGGAACTTGCGGAAGCAGCGAGAGAAGCAGGTCTTAACTTCTAATTAAAGAAGGAGGGAAACAGATGAGAGTCGATCCTAGCAAGTTAAACCTTAAAGAAAAGGTTGTATTTATAAACAGAGTTGCTAAGGTTGTTAAGGGTGGAAGAAACTTTAGATTCACTGCCCTAGTAGTAGTTGGTGACGAAAACGGACACGTTGGAACTGGTTTAGGTAAAGCTACTGAAGTTCCAGAAGCTATTAGAAAAGCAATCGAAGACGCTAAGAAAAACATAGTACAAGTAGAAACAGTTGGAACAACTGTACCACACCAAATTACTGGTGAATATGGTGCAGGTAAAGTTCTTATAATGCCAGCCGTAGAAGGTACAGGGGTTATCGCTGGAGGACCAGTGCGTGCCGTACTTGAATTAGCAGGTATTAAGGATGTAAGAGCTAAGTCACTTGGTTCAAACAATCCAAGAAACATGGTTAACGCAACAATACACGGACTTTCAAGCCTTAAAACAGTTGAACAAATTGCTAAGCTTAGAGGAAAGTCTGTAGAAGAAATACTAGGTTAGGAGGGATTAATGTGGCTAAAGTAAGAGTAACGCTAACTAAAAGCTTAATCGGAAAGAAACCTGACCAAAGAGCAACAGTAAAGGCACTAGGACTTAACAAACTAGGATCAACTGTTGAGCACGAAGTAACACCTCAAATCAGAGGGATGCTTGATAAAATCAATTTCATGGTAAAAGTAGAAGAAGTTTAATATAGAGGGAGGTGCGATAAATGAGACTTCATGAATTAAGACCAGCTCCCGGTTCAGTAAAGGAGCCAAAGAGAAAAGGTAGAGGTACTGCAACAGGTCAAGGTAAGACATCAGGAAGAGGACAAAAAGGTCAAGGTTCACGTTCAGGTGGTGGAGTAAGACCAGGATTCGAAGGAGGGCAAATGCCACTTCATAGAAGACTTCCAAAGAGAGGTTTTACTAACATATTTGCTACTAAGTACGCAGAAATCAATGTTGAAACTCTAAACAGATTTGAAGACGGAACAGAAGTTACACCAGAACTTCTAAAGGAAGCTAAAATCCTTAAGAGCCAACTTGACGGTGTTAAAGTTCTTGGAAACGGAGAGCTAACTAAGAAGCTTACTGTTAAGGCAGCTAAGTTTACAGAATCAGCAGTTAAGAAGATCGAAGCAGCCGGAGGCAAAGTAGAGGTGATATAAATTGTTTAAAACCTTACGCAATGCAATGAGTATTCCTGATTTAAGGAAGAAACTCTTTGTTACTTTGGCACTTTTAATGGTATTCAGGGCAGGTATATTTATTCCTGTTCCTGATATCAACAGAGAAGCCTTAGATCAAATGGTAAGTGGCGGTTTATTGTTCGGCTTTCTAGATATTATTTCAGGTGGTGGATTTAAAAACTTTAGTATTTTTGCTATGGGTATAAGTCCATACATTACCTCATCCATTATAATGAGCTTGCTTACAGTTGCGATTCCAAGACTTGAGCAAATTCAAAAAGAGGGGCAAGAAGGAAGAAAGAAAATTGCTACTATGACAAGATACTTAACAATTGTATTTGCTTTACTACAATCATTTAGTATGGCAGTATACTTAAATGTTAATGGAGTTTTAGTAGACGGTTCTGTCTTAAATCTTGCAACTATCATGATTACGCTTACAACAGGTACATTATTTGTAATGTGGCTAGGTGAGAAGATCACTGAGTATGGACTTGGTAATGGTACATCATTAATAATATTTACGGGTATAATAGCACAGATTCCTAATCTTGGGTATCAGTTAATTGTACTTGTAAAAGGTGGATCAATGAACATAATACAAGTAGCACTGTTAATTATTTTCGCTGTACTTATTATAGTAGGAATAGTTATAATGGATCTTGGTGAGAGAAGAATCCCGGTTCAATACGCTCAGAGGAAAGTTGGTGCGAAGACTTTCGGAGGTCAAAACACACACATTCCAATAAACGTTAACTCAACAGGGGTTATTGCAATAATATTTGCAATGTCACTTATGCAAGCGCCACTACTTGTAACACAGTTATTCTTAGAACCAACTAATCAATGGCGTGTGTTATTTGAATCAGGTTGGCTAAGTATTAGCAAGCCAATTTACCCAATTGTATACGTTCTATTTATTATATTCTTTACATGGTTCTATACGTCAATCACGTTTAAGCCTGACGAGATGGCTGAAAACCTACAAAAGAGCGGTGGATTTATTCCAGGTATTAGACCAGGACTTCCAACTGAAAACTTTTTAACGAATGTATTAAATAGGATGACTTTAATCGGTGGTGTATTTGCATCTATTGTTGCGATTATCCCGATAGTACTAGCACAGATGTCATCAAATCTGCAGAACTTTCAGTTAGGTGGAACAACAATGCTAATTGTTGTAAATGTTGCACTGGAGCTTAGAAAGCAAGTAAAAGCTCAGCTAGTAATGAAGAACTATGGCGGATTCTTAAAATAGATTTAATGGAGATGGTTAAATGAGAATAGTATTGCTTGGACCTCCAGGATCAGGAAAAGGAACGCAAGCAAAGTTCATAGTTGAAAAGTATGGAATTCCACACATTTCAACAGGTGATATATTCAGAAAGAACATTAAAGAAGAAACACCACTTGGTGTTAAGGCTAAGTCTTATATAGATAAAGGTCAGCTAGTTCCCGATGAACTAACTGTTGAAATAGTAGAAGATAGATTAAAAGCTGATGACTGTACTAAGGGATTCATGCTAGATGGTTTCCCAAGAACTGTAGGGCAAGCGGAAGCTTTAACTAAGGTACTTGGTGAAATGAACACTTCACTTGATCATGTTATTAATATAGAAGTTGCTGATAAGGCGCTTGTAGATAGACTAACAGGAAGAAGAGTTTGTCCATCATGTGGAGCTAGTTTCCACACAGTATTTAACCCACCTGCAAAGGATGGTATATGTAATTACTGCTCAGCTGAAGTAATTCAAAGAGCAGATGATAACATAGAAACAGTTTCAAGCAGATTAGAGGTTTATGGTACTCAAACTAAACCTTTAATTGAATACTATGAAAACAAAGGACTACTTAGAAGCATTGCAGGTGAACAAAATATCGATAAGGTATTTGAAGACATCAACAAGGCCCTAGGGAGCGGTAACTAATGATTTATCTAAAGTCAAGTAATGAAATTGATATAATGCGTAAGGCAGGAACAATTGTAGCAGAAACTTTACTAAAACTCGAAGAAGCGGTTAAACCAGGAATTACAACTTTAGAGCTAGATAAGATTGCAGAAGAATATATCCTAAGATCAGGTGCACGTCCATCCTTTAAGGGATATGGCGGCTTCCCTGGATCAATATGTGCATCGGTAAATGAAGAGATTGTTCATGGAATACCATCATCAAAAAGAGTATTGCAGGAAGGTGACATAATCAGTGTTGACTGTGGCGCATACTTTAAAGGTTTTCATGGCGATGCAGCTAGAACATTTCCAGTAGGTAAAGTATCAAAGGAAGCTCAGAGTCTAATTGATGTTACTACTGAAAGTTTCTTTCAAGGCATTAAACATGCAGCTGTAGGGAACAGAATTGGGGATATTTCAAGTGCAGTGCAAACCTACGCTGAGTCCTTCGGATACTCTGTAGTGAGAGATTATGTAGGACATGGAATAGGGAAATCACTTCACGAGGAACCTTCAGTTCCGAACTATGGTAAGGCAGGTAGAGGGCCGAAACTTGCTAAGGGGATGGTCTTAGCCATTGAGCCAATGGTTAACCTAGGAGTATATACGGCGGACCAACTTTCTGATGGTTGGACAGTAGTCACAACCGACGGCAAACTATCTGCACACTACGAAAATACAGTTGCAATATTAGAAAATGGTCCTGAAATACTCACACTACTAAAATAGAGGTGAATGAATGATGGGTGAAATAACCCTAGGACAAATTGTTAACTCAAAGGCAGGTAGAGATAAGGATAGATTTTTCATCATAGTAGGGATAATCGATAGTGAATATGTACTACTAGCAGATGGAGATCTTCGAAAGATAGGCAATCCTAAGAAGAAAAAAATCAGACACTTAAACACTAGTCATGGTTTATCTTTAGAAATTAAGGAGAAACTAGAAAATAGTAGGAAAGTGCTTGACGCAGATCTTCGAAAGTGCTTGCAGTCAATGAACTTGTTATAAGGAGGTTTGTTACCTATGGCAAAGGATGATGTAATAGAACTACAAGGAACAGTACTTGAATCGCTGCCAAATGCAAATTTTCAAGTTGAACTTGAAAATGGTCATAAAATAGTAGCTCACATATCAGGAAAACTTAGAATGAATTTCATAAGAATTCTTCCAGGTGATAAAGTTACCGTAGAGGTATCTACTTATGACTTAAGTCGTGGTAGAATTATATGGAGAGCTAAGTAGTATAAAAAAGGAGGAATAGCCATGAAGGTTAGACCATCTGTAAAACCAATATGCGAAAAATGTAAAGTTATAAGAAGACATGGCAGAGTAATGGTTATATGCGAAAATCCAAAGCATAAGCAAAAGCAAGGTTAATTAGAACGCGGCTGCACTAAATTTTATTTGGTGTTTTATATAAATTTTTTTCGAATTCGAATTAACACAGGAGGTGTAGTAGTTAAATGGCTAGAATAGCTGGTGTTGACATACCAAGAGAAAAAAGAGTAGAAATAGCACTTACTTATATATTTGGAATTGGTAAACCAAGTTCACAGCAAATACTTGCTGAAACTGGAATTAACCCTGATACAAGAGTTAAGAACCTAACTGAAGATGAAGTTAACGTGCTAAGAGATTATATCGGCAAAAACTTACTAGTTGAAGGTGATCTTAGAAGAACTGTAGCTCTTAACATTAAGAGACTTATGGAAATCGGTTCATATAGAGGAATGAGACATAGAAGAGGTCTTCCTGTAAGAGGACAAAAGACAAAGACTAACGCTAGAACTCGTAAGGGACCTAAGAGAACAGTAAGCGGTAAGAAGAAAAAGTAATCAAGGAGGGAAGATGAATGGCGGCTCAAAAAGGTAAGAAAGTTAAAAGAAAAAGAGAACGTAAGAATATTGACCGTGGCGCAGCTCACATCCAATCAACGTTTAACAATACAATAGTTACTCTAACTGACACTGCCGGAAATGCAATTTCATGGGCAAGTGCTGGTGGACTTGGATTTAGAGGTTCAAGAAAGAGCACTCCTTTTGCTGCTCAAATGGCAGCAGAGACTGCTGCAAAGGTTGCAGTTGATCACGGAATGAAGAGTGTAGAGGTTTATGTTAAGGGACCAGGATCAGGTAGAGAAGCTGCTATCAGAGCGCTTCAAGCTGCAGGTCTTGAAGTAAGTCTAATTAAGGACGTAACTCCAATCCCACATAACGGATGTAGACCACCAAAGAGAAGAAGAGTCTAATTGATAGGAGGTGCAAGATAAATGGCAAGATATATAGGACCAGTTTGTAAATTATGTAGAAGAGAAGGCACAAGACTTTATCTAAAGAGCGAAAAATGCTACACAGATAAGTGCCCAATGGCTAGAAGACCATATGCTCCGGGACAACACGGACAAGGAAGAAAGAAGCTTACTAACTACGGAATACAGTTAAGAGAAAAGCAAAAGGCTAAGAGAATCTACGGAGTACTTGAATCACAATTCAGAGGTTACTACGAGAAGGCTGAAAGCCAAAAGGGTATTGCAGGGGAGAACCTTGTAAGAATTCTTGAAACAAGACTTGATAATGTAATCTTCAGAGCAGGATTTGCTGGATCAAGACCAGAAGCTAGACAACTAGTTAGACACGGACATTTCACTGTAAACGGTAAGAAGGTAAACATTCCATCATACCAAATCAGTGTTGGTGAAGTTATAGCTCTTAAGGATAAGAGCAAGGCAAGTGAGAAGTTTAAGGCAATCGCTGACGTAGCTTCAAACGCACCAGCTTGGATGACAGTTGATAAAGATAAGATGGAAACATCAATCGTAGCTCTTCCAGTAAGAGAAGACGTTGAAATACCAGTAAACGAAACTCTAATCGTCGAGCTATACAGTAAGTAATTTTGGTGAAGAATCAGTTGCCCTCGCCATTTTTAGGTTACCTTTTTTAAAAAGGAGGGTTAATATAAATGTTAGAAATAGAAAAGCCAAGATTAGAATGTGTTGAAAGCGCAGAGGATGGTTCATATGCAAAATTTGTAATTGAACCGTTAGAGAGAGGTTATGGTACAACTCTTGGTAATGCGATGAGAAGAATGCTTCTTTCATCATTACCAGGAGCTGCTGTAAACTCAATCAAAGTTGAGGGAGTTCTTCATGAGTTCTCTACAATCCCTAACGTTAAGGAAGATGCAATGGAGATCATCCTTAACATTAAGGGTCTAGCAGTAAAAATCGACGGAGAAGCTCCGAAGACTGCTGTTATAGATGTAGTAGGACCAGCTGTTGTAACAGGTGACGATATAAGGTCTGACGGTGGTGTAGAGGTTGTTAATAAGGATCACTACATAGCTACTGTTAGTGAGGGCGGAAGACTTTATATGGAACTTAATATCGACAGAGGTAGAGGTTATGTTCCTGCAGAGAAGAATAAGTCTACTAATCAACCAATAGGTTTAATACCAGTAGACTCAATCTACACTCCAGTTAATAGAGTAAACTATTCAGTTGAAAACACTCGTGTTGGTCAGATTACTGACTATGATAAGTTAACTCTTGAGATTTGGACTAAGGGTTCAATAACACCAGATGAGGCTATAAGCATCTCATCTAAGATACTAATAGAACACTTCAAGCTTTTCCTAAGCCTTGGAGGACATGATGATAATGTTGAAATAATGGTAGAGAAGGAAGAAGATAAAAAAGATAAATTCCTTGAAATGACCATTGAAGAACTAGATCTATCTGTTAGATCATATAACTGCCTAAAGAGAGCAGGGATCAACAGTGTTTATGAACTAGTACAAAAATCAGAAGAAGATATGATGAAGGTTAGAAACTTAGGTAAGAAATCACTTGAAGAAGTTGAAATCAAACTTAAGGGACTAGGCTTTGATCTAAGAAAAAACGACGAATAGGAGGGATTTAAGTGGCAGGATACCGTAAGCTAGGTCGTCCAACTGACCAAAGAAAGGCTATGCTAAGAAATCTTGTAACTAGCTTCTTTAAGTCAGAAGACGGAAGAATTACAACTACTGAAGCGAGAGCTAAAGAAGTAAGAAGCATTGCTGAAAAGATGATTACACTAGCTAAAAGAGGAGATCTTCACGCTAGAAGACAAGTTCTTGCATATGTTACTGAGGAAGCAGTTGTTGCTAAGCTATTCTCAGAAATTGCACCAAAGTACCAAGAGAGAAACGGTGGATATACAAGAATAATGAAAATGGGTCCAAGAAGAGGAGACGCTGCAGAAGCAGTTATTCTTGAGCTTGTTTAATTAACATAGATTTGAGGACTTTAAGATTTTCTTATTCCTTAATTAGGTTCATGTGGGATTAAGTTAAGTATGACTATACTTAATCCCTTTTATATTATCTAAAAATAGTTGAACCTTGAAAGTAGTAGGTGCTTAAAAATGAATAACAGAATGTTATCAACTGAAAATGTATTTTTCTCATATTCTAATGGAGAAAGTGAGAAAATAGTTCTAAAAGATGTTAATGTAACTATTAATAAGGGTGAATTTGTGGTTATACTTGGTCATAATGGATCAGGTAAATCAACACTTGCTAAGCATTTTAATGGAATATTAATTCCTAAAGATGGAAATGTCTTTGTTGATAGCTATAATACAAGAAACGAAGAAGATATATGGAATATAAGACAAAATGCTGGAATGGTATTTCAAAATCCAGATAACCAAATAGTTGCAACTATTGTTGAAGAAGATGTTGCCTTTGGACCTGAGAATTTAGGGGTATCTCCAGATGAAATAAGACAAAGAGTAGACGATGCATTAAACACAGTTAATATGCTAGAATACAAGGAACATGGTCCACATCTTTTATCAGGTGGACAAAAGCAAAGGGTAGCAATAGCAGGAGTACTTGCTATGAAGCCAAGTTGCATTATTCTTGATGAGCCAACTGCTATGCTTGATCCGTCAGGTAGAGCTGAGGTTATTTCTACTATCAAGAAACTTAACGCAGAAGAAGGAATAACTATAGTTCTTATAACCCATTATATGGAGGAAGCAGCTCAAGCTGATAGAATTATTGTTATGGATGCAGGGGAGCCTATTATAGATGGAACTCCTAGGGAAGTATTTAAGGAAGTAAGACGACTTAAGGAAATAGGACTAGATGTACCACAGGTAACTGAACTTGCATATAGGTTAAGACAAAGTGGAGTAGATTTAAAGGAAGATATATTAACCATAGAAGAGATGGTGGATGAGATATGTCGATTAAAGTAGACAACTTAACATATAAGTATAGTGTAGGGACTCCATTTGAGAAAACAGCTTTAAAGGGAGTTTCTTTAGAAATTGAAAAAGGCGAATTTATTGGCCTAATAGGACACACAGGATCAGGGAAATCTACCCTGATACAGCAGTTTAATGGACTTTTAAAGCCAACTAGTGGCAGCATATATGTTAATGATGTATGTATAACAGATAAGGACGCTGACCTACTTAAGGTAAGACAAAAGGTAGGACTTGTTTTTCAGTATCCTGAATATCAACTTTTCGAGGAAACAATCGAAAAGGATGTAGCTTTTGGCCCAATTAATTTAGGTCTTTCTAAAGAGGAAGTACTTGAAAGGGTTAAAAGAGCTTTAAATGTAGTTGGAATTGACTATGATAAGTATAAGGATGTTTCTCCATTTGATTTAAGTGGTGGACAAAGACGTAGAATTGCTATTGCTGGAGTTATAGCAATGCAGCCTGAAATACTTATTCTAGATGAGCCTACAGCGGGACTTGATCCTCATGGTAGAGACGAAATTTTAACGAAAATTAAAGAACTTCACGATGAATATAAAATGACAGTAATTATTGTATCTCATAGCATGGAGGATATGGCTAATATTGCTAATAGACTTATTGTTATGTCAAAGGGCGAAGTAGTACTAATGGGCAAACCAAAGGATGTATTTAAGAATATTGAAACTCTAGAAGAAATAGGTCTAGCTGTTCCACAGATAACATATCTTATTCGCGAGCTTAAAGCTAAGGGTTTTGAGATTAGTGATGATATAATTACTGTAGATGAGGCGAAAAGAGCTATTTTAAACCTTTTAAGGAGTAATAATAATGCTTAAAGATATTACGATAGGTCAATACCTACCAGGAGATTCATTTGTACACAAACTAGACCCAAGAGTAAAAATATTATTGTCATTACTATATATAGCTATATTATTTGTTGTAAATAATATATTTGGATATGTTTTTATAGCAGCATTTACTTTCTTTACAATTTACATAGCAAAAATACCACCAAAGTTTATTTTTAAAGGCTTAAAGCCTATACTTTGGATTATTGCATTTACTGCGGTATTAAATTTATTTTTAACACCTGGTAATATAGTTTATCAGTTAGGGTTTATTAAGATTACAGATAAGGGTATATACCTTGCTGTGTTTATGATATTAAGGCTAGTATTCCTAATTATAGGTACATCAATACTAACCCTAACAACATCACCTATAGCATTAACAGACGGTATAGAAAGACTTCTTAATCCATTTAAGAAAATAGGTCTTCCTGCACATGAACTGGCTATGATGATGACTATAGCCTTAAGATTTATTCCTACGCTAATAGAGGAAACAGACAAGATTATGAAGGCTCAAAAGGCTAGGGGAGCTGATTTTGAATCAGGTTCACTTGTAAAAAGAGCTAAAAGCCTTGTTCCTATACTAGTACCTTTATTTATTAGCTCATTTAGAAGAGCTGAAGATCTTGCAACTGCTATGGAGGCTAGATGCTATAGAGGAGGAGAAGGAAGAACAAGACTTAAGCAGCTTAAGGTTACTAAGCTTGACTATATAGCCGCTGCTTCAATGATAATATTACTTATTTTATCAATATTAAGTAGGTTTATTTAATGAGAAATATAAAGTTAGTTATAGAATACGATGGGAGTAACTATTGTGGGTGGCAAAAACAAAAGAATGCTGTTACAGTAGAAGAGACCCTAGAAAAGGTTATCATTGACCTTGTTAAAGAAGATATTAAGATTATAGGTTCAAGTAGAACAGACTCAGGTGTCCACGCAAGAGGGCAAGTAGCATGTTTTAAAACGAATAGCAGTATACCTGCTTTTAAATTTGCTAGTGCTATTACTGCTAAGCTACCAAGAGATATTGCTGTAGTTTCTTCAGAGGAGGTAGACATGGATTTTCATCCACGTTTCTCTTCTAAAGGCAAAAGATACTCATACAACATACTAAACAGACGAATAAATGCAGCGCTTATGAGGAACTATTATGCACATGTTGGATATGAACTTGAGATTGATAAAATGGTAGAGGCTTGTAACTATTTTATTGGTGTTCACGATTTTTCAGCATTTAAATCTCAGGGAGGGTCAACATTAGATTCTGTTCGTGAAATTTATAGTTTGAATATAACAAAAAATGGTGATTATATAACTATGGTTGTAGAGGGAAATGGTTTTCTATACAATATGGTTAGAATAATTGCCGGTACTCTTATAGATGTTGGTAGAGGGCGAATACCAGTTAACACTGTAGGAGATATTATTAAGTCAAAGGACAGAGCATTAGCAGGGAAAACTGCATTAGCATGTGGCCTTTGTCTTGAAGAAGTTTACTATTAAATATTGACACACCAGGGTCAATGTAATAAAATAGATTAGGGTGTAATACAGTTCACAAAGATCCACTAGCCCCGGATCTTTAAAATAGATACTTACACAAGATTTAGAAATGAGATCAGGGAGGGTAATTTAATGAAGTCATACATGGCAAAAGCAGAAGATGTACAAAGAAAATGGTATGTTGTTGACGCTACTGATAAGACACTAGGAAGACTAGCAAGCCAAATAGCAACAGTTCTTAGAGGAAAGCACAAGCCAACATTTACTCCACACGTAGATACTGGAGATTTCGTTATAGTGATTAACGCTGAAAAAATAGTTCTTACAGGAAATAAGTTAAACGATAAACTATACAGACATCACTCACTATATCCAGGCGGACTAAAGGAAATTTCATACAAGAAGATCATGGCAGAAAAGCCAGAACTTGCTGTAGAAGAAGCAGTTAGAAGAATGCTACCAAAGGGAAGCTTAGGAAGACAAATGTTCAGAAAGCTAAGAGTATGTAAGGGAACTGAGCATGGGCACGATGCGCAAATGCCAGAAGTTCTAGAATTTAAATATTAATTAGTGGATTGAAGGGAGGATTTTCGAATGGAAAGAGTACAATACTATGGAACAGGTAGAAGAAAGACTTCTGTAGCAAGAGTAAGACTAGTACCTGGAGATGGAAAAATAGTTATAAATAAAAGAGATATAGAGAACTACTTTGGACTTGAGACACTTAAGGTTATCGTTAAGCAACCACTTAACCTAACTGGAACTCTTGACAAGTACGATGTACTTGTAAACGTACATGGTGGTGGATACACTGGTCAAGCAGGAGCTATTAGACACGGAATTTCTAGAGCTCTAGTTCAATCAGATGCTGACATCAAGCCAGTACTTAAGAGAGCTGGATACCTAACAAGAGACCCAAGAATGGTAGAAAGAAAGAAGTACGGACTAAAGAAAGCAAGAAGAGCGTCACAGTTCTCAAAGAGATAATATTAAACCCCTCATTACGAGGGGTTTTTTTATTTTAATTATATGTTTTAATATAGAGTTCATTATCATTTATATCAAGTAGACTAATTTCAAACACATCAACAGAGCTTCCTTCAATGCTTAGAATAGAACCAGGCAGTGAAGAAGTAGGCTTTTCATATATAAGGGTTTCTCCATTAACAAGTGTCTTAATTCGTATTTTAGAGGTTAATTTTAATATATCTTTATTATTAATTAATGTGCAGATATAAGTAAAGTTATAATAGGATACTTTCTTAAAAATAATAGAACTAGTATTATTAGCAGCATACAGATTAACAGACTTTTCTATTTCATATCCAGGTGTATTTGATACAGTATAGAGATTAATACTATTATTAGTTTCAAATATAGTATTTAAAACATTATTATTAGTATCACTACATATAATCCGTCCCCCTACACTTTGAATAAAATTATTTGTTTTAGTAGTGAGTATAGAGTCGGAGTATACCTTAGTAGTTGCTTGATAATTTAATAACAATACACTGCTAATAACTAAAAATAGGAAAAGTACAAACCTTTTCATTTACCAACTCCTTAACATATTTAAAAGTTATACCCAAATTACTTGAAAAAAATAGTATAGATATGATTACTTTGTTATTTTTTTAACTCGTAATATTTCTCTATTCCATAGAAGATAGATGCAGCAAGCTTACTTTGGTATTTATCACTTTTAAGCATTTGTTCCTCACTAGGACTTGATAAGAATCCACATTCAACTATAACAGATGGAATAGGGTTGCTTTTTAAAAGAAAGTATTTATTAGATTCCTTTTCTGTTCTTTTATTATAAGGATCAACATTTACCCTTATCTCATCTTGAATAGCCTTAGCTAGAATTTGACCATTTTCATCGCCCTTTTGATAAAACACCTGTGCACCCTTAGAATTTGGGAAGCTATTAAGGTGAATGCTTATAAAAATATCAGCATTATATTCATCTATAAGATCCTTTCTTTTTTTAAGGTCCTGTTGTTTTTTATTTTTACCTGATCCATATCTACCGTAAAGATCCTCATCTACTTCACGAATCATTATACAGGTATCACCACTTTCTTCTATGTAGGCCTTAAGCTTTAGAGCAAGTTTTAGGTTAATATCCTTTTCAAGGGTACCACCACTGCCTACAGCACCTCCATCAACACCACCATGGCCTGCATCAACTACAATTGTTTTACTGCCCTTAGGGCTTAATAGTCCAAAAAACTTATTTGAAAAGGTATTAAGATAAGATATATCAAGGACTAATATAAGTGTTACAATAAGTGTTACTATAACCATATTAACTATGGGAAATTTCTTTTTCATTATGTCTCTCCTTATAAATTAATACATGAAAACTTATATAAATATATGAATTATAAATTATAAAAAAGTACTAAATTTTCAAATTACCTATTGACTAACCTAAAATAGAGGGTTAAAATCAATATTAAATTTCAAAACAAAGTTGGAATTAATTATATTTGTAAAAAGAATAAGGAAATGAAACGTGTAAAGTAAATTTTAATAAAATCTATTGACAAGTAAATTTTAATATAGTATATTTACTAGAAATAATAGAAATATTTTCTTTATATGTTATAAATTAATAATGATAAAGCGTGGATAGGGACAAGTAGATAATTAAGGTTTTATAGAGAGTGGATGTTTGGTGTAAATCCATAAATTAGATTATTGAATATCACCCTTGAGTGGAGACTGAATACCAGAAGTAAGTCTTACCGGCATAGCCGTTATATATATTTAGCTAAAATTGGGTGGTACCGCGAAGATTTCGCCCCATGGATTGACAATGTAATTTTGCCATGGAGAAGTCTTTTTTTTATATAATTTTTTAAGAATAATATCATCTGAGGCTAGAGTAAATATATACTAAAAATTGAATACGTTAAAAGCTGAGAACGGGAACAGTAGATTTAATGTGATTTTTACAGAGAAGGGGCCATTGGCTGAGAGCCCTAAATAGTATTATTTCGAAACTAGCCCAGGAGCTGAGAACTGAATTAATAGTAGGTTTGTCCGGCAATAGCCGTTATTTATATAAGTGAAAATTTGGGTGGTACCGCGAAGACTCTCGCCCCATGGTGGAGGGTCTTTTTTTTATTTGTTTTTTTAGGAAATTAAGTAAAATAAGTAACAAAAATCAATTGATAATAAGCATAGAATTATCTAAGCTTAATTATATATTTTAGGTAACAATACATATATTTTAAGGGGGTTTTTAAAATGGCTAAAATGTACTATGATAGTGACGCAAATTTAGATTTATTAAAGGGGAAAAAGGTAGCAATTATTGGTTACGGCAGCCAAGGACATGCACACGCACTAAACCTTAAGGATAGCGGTGTTGATGTATGTGTAGGACTATATGAGGGAAGTAAGTCATGGGCTAAGGCAGAAGAAGCAGGACTTACTGTATATGATGCTTCAGAGGCAGCTGAAAAATCAGACCTAATTATGATACTACTACCAGATGAGAAGCAAGGGGCAGTTTACAAAGAGTCAATAGCTAAGCATCTAACAAAGGGTAAGGCACTAATGTTTGCACACGGATTTAACATCCACTTTGCACAAATAGTTCCACCAGCAGATGTTGACGTATTCCTAGTAGCTCCTAAGGGACCTGGACATACTGTTAGAACTCAGTATTTAGAGGGAAGAGGAGTTCCATCACTTATAGCAATTCACCAAGATGCAACTGGAAATGCAAAGGATATAGCACTTGCATATGCGAAGGGAATTGGTGGAGGAAGAGCTGGAATTTTCGAAACATCATTTAAAGAAGAAACTGAAACTGACCTATTTGGTGAGCAAGCAGTTCTTTGTGGTGGTATGTCAGAAATGGTTAAGGCTGGATTTGATACTCTAGTTGAAGCTGGATATGCACCAGAAATGGCATACTTTGAGTGTCTACATGAGCTTAAGCTAATCGTTGACCTAATGAATGAAGGTGGACTAGCTTACATGAGATATTCAATTTCAGATACTGCTGAATACGGAGATTACTCAGTAGGTAAGAGACTAGTTACTGATGAAACTAGAAAAGAAATGAAGAAGGTTCTGTCAGAAATTCAAGATGGAACATTCGCAAGAAACTGGCTACTAGAAAACCAAGTTGGAAGACCTGGATTTACAGCTGTAAGAAACAGTGAATCAGAGCACCAAATTGAAGTAGTTGGTAAAGAACTTAGAAAGATGATGTCTTGGGCTAAGAAATAAGACAATTTATATACTTTGCTTACTGGGATACCAGTAAGCAAAGGTTTATAAGAATTGACGGGGTCTAATTTTATAAACTTTTAAAACTAGTTAAAGTATAAGTATAAGTGTACTTTAACCAAAAGGTAAAAATATTAAACTTTAATAAAATGCATTATTAAAGTGATGTAATCTTAAACATATCTAGGTTTAAGTACCTTTATAATTTAGGTGGGGGCCTAAAAGGCAGTTAAAGGAACTTAAAAGTGGATATGGGGAAGATGAAAATTACGGTTAAAGTATGAGGAATGGGTTTAAAAGGTAAATATTACTTTAAGTAAATTAAAGGGGGAAAAAGTTATGGGCATGACAATGACTCAAAAAATATTAGCGGCACATGCAGGTCTTGATAAGGTTGTGGCAGGACAATTAATTAAGGCAAAGCTTGATATGGTACTTGGAAATGATATAACAACTCCAGTTGCTATAAAGGAGTTTAGAAAAGTAGGTAAAGATGAGGTATTTAGTAAAAGTAAAATTGCTATAGTACCTGATCACTTTACTCCTAATAAGGATATAAAATCTGCAGAACAGGTTAAGTTTATTCGTGAATTTGCAAATGAAAATGAAATTGAAAATTTCTTTGAAATAGGACAAATGGGAATAGAACATGCACTACTACCTGAAAAAGGACTAGTTGTTGCAGGAGATGTTGTAATAGGTGCTGATTCTCATACCTGTACTTATGGAGCACTTGGTGCTTTTTCTACAGGTATAGGAAGTACAGATATGGCAGCAGGAATGGCTACAGGTGAAGCTTGGTTTAAAGTGCCTGAAGCTATTGAATTTAATTTAACAGGAAAAATGCAAAAATGGGTATCGGGAAAAGATATTATACTTCACATTATTGGAATGATAGGAGTAGATGGTGCTCTATACAAGTCAATGGAATTTAAGGGCGAAGGTGTTAAAAACCTATCCATGGATGATAGATTTGCAATGGCTAATATGGCTATTGAAGCAGGAGCTAAAAATGGAATTTTCGAAGTAGACGACAAGACTATTGATTATATTAAAGAACATTCAACTAAGGAGTACACAGTATATAGTGCAGACAAGGATGCTGAATACTCACAGGTTATTAATATAGATTTATCAACTATAAGACCAACAGTTTCATTCCCTCATCTACCAGATAATACTAGAACAATAGACAATGTAGGAGATGTTAAAATCGATCAGGTTGTTATAGGTTCATGTACAAACGGTAGAATTGATGATATGAGAGTAGCTGCACAGATTCTTAAGGGTAAAAAGGTTCACAAAGATGTTAGATTAATTGTGTTCCCAGCAACTCAAAAGATATGGCTTCAAGCACTTAAAGAAGGATTACTTGAGATTATGGTTGAAGCAGGAGCTGCAATTAGTACACCAACATGTGGACCATGTCTTGGTGGACATATGGGAGTACTTGCTAAGGGAGAGAGAGCAGTTGCTACTACAAATAGAAACTTTGTAGGAAGAATGGGACATGTAGAAAGTGAAGTGTACCTAGCTAGCCCAGCAGTTGCAGCAGCATCAGCAGTTACAGGAAAAATATCTTCACCAGAGGAGGTAATGTAATATGGTTAAAGGAACAGTTATTAAGTATGGAGATAACGTAGATACAGATGTTATTATACCAGCTAGATATTTAAATACATCAGACCCAGTAGAACTTGCAAGTCACTGTATGGAGGATATTGACACTTCATATGTTGATAGGGTAAAGGTAAGCAAGATTATGGTTGCAGGTAAAAACTTTGGATGTGGTTCATCAAGAGAACATGCACCAATTGCTATTAAGGTAGCAGGAACTCAGTGCATTATTGCTGAAACATTTGCAAGAATTTTTTATAGAAACTCAATTAATATTGGTCTTCCTATAATGGAGTGTCCACAGGCTGCAAGGGATATTGAAGAGGGAAATGAAGTAGAAATTAATTTTACAACAGGTGAAATTATAAATATTACTAAAGGGGTTAGCTATAATGCTGCACCATTCCCAGAGTTTATGCAGGAAATTATTAAGGCAGATGGACTTATTAACTACATTAAGAAGGGGGAAAAATAATGAGCAAGAATATTAAGATAGCAGTAATGCCAGGTGATGGTATAGGACCAGAAATAATTTCACAGGCAATAAAAGTATTAAATAAAATAGGAAATAAGTTTAATATAAACTTTGAATATAATGAAGTATTAATTGGAGGAGCTGCAATTGATGCTACAGGAGAAGCTCTACCTAAGGAAACTGTAGATGTATGTTTAAATAGTGATGCAGTACTACTTGGTGCTGTAGGTGGACCTAAGTGGGATAATATGAAGGGTAGTGAAAGACCAGAAATGGGGCTACTTGGAATAAGAAAGGAACTAGGTGTATTTGCAAATCTTAGACCAGCAGTATTATTTCCACAGCTTAAATCAGCATCAAACTTAAAGCCAGAGGTTCTAGGTGATGGACTTGATATTATGATTGTTAGAGAACTTATAGGAGGACTTTACTTCGGTGAGAAGAAGAGGGAAGTTCTTGAAAATGGTGAGGTTAGAGCATCTGATATGATGGTTTACCAAACAAGTGAAATAGATAGAATAGCAAGAGTTTCATTTAACATTGCTAGAAAGAGAAATAAAAAGCTTACTTTAGTAGACAAGTCAAACGTACTAGAGTCATCAAGACTTTGGAAAGAGGTTGTATATGAAGTAGCTAAGGAATACCCAGATGTTGAATTAAGTCAAATGTATGTTGATAACGCATGTATGCAGCTTATTAGATGGCCACATCAATTTGATGTTATGGTTACAGAAAACACATTTGGAGACATTATAAGTGATGAGGCTTCAATGCTTACAGGATCACTTGGCAACCTTCCATCAGCATCTATTGGAGATGGAAAAATAGGATTATATGAGCCAATCCATGGTTCAGCTCCTGATATTGCAGGACAAAATAAGGCAAATCCTATAGGAACAATTATGAGTGCTGCTATGATGCTTAAATATAGCTTTGATATGGATGAAGCTGCAAATGCAATAGAAAGTGCAATATCAAGTGTACTTGATAAGGGTTATAGAACAGCAGATATAATGCAGCCAGATATGAAACTTGTTGGCTGTGATGAAATTGGAGATTTAATAGCAGGCGAAATCTAAAAAATAACTTTAAAGGGGGAGAAAAAGATGAAAGCTGCACAGGCAATAGTAAGATGTTTAGAATCAGAGGGAATTAACCTAGTCTTTGGATATCCAGGGGCAACAGTTGTACCTATATATGAAGTCTTAAGAACTTCAAATATAAAGCATATACTATCAAGACATGAACAGGCTGTAGGACATAGCGCTAATGGATATGCTAGAGTTACAGGTAAGCCTGAGGTCTGCTTTGCAACATCAGGTCCTGGTGCTACGAATATTATAACTTCAATAGCAACAGCATATATGGACTCTATTCCCCTTGTGGTTATAACTGGTCAGGTAAACCTAGCTAATATAGGGAAGGATGTATTTCAAGAAGCTGATATTACAGGGTCAACTGAATGTTTTACTAAATATTCATATCTAGTAAAAGATGCTAAAAAGCTTCCTAAGATAATTAAGGAGGCCTTCCATATTGCAGCATCAGGAAGGCCAGGACCTGTATTAATAGATGTACCACTAGATATACAAAATGAGGAAATTGGTGACTTTGATTATAATTCTATAAAAATAGATATTAGAGGTTATAAACCAACCCTTAAGGGACACAAGGGACAGATTAAAAAGGTTGTAGAGAAAATAAAAGCAAGTAAAAAACCACTTCTTTGTATAGGGGGAGGGGTAAAGCTTTCTGGTGCTAAGGATGAAGTTGATAGTTTATCCCGCGTATGCAAAATACCTATGGTTCACACAATGATGGGTAAAGACAGTGTATATGAGGATAACGACTTAGTAATTGGTCAAATAGGCTCACATGGAGTAGAGGATGCTAATAGAGTAATAAACGAGGCGGATCTTGTTGTATTCGTTGGAACTAGAATAGCTGACCGTTCTATGGCAAAGTGTCAGGACCTTGAGAAGAAAGCACTTATTATTCATATAGATATAGACCCAGCAGAGATAGGTAAGAATATTAGAAGTTCTATTCCTGTTGTTGGAGACTGTAAGAACATAATTACAGAAATTAAAAAGAACATGATAGACTTTACAGTTAGTGACTGGACTAAAGGAATAGTTTTACCTAAAAACACATTAGGTATGGCTAAAAACCGTAATGAGAGATATGTTAGCGCTAAAGAGGCATTAGCTAAAATATCAGATGCAGCATCTGATAAGGCTATTGTTATAACAGATGTTGGGCAAAACCAAATTTGGTGTGCACATAACTTTAAGATAACTTCAAATAGAAGATTCTTAACTAGTGGTGGACTTGGAACTATGGGATATTCACTTCCAACCTCAGTAGGTGCAAGATTTGCAGCTGATGAAGACAGAGAAGTTATAGCTGTTATGGGAGATGGCGGATTCCAGATGAGTATGTTTGAAATGGGAACTATTATGGAACATGGCCTAGATATTAAAATAATTCTTCTTAACAATGATGGACTTGGTATGGTACGTGAAATGCAAAATAGAATGTACAACCATCCATTTGGAACACTTTTCGCAAAGAGCCCTGACTTTATTAAGCTTTCAGAGGCTTACGGAATTAAGTGTAAAAGGGTAGATGGAAGTTCTAATATGGAGGAGGCTATTAAAGAAGCCTTTGAATACAAGGGACCTTATCTACTAGAATTTATGGTTGACCCTAAAGAGGCAACCCTTTAAGGAGGATAAGTTATGAAAAGGCATATATTATCAGTATTAGTTGAAAACCAATCAGGGGTACTTAGTAAGGTTGCAGGACTATTCAGTAGAAGAGGATATAATATTGATAGTTTAACTGTTGGTACAACAGAAGACCCTAGAATATCTAGAATGACAATTGCACTTCAGGGTGATGAATATATAGTAGAACAAATAACAAAGCAGCTTAACAAGCTAATTGATGTTATAAAAATACTTAATATAGAATCATCTAAGGGGGTTCTTCGTGAACTTACCCTACTTAAAGTAGCTGCTAATAACGAAACTAGATCTGCCATAATTGAAAATGTTAATATATTTAGAGGAAATATAATTGATATCGATAAGAAAAGCATGACCATAGAAGTTACAGGTGATTACGATAAGATTAGTGCATTTATTGAAATGATGAGGCCCTATGGAATTAAGGAAATAGTAAGAACAGGTGTTACTGCACTAGAGCGTGGAGTAGGCTCACTTGGAAATTAATAAATTCAGCATAAGTATAGGCAGAGTAATCTGCCTATTTTTTATAGGGGGTAGTGAGAGGGCTATTGTTAAGTGGAGTAAAGATAATAAAAACTATATTTATATGGGATGTGCATTTTCATATTATCAGTCTAAGATAGAAGGTTACTTTGGAGGAGTACTTTTTCCTAATGTTGAAGAGGGAACACATAATCTTATTTTGCTTTCAGATGAGGGTGGGAACCTTTTATGGGTTAACGCACCTGAAGTTACACTTGTATCAATAAACGGAGAGTCTCCTAGTGAAATACTAAAGTAGATATATTAATTCGTTAAAAATATATAAGATTATCTTTTATAGAAATGTTATAAACTATATATGAAAATAGCTTTATTTTCTCTTAAACTTAAGTTTTAAAGTAAAAAAAACCTTATATACTTAATTGAAAACTATTGTCATTATTAAATATATACAAAGTTTATTAAAGGTAATACTTCCCTAAGAACTGTATGTTATTAACATCTTCTTTCCATAGGGTGATTATGATATAATTTAAGGTACATATATTACGTATTTACTTAATGTAAGTACCAGGAGGTATTACGATGGAAAAAAATCATAATTTTGATGTTGTAGTAGATAGAACAGGGACAAGCTGCAGCAAGTGGGATAACTGTGAAAATGTATTTGGAGAGAATGTTTTACCACTATGGGTTGCAGACATGGACTTTAAGGCTCCAACAAAGGTACTAGAGTCAATTAAGGAGAGGGTTGACCACGGTATTTTAGGATATACATTTATGAAGGAAGAGGATTATACTCCTTTTGTAAACTTTATGAAGGTACGTCATCACCTAGATATTGACCCAAATGAAATTGTAAATACTTCAGGAGTTGTTAATGCTATTGCGCTTGCAATGCTTGCTAACACAAGTGAAGGTGACAGTATAATGATACAAACACCTGTATACCATGCTTTTTCAAGAATAATTGAGGAGAACAACAGAAAGGTTGTTACTAATTCTCTTGGAAATATGTGTGGAGTGTACACTATTGATTTAATCGATTTTGAGAAGAAAATAGTAGAGAATGATGTAAAGATGGTTATTTTAAGTAACCCTCATAATCCAGTAGGAAGAGTATGGATGTACGAGGAACTTGGACTTATAGTTGATATTTGTAAAAAGCATAACGTAATTATTTTCTCAGATGAAATACACTGTGATGTATTATTCTACGGACATCACTATACGTCAATATTACACTTTAGAGATAGATATGAAAATGTATATGCAGCGTTTTCACCATCAAAAACATTTAACTTAGCTTCACTTTACTTTGCTATGGTTATTTCTCCAAGTAGTGAATTAAGAGAAGGTCTAAATAAGTGGGTAAGCAGAATTTCAGTTCCTACTGTTAATGCTATTAACGGCGTTGGTGCTATGGCAGCATATGAACACGGAGAAGAGTGGCTTGATGCTATGCTAAAGTATATTAATGAAAATGCAACATATATAATTAACTTCTTTAAGGAAAATATGCCTGAGGTTAGGGTAATGAGACCACAGGGAACATACCTTGTATGGCTTGATTTTACTAAAGCATTTAAAACATCAGAAGAACTTGATGCATTCCTAGTAAGAGATGCTAAGGTTGGTTTAAGTAGCGGTAAGTCATTTGGAGAAGAAGGAGAAGGATTTGCAAGAATTAATATTGCATGTTCAAAGGATACAATAGTTGCAGCACTGGATAATATTTTAGCAGCTTATAAATCAAGATAAGAAGTAAATAATGAGAAATTAGTTTTTATAATTAAGGAAGCCTTAGGGCTTCTTTTTTTATGTGTTAGGTTCCATAAACTGTAATATATTATTCCTAGTCCTTTCATATAAATAAGAACAAGTTAAAGTTAAACTTTAACATATGTATATATAAATATGTAAGGAGTGAAAAGATGAGCGATGTTAAAACTGACGCACTGTTTAAGGTAGAAGAAAACTCAATAGACCCAATACCAGAGAATCAAAGACATGGACACCCAAGTGAACTTTTTAAAATGTGGATAGGTGCAAACATTAACTATGTTGTTTTATTAAATGGAATAGTTATAGTTGCACTAGGACTATCTATGTATCAGGCCATAAGTGCTATTTTAGTAGGAAATTTACTTGGCTGCATGGTATTAGGACTTTCTTCAATAATGGGACCTAGAACAGGAACAGCAGGTATAGTTACCTCAAGAATTGCATTTGGTCAGTTAGGTGCATACCTACCTATAATAATAAGTGTTATATCGGTTCTTGGATGGTTTTCAATTAACTCTGTAGTTGCAACAGAGGCTTTAATGCAGGCTTCAACTACTATTTTTGGATTTGATGCAAGTAGCAGCATGCTTATGTGGGTATGTCTTGCTATTGTTCTTATTCTAGAAATAGTAATAGCAATATATGGTCATGCAACAATAATGGCTTCAGAAAAAATAATAGCACTTGTACTTGGTACTCTATTTTTAGGGTTATTATTCTTTATTGTACCTCAAATAGATTTTTCAGTAATAGGTACAGCTAAAGAGGTAAGTGGTGACTTTAAAACATGGATAATCGCTGTTGGAATTATATTTGCTTATCCAATATCATGGGTTAACTTTGCTTCTGATTATAGTAGATATTACCCAAAACAAACAAGCCTTAAAAAGGTTGCTATATTTTCAGGTGGGGGACAATTTGTTGCTTTAACATTCTGTGAAGTTATTGGGGTATTATTCTGCTGTGCAATAGGTGGGCAAAACCCAGAAGATCCTATTAGTGCATTAATAGGAGTACTACCGAGCTGGTATCTAATACCTTTCTTACTTGCAGTAATGATAGGGTCCATTGCAACTAATGTTCCAAATGGATATACAGCAGCACTTAACTTAGTAGCATTAAGATTTCCATTATCAAGAGTTAAAGCTGTACTTGTAGTTGCTGTATTTACACTTTTATTTAGAATTGCAACTATTATATTCGGAGAGTTCTTCTCACTATATGAACAGTGGCTTAGCATAATAACAATATGGTCATGTCCATGGGCTTCTGTAATAATCGTTGATTTCTTTATGAGACGTGGTAATTACAAAACAGAGGATATAATGCTGTGGAAGGGAGGAGAATACTGGTATAAAAACGGAATATTTATGCCTGGGATTATCTCCTTCATTATAGGTCTTATAGGAGCAGCCCTGTTTACTAATTCAACATATATTCATGGTTATTTTGCAGTGGCACTTGGGGTTGATATAGGATTTGAAGTAGGGTTTATCCTATCAGCTATTTGTTATTATTTACTTGCTAAAAATCATGACACATTTAAAAGAGCAATAAATATGAAAATTTAAATTTCATAGAAATTAAGGTGGCTATAATTAGCCTCCTTTTTTAGTTTATGATTTTTAATTATTACTAGAATATAAGCCATTTAGATAACATAAGATTTATGGATATTGAATTTATAGATAGGAGTGGTAGTATGTTAAATCAAAAATCATTAAAATTAGTTTCGAAAAGGCAACATATGGTTGATGTTCTAATGAATGATATTAGCTATGCAGATGTGGTTTTAAAAGGTGGAAATGTAGTAAATGTAATAACTAGAGAAATATATAGTGCTGATATTGCAATAAGTGGTGAATACATACTTATGGTTGGAGAATGTAGTAGTCTTATAGGAGAAAAAACTAAGGTATATAACATGGAAGGTAAATATTTATCACCAGGGTTTATAGATGCTCACATGCATTTTGAAAGTGCTATGCTTACTGCAAGTGAGTTTTCAAGAATTTCTATTCCAACAGGAACAACCTGTTTAATTTCTGACCCACATGAAATTGGAAATGTACTCGGACCTAGTGGGATTAAGGCAATGGCTGATGAGGTTAAAACCCTTCCAAATCATGTTTATCTAAGGGTACCTGCATTAACACCAGATTCACCAGGACTTGAAACAGCAGGATATAATATAACATCAGATAATATGGAGGAGTTATTATCATATCCCAATGTATCAGGAATAGGAGAAACACAGGGAGTTAGTGCAGCTAAATGGGTATATAGACATAATCCAGAGGTTTTCAGAGATACAATAATTTCAACTGTATATGCTAGGGAAAATGGATATGGAGTTGATGGTAATGCACCTGAACTATTCCAAAACGAACTTGCAGCACATATTATAGCAGGTGGATGTGATATTTCATGTCATGAGACGACAACTAAGAAAGAGGCTATAGAGAAGTTAAGATATGGAGTATATATGTTAATGAGGGAAGGTTCTACCCAAAGAAACATGCCTGAATGTATAAGAGCTATAACTGAGGAAAAGTTAGATTCAAGAAGGGCTATACTTGCAACTGATGATATGCTAGCTGAGGATATTGTAGATAAGGGGCACATGAATGACATTATAAGAAGAACTATTAAAGAAGGGGTATCCCCTGCAGAGGCTATACAAATGGCAACTATAAATCCGGCTACATGGCTAGGACTTTCAGAAATAGGGGTTTTAGCTCCTGGAAAGATAGCAGATATAGCAGTAATAGACTCACCAATTGAGGATATGAATGTATCAAAGGTATTCTTAAAGGGTGAACTTGTAGCTGAGGATAGAACACTTCTAATTAACATACCAAGTTATACTTATCCACAAAATGTTAAAAAATCAGTAAATAGAAAAGAAATATTACCAAGTGACTTATATGTTAAGTCAGATAGTAATGTTGCAAAGGTAAGATGTATAGGGCTTATTTTAGATCAGAATCTAACAGATGGTTTTGAAGAGGATTTAATAGTTGCAAATGGTAGAATAGTTCCTAATATAAATGAGGATATATTACCAATTGCTGTTGTAGGAAGATATGGAAAGGATAAATTAACAAGTGGTTTTGTTAAGGGCTTTAATATGAAGCATGGTGCCTTTGCAGAGACAGTATCACATGATACACATAATATTATTGTAGTTGGGACAAATTATGATGATATGTCAGTAGCAGTTAACAAGGTTATTGAAATGCAAGGTGGAGTTGCGGTTGTTAAGGATAAGGTAGTAATAGATAGTATGAAACTAAATATTGCAGGTCTTATGACTGATGAACTAAATGCATATGAGTTAACAGAAAAAATGCAAAAGCTCCATAGAATAGTTAGAGAAGAACTTGAATGTAGTGCACATGCACCATTTATGCATCTAGCATTTCTATCACTTACAACAAGTCCGAAGTGGAAGATAACAGATGTAGGTCTTGTTGATGCTAACAATTACTGCATTATACCAGTTGAAATTAAATAATAGATAAATAAATGAATAAATAATCTAAAAAACATAAAATAATCCTGTTTAATCATATACTTAATTAAAAAATAGTTTATATATATACATTTGTACTTATTTTTATTGACAAATTATATTCAAGATTAATATAATTGCAATAGATAGAGTTAGGGTTAGGTAATAGATTGTCTATTATGTTTAGTTTAAGTTTAGATTATAGAAATTATCTAGAGAAGATATTATTTTCTAATATTTTATCTAGGGGTGGTATTATGAAAGAAGGGAATATATTAATGTTTATTCCTTTAGTTGCAGCAACTATATTTGTTGTAGCTATAATAATTGGATAGAATATATTTGATTATTAACTAGAAAAGAAGCACTTATATTGTAGGTGCTTCTTTTTATTTATATTAAAGTATATTAAAGATTCTTTGTTATAGCAGATAAGTAGTTAAATGTACCTATAGTTTTAGAGGTACTAGAATAGTTAAGTACCACTGGATTTTGCCCTTTAAGGTATATTTTAATACATAGCCTTGAGGGGAAGAAGGAAGATGCGACATTAATACTTCCCTTATTAAAGCCCTCATTAGATTTAGTCTCCTCATAAAGGCCTATATATGAAATATCTTTTAAATTAAACTTGGTAATTGTTTTTTGATTATGTGTAATTGTAATTACATCCTTATTAAGTTTAGTTTTTATTTGTTCATCTGAGAAATAAACTGATCCAAAGAACACTAATGTAGAAAAAACTATAAATGTAATTAATACAATGGTTAACTTTTTCATGTTATATACATTCATATTTAAAATCTCCTTAAACCTATTAATATATTATTACCATATTTATACACAAAATTAAAGGTATATAGATATAAGTTTTATATAAAATTATCCTTAATAGGATTATAAACCCTTGTAAATTAGGAGGTTGCAGCATTTGTCATAATTGAACAAATCATGTCGTAAAAATATATAGTGTAGCACATATACGACAAAAACTAGTTTATTCACTATAAAAACACAATATTTGTATCATAAACTGAGCTATTTTTAACTTTTTCTATTGATTTTTAATATTTAATACAGTACAATATGGTTAAACGATTTAGTAAAACGTTTAATTAATTGAATTTTAGGAGGAGTATTCATGAAAAAACTATTAAGCCTTGTAATCGCATTAATACTTTCTCTAAGCGTTGTACTTGTTGGATGTGGATCAAGTGATTCAGCAGACAAGGGTGCAAGCGACGGAGATAAGAAACTAAAAATAGTTTTCTATGCTAACGGACCTAAGGGAGATAAGTCATTCTTTGATTCAGCAGATGCTGGACTAAAGGAGATCACAAAGAAGTTTGGAGCAGAAACTAAATTTATCGAAGGTGGAGTAGACGCTAGTAAGTGGGTACCTGCACTTGAAGATTTATCAGAACAAGATTGGGATATTATAATTGTTGGAACATGGCAATTAAAAGAGCCACTTGAAAAGGTAGCTAAGGAAAACCCAGACAAGAAGTACATCATATTTGATGCTGAAGTAGACTACGCTAAGCTTGGACTTGAAAATGTGTATTCAATTACATACAAGCAAAACGAAGGTTCATTCCTAGCTGGAGCACTTGCTGCTAAGGTTGCAACTTCAAGCATGCCTAATACTAATGATCAAAAAGTTCTAGGATTTGTAGGTGGAATGGATTCACCAGTTATAAACGATTTCCTAGTTGGATATATTCAAGGTGCTAAGCACGCAGTTTCAGACATTAGAGTACTAAGTGCTTATGTTGGAGACTTTGTAAACATTGCAAAGGGTAAAGAACTTGCTCTTAGCCAATTCAACCAAAAAGCAGACGTTGTATTCTCAGTTGCATCAACAGCAGGACTTGGATCAATTGAAGCTGCTAAGGACAATAAGAAGTATGTTATAGGTGTTGACTCAGATCAATCACTTATGTTTGCTGGAAATGACGAAGGAAAAGCTAATGCTATTCTAAACTCAGTTCTTAAGAGAGTTGATAACTCACTAGTTAGAGCTATTGACCTTGAACTTCAAGGAAAACTTCCATGGGGTAAAGGTGAAAGTCTTGGAATTAAAGAAGGAGCAATCGGTATTTGTGATAACGAATACTACACAAAGAATGTTCCTGAAGACATAAGAAAGTACGTTGCAGAACTTGAAGCTAAGGTTTCATCAGGTGAAATCAAGGTTGAATCAGCAATGGGTATGGATACAAAGAAACTAAACGATATTAAAAACTCAGTAAAGTAATTTAACTTAATAGCTTTAGACCTTTTAAAGGTCTAAAGCTATTTTAAAGAAAAGGACTTTACAAAAATTCACTTTTAACAGTTGAGGTGTGTTAGATGTCAGATGTATTAGTTATGAAGGGGATTACGAAGGTATACCCAAATGGAATAGTAGCTAACCAAGGTGTTGATTTCTCAGTTAAAGAAGGAGAAATTCATTCACTTATGGGAGAGAATGGTGCAGGAAAAAGTACATTAATGAAAATGCTATTTGGAATAGAAACTCCTGAAGAGGGAGAAATATTCCTAAGAGGAGAGAAGGTAAATATAACTTCTCCAACAGTTGCTATTGATATGGGAATAGGAATGGTTCATCAGCACTTTATGCTAGTACCATCACTTACAGTAGCAGAGAATATGGTTCTTGGTATGGAGCCTAAAAAGGGAGTATTTATAGACTTTGAAAAGGCAGTTCAAATGACTGAAGAAGTTTCAAAGAAGTACAACCTTAAGGTTGATGCTAGAGCTAAGGTTGAAGACTTAACAGTTGGAACAAAGCAAAAGATAGAAATCCTAAAAGCACTTATAAGAGGAGCTAAGATTCTTATACTTGATGAACCAACAGCAGTATTAACACCTCAGGAAACTAAGGAGTTATTCGAAGAGCTTATAGGTCTTAAGGAAAATGGACATACAATAATATTTATTTCACATAAGCTTAAGGAAATTAAGCAAATATGTAACAGAATAACTATTATGAGAAATGGTAAAGGCGTTGGAACATACGATGTTAAGGATGTTACACAGGAAGACATTTCAAGACTTATGGTAGGAAGAGATGTAGTTATTAAGGTTGACAAGACTAAGGCTGCTCCTAGAGAAAATGTACTAGAAGTTAAGAACCTAAACTGTCTTGATGAGTCAAACAATAAACTACTTAATGAAATATCAATGTCTGTAAGAAAAGGAGAAATTCTTGGAATTGCAGGGGTTGAGGGTAATGGACAAAGAGAACTAGTAGAAATGATTACAGGGCTTAGAAAGTTTTCAGATGGAGAAATTACTATAGATAATAAGGACATAAAGAATCTTTCAATAAAGGGTATTAGAGAAATAGGTACAGCACATATACCTGAGGATAGAATGACTCTTGGAGCAGCTAAGGATGCTTCAATTCAGGATAACCTTATTTCAGAAAGAATAGATTCAAAGGATCTTAAGCAAGGTGTTCTTCTAAATATGAAGAAGATTAAGAAAATGTCTAAAAAGCTTATTGAGGATTACAGAGTTAAGTGTGATTCAGAGGAGCAGGGAGTTGGAATGCTTTCAGGTGGTAACATACAAAAGGTTGTTGTTGCTAGAGAATTTTCATCAGACCCTAAGTTCCTAATAGCTGACCAGCCAACACGTGGAATAGATATCGGTGCGGCTACATTTATTAGACATAGATTAGTTGAGCTTCGTGATGATGGTGTTGGAATACTTCTTATTTCAGCAGACCTTAATGAGGTACTAGAACTTAGTGATAGCTTAATTGTTATGTACTCAGGAGAAATCACAGCTTATATTGAAGATGCAAGCACTATAACTGAGGAGGAACTTGGATTATACATGCTAGGTCTTAAGAAACAAACACCAGAAGAAATTAGGAGGGTTATCCATGAAAAGTAAAAACAAAGGTCTTTTATTTGAAGCAGTAAGAACCTTAATTGCAATAGGGATAGCGCTTGTACTTGCTATTGTACTTATAGCACTTGTAAGTGATGACCCTGCAGAAGCTTTAAATAAGTTTCTACTTGGACCACTTGCTTCATTTAAGAGATTTGCAAATGTTATAGAAATGGCAATACCATTTATATTTACTGGACTTGCTGTATGCATAATGTTCCAGGCTAAGCAGTTTAATATGATTGCTGAGGGAGGTTTCTTCATTGGAGGAGTTGCCGCAGCATTTATTGGAATAAAAATAGGAGCTCCTATGGGAATTCACCCAGTTATTGCAATACTTGCAGGGGGATTTATAGGAGGACTTGCTGGTTTAATACCAGGATTCCTAAAAGCTAAATACAAAGCAGATGAATTTGTTTCATCACTAATGCTTAATTATGTATTACTTTATATTGGTTTATTTATTCTTAACTATGTTCTAAGAGACGAGTCAGCAGGTTCAGTAGCTTCACATATACTTGCTGATACATCAAGATTACCAGTTGTTATTCCAGGAACTAGACTACACTTTGGTCTAATACTTGCAATAGTAGCTATAATATTAACTTACGTTTATCTGTATAGAACTAAGTGGGGATACTCAATTAGAATGACAGGACTTAACAGTAATTTTGCTGAGTACTCAGGAATTAATACTGCTAAGGTTATTATATACTCACAGATTATTGGTGGTGCATTAGCTGGTATTGGAGGGTCAATCGAAATACTAGGTATGCACGATAGATTCCAGTGGCAAGCGCTTCCAGGAATTGGGTTTGACGGAATACTTGTAGCAATACTTGCTAGAAATAATCCACTATTTGTTCCAATCGGGGCTATATTCCTTGCTTACTTAAGAGTAGGAGCAGATATAATGTCAAGAAGTAGTGATGTTCCAAGTGAAGTTATTATAGTAATTCAAGCCATAATGATTATGCTTATAGCAGCACAAAGATTCCTTGAAAAGTATAGACATAAGATGATAGTAAAAGATTCTACTAAGAATTTAGAAGTTAAGGGGGAAAAGTAAAATGTCAGATATACTAAATTTAATATTTTCAACTGAATTTGCTTACTCTGTAATTAGAGTTACTACCCCTATATTATTTGCAGCACTAGCAGCACTTATTTCAAATAAGGCTGGAGTTGTTAACATAGGTATTGAAGGTATAATGCTTATGTCAGCACTTGTTGGTGTAATAGGAAGTGCATTTACTCAAAGTGCATTCCTTGGAGTTGTTTTTGCAATGGCAGCAGGGGCTTTAATGGCACTTGTACTTGCTTATTTTGCACTTAACCTTAAAACAGACATAATTTTAGGTGGTATTGCACTTAACCTATTTGCTACTGGTGGAACAGTGTTCCTTCTATATGTAGTATCAGGAGATAGAGGAGCTTCAACTTCACTTTCAAGTTTAACTGTTCCTCAAATTACAATTCCACTTATAGATCAGATACCAGTAATTGGACCAATACTTTCCGGACATAATCTTCTAACATACCTATCAGTTATAATGGTTGTTGTTGTTTCATACTTCCTATATAAGACTCCAACAGGTCTTAAGATTAGAGCAGTAGGTGAAGCACCACATGCAGCTAGCTCAGTAGGTATAAGCGTTAGAGGAGTACAATATAAGGCGCTTATTATAAGTGGTCTACTTTCAGGTCTTGCAGGGGCATATATGTCAATGGGATACCTATCAATGTTCTCAAACAACATGACAGCAGGTAGAGGATTTATAGCACTTGCTGCTGAAGCAATGGGACGTGGAACTCCTATTGGAACATTTATAGCATCACTTGTATTTGGTTTTGCAGATGCACTATCAAGTACATTACAGGTTTTAAGTATTCCAGTAGAGTTTATACAGATGATTCCATACCTAACTACAATTATAGGACTTGTAGTATACTCAGCTTCAAGAGCTAAGAAGGCTAACAAGTTAAAATAATTAAAGGAGGACTAACAAATGATAAAGAGACCTATAATTATTGACTGCGATCCAGGACATGATGATGCTATAGCACTAGTTTTAGCATTTGCAAGTGAGAAACTTGATGTTAAAGGAGTTACAATAGTTGGTGGTAACCAAACACTAGATAAGACTTTAACTAATGCATTAAAGGTATTAAGCTTTGCTGGTATAGATGTACCTGTAGCTAAGGGTGCAGACAGACCTATTATGAGAGACCTTATAATAGCACCAGAAGTTCATGGAGAAACAGGACTTGATGGACCTGACCTTGGAGAGGCAACACTTAAGCCAGTAGACATGGAAGCTGTAGAGCTTATAGCTAAAATAGCTTCAGAATCAAATGAAAAGATAACACTAGTTCCAACAGGAGCTTTAACTAATATAGCAAGATTTTTACTTGCATACCCACAGCTTAAAGAAAAGATTGAAATGATAAGCTTAATGGGAGGAGCGGCGGACCTTGGTAACTGGACTCCTTCAGCTGAGTTTAACATATTAGTAGACCCTGAAGCTGCAAAGATAGTATTTGAATCAGGAATACCAATAGTAATGTCAGGACTTGATGTTACACATAGAGCTCTAATTTTTAAAGAAGATATTGAAAGAATTAGAAATGTAGGAAACAAGGTTGCTGTAATGGTTGCAGAGCTTATGGACTTCTTTGAAAAATTCCATATGGATATGGGATTCGAAGGAAGCCCACTACACGACCCTTGTGCAGTTGCATACCTAATTGACCCTTCAATATTTACAGGGAAGATGTGTAATGTTGAAGTTGAAACTGAAGGTGAATTTACACTGGGTTCAACTGTAACAGACTATATGGGAGTAACTAATAAGGTTAAAAATACTAATGTATTATTTGATGTAGATAGGGAAAAATTTGTAGATATGTTAGTAGAAGCTGTTAAAAAGTACAACTAGGAGGATTCGTTATGAATAAGATGCCAATTCTTATAGATTGTGACCCAGGAGTTGATGACTCACTTGCAATTTATCTTGCATTATCACATGAAGGTTTTGATGTTAAGGCAATTACAGTGGTTGGAGGAAATGTTTCTCTAGATAAGACATCAGCAAATGCACTTAATCTTGTAGACTATCTAGGACATGATATAAAGGTCGCTAAGGGTTCAAATGGACCACTTGTAAGAAGCCTTGAAATTGCAGATCATGTACATGGTGAAAGTGGAATAGGTGACGTTTCACTTAAGGCTTCAACAAGAAGCTTTTATGAGAAAAATGCCTATGAAACAATAAAAGAAGAAGCAATTAAAGCAAAGGGTGAATTAAATATTATTGCACTAGGACCGTTAACTAACCTAGCAGTAGCTATTAAGAGCTACCCAGAAATTAAGACTCTTATTAAGGGTATTACATTAATGGGGGGAGCTGCTAGAGGAGGAAATGTAACTCCATGTGCAGAGTTTAATATATATGTAGATCCAGAGGCAGCTAAGATTGTTTATGAGTCAGGAATTCCTATAACTCAATTAGGACTTGATGCAACTCATAAAGCATTCTTAACAGGGGAAGAAGTAGACAACATGGCACTTAGCATGACTAGTGACAAAGCTATTAATGCTGTTAAACTTCTTAAATATACTCAAAAACTATGTGAACAGTTCGGTAATGAGGGGATCGTTATGCACGACCCATCAGCTGTAGCTTATATGATAGATAGTAGTATATTTGAGTGTCACCAATATCATGTAGATATAGAGACAAAGGGAACATTAACAAGAGGTAAAACAGTTGTTGACTTTGACAACGTTACTAAAAAGCCTAAAAATGTTAATGTTGCATTAAATACTGACAGAATAAAGTTTATTGACCTAATTCAAAGTATGCTTGACTATTATAACGCTAAGTAAAATAAGTATAATGGAGGTATATGCGGTGAAGGCATGGGAATACGAAAGAGAATTAACAGACAATGCAGTTCCTGTTATATTAAGTGAAGAGGAACAAACTTGGGAAGAAATGCTTGGAGAAAGTTTCCACGAAGATGAAAAAGTAAAGTTATTATGGGGTAGTAATGTACCAGGTTCAGGAGCTCCTGAGAGAGTATTAATTGGAGGAATCCAATCAATGCACAACATGGGCTATGATGTAACTTCAGCAGAAGCTTTAATTGATAGAGCTTTAAAGGCACTTAAAGAAGACGATATGGGTGACCTTAATAAGGTTACAGCAATGGTATTCTATGAATTATCAAAGGCACCTAAAATAGAAGGGCATCCATTCTGGAATTTTGCTCAATATGATACTTTCGAACAAATGGAGAAAAATGCTATATTCCATAAGTATGACAAGATAGATGTAAGTTCTAAGGACTTTGAAGAGAGAAATTATTATGGATGGCTTGCACAAATTTGTGCAGGGGCTTTTGGTACAGCACTTGAAGGATATACAACTGATAAGCTTCGTGAAGCTTTCGGTGAAATAAGAGGCTATGTTAGAAAGCCAAACACATATAACGATGACATAACTTATGAGTTAGCATTCTTAAAAGCATTTGATGACTATGGATTTGAAGTATCAAGTGCACAAATTGCCCATGAGTGGGTTGCACTTGTTCCAGCTGGTTGGTCAGCAGAGGAAATTGCACTTAGAAACATAAGACTTGGTGTATATCCTCCAATGAGTGGTTACTTTAACAATCCATGGAGAGAGTGGATTGGTGCACAGATGAGGGGAGCTATCTGTGGTATGGTAGCACCAGGAAATCCATATGAAGCAGCTAAGCTTGCATTTAAGGATGGTATAATCTCACACCATAACAACGGAGTACTTGGTGAAGTATTTAATGCTGTAATGGTATCACTTGCATATGTTGAAACTGATATTAGAGTTATAATTGAAAAGGCTATGGATTCAATTCCAAAGGACAGCGAATATTATAGTGTAATTAAGTTTGCACTTGATAAATGCATTGAGCATGGTGAATGGGAAAAGGCATGGAGAGAATGTGAAGAGAAGTTTGTTGAATACAACTGGATTCACGCATACCCAAACGCTGCCTCAGAAATAGTATCATTATGGTTCGGTAATGGAAGCTTCGACGAGACAATGTACATTAGTGCAATGACAGGTCAAGACGTTGATTGTAACGCAGCTCAAATTGCTACTATTATAGGTATCATTTCTAAAGGTGAAGAAATCACATCAAAGTGGACAGATCCTATAGGAGATGACCTAATTACATATGTTCGAGGAATGAAACATATGAAAATAAGCGAATTAGGAAAGTGGACTACTGAGAGTGTAAGAAAACATTATTAAAAGGTGGTAGTTTCATGGGGGTTACAATAAAGGATATTGCAAAGGCAAGTAATGTTTCTATTGCAACTGTTTCAAGAGTGATCAACAACAAGGATGAAGGTGTAAGTGAAGTCACTAGAGAAAAAATAAAAAAGATTATGAAGGAAATGGATTATAGACCAAGTGGTATTGCAAGGGGACTTGTAACAAAGAAAACCCACACAATAGGTCTTATAGTACCTGATATTAGCAACCCTTTTTTCCCTGCTATAGTTAAGGGAGTAGAGGATGCTGCATCTAGCAGTGGATATAATATTATTCTTTGTAATTCAGATGATAACCCTAAAAAGGAAGTAGCTAGTATTAATATACTTCAAGAAAAATGTGTAGATGGAATAATCTATATAGCTGCTAACAATACATCTAATGAAGGTGTTAAGTTATTACAGGAAATAGGAATTCCATTTGTACACATAGACAGAGAAAGTGATGATATTAAGTGCTCTAGTGTATCAACAGATGGTAGGCTTGGAATGAAAAAAATAACTAATTTTCTACTTGAAAATGGTCATACTTCAATAGCCTATATAAAAGGTTCGGTAACTAGAGATAGACTTGAAGGGTTTAGGGAAGCATTAGGTGAGTATGGAGTAAATATAGATGATAATCTTATATATAATGGAGATTTTAGACTTAAAAGCGGAGAGGAAGGTGCTAAGCACTTTTTAGAAACTGGAGTTAAGTTTACTGCAATTGTATGTGAGAACGATCTAATGGCTGCTGGTGCCATAGATTATCTTTGGAAAAGTGGGGTAAAGGTACCTGAGGATGTATCGGTTACAGGATTTGATGATATTTATATATCACAGCTTTTATACCCAAAGCTTACAACTGTTAATCAACAGACATATGAAATGGGAAGACGTTCTGTTGAGGCACTGCTTAAAAGCATATTAACAAGTTCAGCTATATACGAGAAGATAATGCTAGAACCAAGCATAGTAGTTAGGGACTCGGTTAAAAACATAAGATAATAGGAAAGATGCCTATTATTAAATAGAAAATTCTATAAAAAAGCTGCTAACAATAGGTTAGCAGCTTTTTTAGCACGTTAAATTGCTAAAAATAGAAAATAAATAGAAAGCTAATAGAAAAAGTATAGAAAAACGTAAATAATTTTAGGATATTATAGAAATGTTCTATATGTAATATTAAAAATATATGTTAATATATAATAAATAATGAGTAACATAGGAGAAGATTATGGAAAAGTTATGGTCTGATAAAAGATATCATTCTTTAAATTATTTCTTAAGGAATAAATTTGGTCATAAGGTATTCAAAATTTCTCTAGACGCTGGATTTACATGTCCAAACAGAGATGGAAAGGTTGCAAGGGGAGGATGTATTTTCTGTAGTGCAAGAGGATCAGGAGACTTTGCAGGAACAGAGAGTACACTTACTAAACAGTTTAATGAGGTTAAAGCTGTTATGGAGAAGAAGTGGAAGAGTGGGAAGTATATTGGATATTTCCAGGCATACACTAACACCTATGCAAGTAAGGAAATACTTAAAGAAAGATATGAAGAAATACTTAATATTGACGATGTTGAAGGGATAGCTATAGCTACAAGACCTGATTGTTTAGATGATGATGTTCTTGAAGTATTAGCTGAAATATCTAAGAAGAAATATATATGGGTAGAACTTGGACTTCAAACAATTCATGACAAAACTGCAAAGTTTATAAATAGGGGACATGACTTAAATTCCTTTGTTGAAGGAGTTAAAAAGCTTAGAAAGTTAAATATAGACGTTGTTGCACATATTATCTATGGACTTCCATACGAAACAAAAGAAATGATGATGGAAACCTTAGATTTTGTAGCAAACTCTCCAGTGCAGGGGGTTAAGCTTCATCTTTTACACGTAATGAAAGAAACAAGACTTGAAAACGTTTTCTATAATTCGGGGTTCGACCTTTTAGAGAAGGACGAGTATGTTAAGCTTATTGTTGATTCTATAGAAAGACTTCCAGGGGAGATGGTTATTCATAGACTAACCGGGGATAGTCCAAGGGATATGCTAATAGGACCTATGTGGAGTCTAAATAAGTGGGAAGTATTAAATTCTATAGACGATGAGCTGCTTACTAGGGGTAGTTACCAAGGTATCAATTATAAAGAAAGTGAGCAGATTATACAAATGTATAGATAGGGGGATTTAGAATGAGGTATACAATTGAGGATGTAGCTAAGAGAGCTTCAGTATCAATATCGACTGTATCTAGAGTACTTAATAATAATTATCCTGTTAAAAAAGAAACTAGAGAAAGAATCGAAGAAGCTATTAAAGCACTTGACTACAAACCAAATCCTCTTGCTAGGGGGCTAGTAAGTGGAAAAAGTAACATTATAGGTATATTAGTACCAAACCTAAAAAGTCTAATATATACGGAGATGATTTCATATCTTGAAACTAACCTTTCAAATAATGGATATGATGTTATGATTACAACTACAAATAGCCATAAAGAAGAAGAGATAGAGGCTATTAACAGATTCTTAAATAGATCTGTAGACGGTATTATTATTATAGAAACTGAATTATCAAGGGAAGATGAGTTTTTAAAGCCAATATCAGAAAAAACTCCAGTTATTTTTGTTAATGCTCATAATGAGAAGTTTAACAATGTATATGTTGATAATAAGGAAGCGGTTGAAAATGTTATAGGCTATCTATTAAAGCTTGGACATACTAAGGTAGCTATTGTATCTGAGGAAGATAATAAGGTACATGAAGAATGTATTAAACATTATAAAGAATACGCTAGAAGTCAAGAGCTTTACCCTGTTATATTTAAGATTAAGCAGGAAAGTCTTGATAATGAACATGTTGATATACTTGAGGATCAACTTGAAAGTAAGGGATATGTTCTAGGGCGTGATATTACATCATTTATAGTATGTGATGACTTAGTTATGATGAGAACTATTAATGCATTATCAAACAGAAAGGTAGAAATACCAAAGGATATTTCTGTTATTAACTTAAAGAATACTACATTATCTAAAATAGTTAACCCAAGTATTTCAACTATAGATATCTCTCCAAACAAAATAGCAGATACTGTAGCAGATAAGATCCTGACTCTATTAAAGGATAAGGAATTTGTTATTGAGGGAGAGAAGGTTTACACAGGTATTATTGAAAGAGATAGCTGTAAAAGTCTTATAAGACAAGTAAATAGTAAGCTAGAGGATTACTTCCTATAGACACTTAATTATTAATATTTACATATAATAAAATACATGATTTGTTTAAATTTTAAGTATTGTATTTTTATAAATTAAGTAGTAAAATTACCTAGAGAAGTAAAGATTAGAAACAATGGCGTTTCATTTAGCATATGTATAGTGAATATATATGTTTGTGAAGCGTCTATTTTTATATATATGGGGAGGATATTATGGAAAAGCTAAGTGGAGCATATTGTAAGAAAAGTATATCAGATGTATTTGCAGTTAATGTATTTAACGATAATGTTATGAGGGAGAGACTACCTAAGGCTACTTATAAGGCACTTAGAAAAACAATAGATGAGGGAAGTACACTAGAAGGCCCTGTTGCAGAAGTTGTTGCAAGTGCAATGAAGGATTGGGCAATTGAAAGGGGAGCAACCCATTATACTCACTGGTTCCAGCCAATGAACGGGGTAACAGCAGAGAAGCATCAATCATTTATTTCACCAACATCAGATGGTAAGGTAATAATGGAGTTTTCAGGTAAGGAACTTATTAAAGGTGAGGCAGATGGTTCATCATTCCCATCAGGTGGACTTCGAGCTACATTTGAAGCTAGAGGATATACTGCATGGGACCCAACATCACCAGCATTCTTAAAGGAAGATGAGGGTGGAGTTACACTTTGCATTCCAACAGCATTCTGCTCATTTACAGGGGAAGCACTGGATAAGAAAACACCTCTACTACGTTCAATTGAGGCTTTACAAACACAGGTGCTTAGAGTACTAAGATCACTTGGTAATACAGAATCTAAAAGAGTAATTACAACAGTTGGACCAGAACAGGAATATTTCCTTGTAGATAGAGAATTATATAAAAAGAGAAAAGACCTTGTATATACAGGAAGGACTTTATTTGGAGCAAAGCCTCCTAAGGGACAAGAGATGGATGACCATTACTATGGATGTCTTAAAGAAAGAGTTGCTTCATTTATGAAGGATTTAGATGAGGAACTTTGGAACCTTGGAGTACTTGCTAAGACTAAGCATAATGAGGTTGCACCGTCACAGCATGAACTTGCACCTGTATTTACAGAGGCTAATATAGCAACTGACCACAACCAATTAACAATGGAGGTTATGAAGAAAATTGCAGCAAGACATTCACTTGCATGTCTTCTTCATGA
>NZ_JAVWJB010000005.1:0-5675 GCF_036639235.1 Clostridium sp.
TCCATCATATCTCTTGCAATACATGCTGATTGGTATGTACCACTTAATCCTGATGAAATGTGAATTGATATTATTTTATATCCTTCAGCAGTTAATTCTTCAAACTGGTCTAAAAAGCTCTTAGGATTAACCTGTGATGTTTTAGGAAGTTCCTCTCCCCTAGTTAACATTTCAAGTAGTATCTGTTCATCAATATCTATTCCATCTTTATAAACGGAACCTTCAAATTCTATAGTTAAAGGAAGAACCTTAATATTTTTCGAATTTATAAATTCTTCAGGAACTCCTGCGGTACTATCTGTAACTATAAATACCTTCTCCATAATTACCTCCACTATATATTATTTCATGTTAGGATACCCAATTTGTCTATAAGCCTCGTAAATAACAGCCGTTGCTGTATTAGCTAAATTAAGTGATCTAGTTGTTGTGTCTATCATAGGAACTCTTATATGCCTTCCTTCAAAGAGCTTTGCAACCTCATCTGGTACACCAGATGATTCACGGCCAAACATAATAAAATCTCCATCCTTATACTCAACATCACTATGAAACTTATTTGTTTTTGTAGTAGATAAGAAAACCCTTTTGTCCTGATGCATCTCATAAAATTCTTCAAAACTATCATAATAAGTAATGTTTACATCTTTCCAATAATCAAGTCCCGATCTTCTAAGCATTTTATCATCAACAGAAAACCCAAGAGGATGTATTAAATGAAGACTAGTCCCTGTTAAAAGACAAGTTCTTCCTATACTCCCTGTGTTATGTGGTATTTCTGGTTGATAAAGCACAATATTTAAACTCATTTTCGCCTCCAAAACTATGCCTTAACATATACAAATAATATATTAACATATTCTTTTATTTATGTAATTACTCTTTATATGATATTTACAAATATATTTTAAATTTGAACAATTAAATTCGTCAAATAGATTACATAAATAAAAAAGGGATTGTAAATACAATCCCTTTAGTGTGATATATAGTTGGCGGAGAAAGTGGGATTCGAACCCACGGTAGAGTCACCCCTACGCCGGTTTTCAAGACCGGTGCCTTAAACCAACTCGACCATCTCTCCATACTTGGTGACCCCTAGGGGAATCGAACCCCTGTTACCACCGTGAAAGGGTGGTGTCTTAACCGCTTGACCAAGGGGCCAACGTTGATCACTCATTTATACTATCACAGACATATTTTCATGTCAATAGCTTCATGTAATATTTTCAGAAATAACTTGTATTTAGTTAATTTTTGTAATACTATGTAATAAAATAAATAAACTAATACCGTATGCTAGGGGAGCGAAATGCTGAGAGGAAGGATACACCTTCGACCCTCTAACCTGATCTAGATAATACTAGCGAAGGGAAGCAGACGCTACCTCTTTATGCAATTCGGCAAAAGAGGAGGTCTTTATGACATTTTTTAATTACTTATCTCAGGTATTTAGTGAGTTTACTACTTCACTTTTAGAGATCAAACCATCATCTCTAGCTTTTGTTTTAACTATTTTAGCAATTTCTGTTGCTATTTATGTTATTGCAATTAAATCAAACAAGGACAAGTTTACACCTAAAATCTTAGTTAATGGAAGTCTTGCAGTTGCTATTGCATTTGTACTTTCTTATTTAAGAATATTTCACTTTGCACAGGGTGGCTCAATTACCCTTGCAAGTATGCTTCCACTAATGGTGTTTGCATACATATACGGAACTAAGTTTGGGGTTATTGCTGGATTTGTTTACTCTATTCTTCAATTAATACAGGATATGTTCATTGTACACCCTGCACAGTTATTACTTGACTATCCATTTGCATTTGCAGCTATTGGATTTGCAGGACTTTGTAGAAAATCACTTCCACTTGCAGTATTAATTGCTGGCTTTAGTAGATTCTTATTCCATTTTATGTCCGGGGCAATTTTCTTCGGGGAATATGCACCTGCAGGACAAAGTCCATTCCTATATTCATTAATAGTAAATGGAACAATTATTGGACTTGACACACTTATATGTTTTGTTGTAAGTTTAATTCCACCATTTAAAGGTGCTATTAATAAAATAAAAATTAATTTATCATAAATTTAAATGGCTGTTGATTAGATCAACAGCCATTTTTTAAGTTAAAATATCTACTAAATACAATAAACTTCCTGCTAGAAAACTTATTCCTAATAATAATATAGTAATCGAAATAGACTTTTTAATACTTTTACTTTCTTTATATAGGTAAACCAATCCAAGTCCTGCATTAGAGCACAGACCTGCAATTACAGAGGCAAAACTAATAACCCCTACTGAGTATAGCTGAACTATTCCAACAGATATTGCACAATTAGGAATAAGACCTATTATTGAAAATGCTAATATCTGCATTATTCCACCTGAAAATATACCTGATGATAATTTTTCTATTCCTATAAATTCCACTGCTACAGAAATTACTACCATAACTACATATATGTATAGCATTACCTTAATTGTTCTTTCTAGTGAGTGAACTAATACCTTCTTATAATTAATAGATTCTACTTCTGTACATAAATTCGCAACCTGTTCTGTTTCTCTAGTACATGCTATCTGAAGCTTCTTGTTCTTTTCACTTATAAACATATCAATAATATAACCTGCTGTTGCTGCAATTACTATTTTAAGGACTAAAAACGGTACTAATATTCCATATGATTTTGGCATTGATAAAAGTACTGGAATGGCCTCATCAGATGTTGCAAGAAAAATCGCCATCATTGTTCCAAGGCTTATCATTCTCTTTGAATAAAAAGCTACTGCCATAATAGAAAACCCGCACTGTGGTATTATTCCGATTAAAGCTCCTAGTATAGGTCCTAAAAAACCTGCTTTTTTAATAGAATTTTGAAGCTTACTTGAAAACTTATGCTCCATTAATTCTATTGCAATAAATGTAATTAATAATAATGGTATCATCGGTAATAAATCTAATAACGAATGTTCTAGTGTTGATAAAATTATATTCCCTTCACCATGTAAGTGCCCCTCATGTGCACCATGTGCATGACTAAATATGTCCACCTAATCTCCTCCTCATTGAAAATCCTTTTCAATTGTTAATAATTATTATTGTACTACAAAACTACCCCCAGATACAATTTTTATTTTTGGATCCACCTTAATTTCTTCCATTAAGTTAATTAAACTTAAATCTTTTTGCTTGGCTTCAATCATAACATCTATATCATTATTCCATTTTTCCTTAGCCAAAAATACAAATTTCAAAAATTCATCACTATTAATATAATCATGATGGGCCCTATAATCCTTCTCATTCTTTGGTGATGAAAAATGTACCTTAGGAGGAATTCCCTGCCCTTTCCACGTATTAAATATATCTACTAACATATCACCAATTTCTTCACCTGAATTATTACACCAATCATGATGAACATCAAGAACCATTGGTACTGAAATATTCCTACATACAGTTAATACATCTTTACTATTAAATATCTTATCATCATTCTCTAGTATTATTCTAGACTTTATTTCATCTGAAAGTCTATCAAAACCCTTATAAAACCTTTCAATAGATTCTGTTTTATTTCCATATCCACCACCTAAGTGAAGAACCATCTTTGAATCTTTTGAAAGTCCCATAAGGTTATACATCTTCATATGGTACTCTAAATCAAGAATAGAAGCTTCCAAAACGTCTTCCCTTTTGCTGTTTAAAAGAACAAAGTGATCTGGGTGTGCACTTATTCTTATTTCATGCTTTCGAATTGTGTCACCTAGTTTCATAAAAGCATCAGCCAAATCCTCTTCCCATTTCCAATCCCTTGCTGCCTCATGTGTTGCCAGTGGAATTATTTTAGAAGTTAACCTGTACACCTTTATTCCATATGCACTATTATACCTTATTACCCTAGTTATATTCTCAATATTTTTAAGTGCTAAATCCCTAAGTATTCCATGCCATAACTTTTTATCAAACTTAGATAATGACTTATATGTAATAGTCTTATTAACCGTTGCATCCTTTAAATTAAGGGCTATAGCAACATAACCTAAATTAATCTTCATAATCCACATCCTTTTTTATGATTATTAACAGTAAATTTAGGTATTATACAAATAAAAAAAGATAAGTGCTACCTTATCTTTTTAAATAATTCCGTTTTATCCTTTATAATGATCCTTTGATAATGTCTCATTTTTAATAAGGTTACCGTTTATGTCATATACCTTTCTATAACCCCTTGACTTAATTTGCGGCTTTCCACCCTTAGGGTCTGGAATAGTTTCATAAACTTCCTGTGAGAGAACAACCTTTCTTTCCGGAGACTTACTAGAACCAAACATATTCAGTGTTACGCTATTTCCTGAAACAACTCCTTGTATATATATAGGATAGTCTGTATTGTTTTTAAACTTTAAATCTATATAGTCCTCTGAAATTACTGCATCACGGCTAGGTGGAAGATATCCAACTTTTAAGCTGTGAGGTCTTCTTTCTACTATTTGTAGATTAGCAAGAAGTGCAGTGTTATATAATGTAGATGATACCTGACAAATACCTCCACCAAGTCCTGGTGTTAATGTTCCATTAACAATCGTTGGGGCTTCTTTATACCCATTAGACTTAATTCTAGGTCCTAATGTTTTATTTGTTGAAAAAGTTTCTCCTGGCATTATAACGGTTCCATTAATTGTTCTTGTTGCAAGCTTAATATTCCCAACTCTGTTTACATCTCCACCATTAAAGTTCGTAGAGAATCCTGCTATTTTTTTGTCTATACTAATTAAATCATTAGCAGTTACTTTTGGCTTATCAATTTCAACTGGTACAATTATTTTTTCATCCTTATCTTCAGGATTAACTGATTTTATAAGTTCTTTTTCAAGTTTAACTTGATCTACTCTCTTTCCCTGTTTTTCATTACTAATATTAAATGATGATCCATTATATGATATTGTAGCATCCTTAGCCTTTTCGTCTATCTTTCTAGCAATAATCTTTACATCTTCCTTAAGTCTTGAACTATCAGCTAAAAACTTAAGTTCTATATTATGTGGTTTATTTTTAAGTGTTAATCTTGTAAAAAATTTTGTAAAAGCATTACCCTCTTTGCCATAGTTCAGTGCTTCTTTAACTGCTAAATCTATATCATAGTGGGCATTTAGTGATTTATAATCAATATCATAGGAAAAATCATTATATGATATATCTATAATCTTATTTTCTACTTTGTTATTATATTTTTTTTGGAGCATATCACTAGCTTCCTTACTTGAAAGCTCCCCTACCTGTGTACCATTAATAGTAACTCCATCATAAATCTTATCATTAGGGGTTAAACTGTCATCTACTAGTATTCCAATAGGTATACTTATAATTGCTATAGCTAGTACAACTATTAAAATCTTAATCTTTTTAGTCAACTTTACCCCTCCTTAGTTATTCCTTCTAAATTAAACCTACACTCATCTTTTAAAACACATATATTACATTTAGGATTTCTAGCACTACAGACCTTACGCCCATGCCATATTATATAGTGGTGCATGTTCGACCATGTATTTTGAGGCAAAACGCTCATAAGCTGTTTTTCCACCTCATCTACATTTTTGCCGTCAGTTAACCCTATTCTATTTGAAACCCTAAAAACATGGGTATCAACAGCAATAGCATCA
>NZ_JAVWJB010000005.1:5775-38852 GCF_036639235.1 Clostridium sp.
TCCATAAATTCTCCTTTTTAACATATTAAATTGCAATCTTACCTATTTTTCTCCCCTGTACAACCTATGATACACCACTAAAATCCCTAAAACAATTACAATAATATTACGATTTTATAAATTAATTATTTATATACTCCCTTATACTCATCAGGTAATAATACTGAAATTGATTTCATTATAGTATCAAGACAAGTATTAGAATATTCTTCCTTATCTTCACCCTTATTAAACTTAGGTAAAGTAAATGGCTCACCTATTGAAATGTTAACATCTGCATGGTGGAAGCCTTCTTCTCCCATATCCTCGTCGTTAATAGGCATGAATTTTTCACTTCCCCATATTCCTATTGGAACTATCGGAACATTAGCCTTTCTAGCTATAAGTACGATTCCCTTTTTGCCCTCTATCATAGCAGCATCCCTCGAACGAGTTCCCTCAGGGAATATTAATATATTTTTATTTTCCTTAATTGCTTGTATACATTTTTTTAGAGCCTCAACATCTGCACTTCCAGCTTTTATCGGAATAATATTAACTACCTCAAGACCTATTTTACTGATTGTTGTTGAGTTAAGCTTAACCCCTGCAACAAAGTATGGATTATGCTTTTTCAGTATTTTATTAAGAATAAGACCATCAGCATTACTTAAGTGATTTGATATAAATATTACTGGTCCTTCAATCTTATCTAATCTCTCTTCATTATGAATCTTAATGTTTGCATATTTTTTAAGATAAAAGTTAACTACACCTTTAATACTAGGTTTTAGTATGAACGATGGTGTTTTTGAAAGTATTTTAGCTATTCCTTTAATCATTTAAAATTCCCCCTTATACTGCTTAATTTTGTCTAAAGCATTTCTTGCATAAACTCCTAATTTATCATCTTCTAGCTTTGATTCTAACAATGGAATATATTTTCTTTCTTTTAAATTCCCTAATGCTATTATAACATTTCTTTGAATAATAAACTTCCCTCTCCATCCAAGTGAATGCCTAGTATATTTTTCCTTAAACTCCTTATTTGATATTGAAAGAATTTCATTATAATCTATATTAACTAAATATTCCATAGGTTCAAATTCTGGTGTATTACTTAACTCTATATTTTTATTATAGGGACATACATCTTGACATGTATCACATCCAAAAATACGCTTAGATAAAGAATTTTCATCACCATCATCTAGAACCTTCTTTTGAGTAATATACGACAGGCATTTTTTGCCATCCAGTCCCTTTTCGCCTATTGCATTAACAGGGCACGCATCTATACAACGTCTACAATCTCCACATTTATTATCTTGGATTTCATCACTTTCCAAATAGATATTTGTTAATATCTCCCCAAGAAAAACAAAGGATCCATGATTTCTTGTAATAATATTCGTATTCTTTCCTTGAAATCCAATTCCACACTTAATAGCAATTTCCTTGTCATGTAATTTAGATGTATCACAAAATTGTAAACATTCACCATCAAACTCTTCCTTAATATAATCAGATATTAATTTTAACTTCTCATTTATTATTCTATGATAATCAATACCCAATGTATACTTAGAGAAATATGGCTTTATAGTTGATACTTCATTAACCTTATATCCTATTCCTATTGATATAAAAGTTCTTGGACGTTCCATTAAAGAGTCTATATTTACTCTTTCAAGTTCATTACTCTCCTCAAAGGATGAAAGTCTATTCTCTTCCCTACTTCTTCTTAGATTATTAACAAAATCACTTGAAAAATGTGTATCTGAAAAACCAATATAATCTACACCTATACTCTTTGCGAATTTTATTATACTACTTTTTGCGTTCAATTTAATCACCTAATTTATTAACTCTATTTATTTTCCTATTAGAATCATAATACATTATTGTAATCTTTACAAACGAATAAAATACAAGGACATAGCCCTTGTATTTTATATAAATATTATTAAACTCTATTACTCATATTCTATGCGTTTTTTGAATCATCTTCATATATAAATGTAACTTTTTCCTGTGCCTTATTAACTACCTTACCTGGTATTCCAACCACTGTTGAATTTTCAGGCACTTCCTTAAGAACAACAGAATTTGCTCCTATTTTAGAATTAGATCCTATTTTAATTGGTCCTAAAATTTTTGAGCCTGCTCCTATTAGAACATTATCTCCAATTGTTGGATGTCTTTTCCCTGTATCTTTTCCAGTTCCCCCAAGTGTTACACCATGATAAATTGTTACATTATCTCCAACCTCTGCTGTTTCTCCAATAACAATTCCCATACCATGATCTATAAATAGTCCCTTACCAATTGTCGCTCCTGGATGTATTTCTATTCCTGTAAAGTTTCTTACAATCTGTGATATTACTCTTGCAAGTACAAACCACTTTCTTTTGTATAGCTTATTGGTCATTCTGTAAAATAATACAGCATGTAGACCTGGATAGCAAAGTACAACCTCTAACATATTTTTGGCAGCGGGATCTTTTTCTAGAACGTTAATTGCTTCTTCCTTAAATGTTTTAAACATAGTTTATCCCTCCCCAATCATTTTATATTTCGTATAATTCTGTTGATAGATATCTCTCTCCAGTATCCGGTGCCATAACAACTATCGTTTTTCCACTTCCAAGTTCCTTAGCTTTCTCAAATGCTACAAATAGAGCTGCACCCGAAGAAATACCAACCAGAATTCCATAATCCTTTGCAACTTTTCTTGCTGCTTCATATGCACTTTCAGTTTTTATAGTTGCTATTTCATCTATTATATTCATATCAAGTATCTTTGGTACGAATCCAGCTCCAATTCCTTGGATTTTATGTGGTCCTGGATTACCACCTGAAAGTACTCTTGAATCATATGGTTCTACTGCTATTACCTTTAAATTTTTAACACTTTCTTTTAAGGCAGTTGAAACACCTGTAATTGTTCCTCCTGTTCCAACTCCAGCAATAAACATATCTATTTTACCATCTGTATCCTTTAAGATTTCCTTAGCAGTTGTGTTAACATGTGCCTTGGGATTATCAGGATTCTCAAATTGTTGTGGCATAAAGTATCCTTCTTCTTTTGAAAGCTTTTGTGCCATTTCAATAGCACCCTTCATTCCCTTTGACCCTTCTGTTAATACTATTTCAGCTCCATATGCCTTCATAAGCTTACGTCTTTCAATACTCATAGTCTCAGGCATTGTAAATACAACGTCATATCCTTTTGCTGCTCCTATCATAGCAAGACCAATCCCTGTATTTCCACTTGTTGGCTCTACTATTTTTTGGCCCTTTTTAAGATCTCCTCTTTTTTCAGCTTCTTCAATCATTGTAAGTGCTATTCTATCCTTAACACTTCCTCCTGGATTAAAGTATTCAAGCTTTACAAGTATATCTGCTGCATTATCTTCAATGCTTTGTAATCTTATCATTGGAGTATTTCCTATTAATTCATAAATGTTGTTAAATATCATTTTGTTGTCCTCCTTAATTTTCCTAATATAAATAAAAAACCCCTACCTCTGATTTCTCAGAGGCAGGGGTTATATCCTACGGTTCCACTCTGTTTATATTGCCTATAAATAGGTAATATACCTTAGTATAGCACTATCATGCTAACTCCCTATAACGTGGGAAATCCGTAACCACCTACTTAATTCAGCTTAACACTCCTAGGGGCACTTCAATTAACTCGCTGTAAAGGTCCTTCCAGCCTCGGAACCTCTCTCTGTGTACTAAAATTAATTTACTTTCCCTGTTCACCGTGTTTAATTCTTATTAAATTACTCAACTTTAATTGTATTCTAATACTAATTGGCAAAAAAAGCAATACTATTTTTAATTTTTTTTATGATATAATATGCAAGAGATTATAAAAGTGTGTTTTCCGATTATTTAGCAATAAGGAGTTGATGTACATGGCACAATTTTTGCCTATTTCAACAGATGATATGAACCAAAGAGGGATTGAACAATTAGACTTTGTATATGTATCAGGAGATGCATATGTTGACCACCCTTCCTTTGGACACGCAATAATTACAAGACTTATTGAAAGTCTTGGTTTTACAGTAGGAGTTATAGCCCAGCCTAATTGGAAAACAAAAAACGATTTTATGAAACTTGGGAAACCTAAACTTGGTTTTTTAGTTTCATCAGGAAATATTGACTCTATGGTTAATCACTATACAAGTTCTAAAAAACGTCGTAGTGATGATTTATACTCACCTGGTGGTAAATCAGGATATAGACCAGATAGAGCGGTAATTGTTTATTGTAATAGAATTAGAGAAGCATATGGAAATGTGCCAATTATAATTGGTGGTATAGAAGCAAGTCTTAGAAGATTTGCCCATTATGATTACTGGGATGATAAGGTACGTAATTCTATACTAATAGATAGTAGTGCTGATTTACTTATTTATGGTATGGGAGAAAGACCCTTTATAGAAATAGCTAACCTTATTAATTATGGAATGGATATTAGAGATATTAAGCATATACGTGGTACTTGCCATATTGAAGAAGATCCAGGTAGCATTGAAAACTCTATTATCTTACCTACTATGGAAGAGGTTTCTTCAAGTAAGAAATTCTATGCAAATGCTTTTAAGCACCAACATGAAGAGCAGGACGCTATAACAGGCAAGGCTCTTTTACAAAAACACGGCAAAAAATATGTTCTTCAAAATCCACCTTCCTATCCCCTGGATACTGAAGATATGGATAAGGTTTATGCACTACCTTATACAAGAACATATCACCCTATATATGAAGCCTATGGAGGAATACCTGCTCTAAACGAAATTGAGTTTAGCATAACTTCACATAGGGGATGTTTTGGTGGATGCTCATTCTGCGCCCTTACATTCCATCAAGGAAGAGTAATCCAAAGCAGAAGTCACGAATCAATTGTTGACGAAGCTAAGACTCTAACTACCCTTAAAAACTTTAAGGGGTATATACACGATGTTGGTGGCCCAACTGCAAACTTTAGAAAACCATCATGTAAAAAGCAACTTAAACATGGTGTATGTAAAAAGAAGCAATGTCTTCATCCATCACCTTGTAAAAACCTAGATGTAGATCATAGTGACTATCTTTCACTACTAAAAAAAGTTAGAAGTCTACCTAAGATAAAGAAAGTATTTGTACGTTCAGGTATAAGATATGATTATTTAATGTGTGATACTGATCCAAGCTTTTTCAACGAATTAGTTAAGCATCATATAAGTGGACAGCTAAAGGTTGCTCCTGAACATGTTTCTGATAAAGTTCTTAAACATATGGGAAAACCTCAAAGAAAAGTATATAATAAGTTTACCGAGAATTATTTTAAAATAAATGAAAAACTTGGAACTAAACAATTTTTAGTACCATACCTTATGTCTTCTCATCCTGGAAGCGATTTAACCTGTGCAGTAGAACTAGCTCAGTTCATAAAATCTATGGGCTATAACCCAGAACAGGTACAGGATTTCTATCCAACACCTGGTAGTTTATCAACTACTATGTACTATACAGGGATAGACCCACTTACAGGTGAAAAGGTCTATGTACCTAAAACAACTGATGAGAAGGCTATGCAAAGGGCTCTACTTCAATTTAGAGATCCTAAAAATAAAAAATTAGTAGAAAAGGCTTTAAAAATAGTTAAAAGAGAAGACTTATTAACAGGTAGTAACGGACTTTTACCTGTATACAAGTCAAACTCAAACTTAAAGAAAAAAGAAAATGTTTCTTCACATAGGGATGGCAAAAAAAGTGGGACATCATATAATAAACCTAAGAACAAAAATCAAAGCAAGCAATCAAAGGTAACACCTAAAAACAAAAAACACAAACGATAATTTTCAATAGTATTATTGGAGAGGTGATTTAATGGAACAGGCTATATTTAACTATGCAGAGTATTTTGCAACCCATAACTCATTACTATCCTATGTGTTCTTTTTTATTAATGCTGTTATTCAAACACTTTTTCCACCATATCCAGGAGACACTATAATTGTTTTTCAAGGATACCTTGGAAGTTTAAGCGTTTTTAATAATTTTATTATTGTATTTTCTACTTTACTTGGTACAACATTAAGTGGTGTGTTTTTATTCTTACTTATTTACAAATACGGAGATAAAATAATAAGCCATAAGTTTTTTACTAAGTTTTTCAATATTAGTAAAGTACAAGGATTAAAAGCAGTATTTGAAAAGTATGGACCATGGCTAATAGTTTTTAATAGGTTTGTTCCTGCACTTGGTATTGTTACTGTTATTGCTGCTGGTCTATTTAAGGTTAATAAGGTTAAAGCTGTTATTTCTATAGCACTTGCTGGAATAGTTCATAACATGCTACTTCTAACCCTTGGGTATACAGTTGGATATAATTTACCACTTATTAAGGAAATACTATTTAAGTTTAATAAGTTCTTTATTATCCTTGCAGCACTTATCGGAATTGTTGGATTTATCGTATACAAACAAAAACAAAAGAAAATAGATGAAAATTAAAAGAAGTAGCATAGCTACTTCTTTTTTCTGTGTATATTTATAATTATTACAATCAATATAATACCTAGAATTAATAGGTCAGAAATAACACTAAAGTCATAAACCGCTCTACCTAGTATTTCAAGTATTCTATCTGCTATAACAGCTATATACCCTAATATAATAAATACAAAGGATATTCTCTTAACTGCTACTTTTGAATCAATTAGACATTTTAAAGCCTTTACTATAATTAGTACTGAGGCTACACCAATAAATAATGATTCAAAATAAAGCCACTTTGTGCTTTTTAAAACAATATACCCACACTCACATCCTGATATTCCTATAGCACAATTGTATATTAAATACCCTGATACCATAGTAACTATACTCATAAATATGTAGTCTATTATTTTAAATGGTGACTTTTCTATATATGATATTATCATATATCCAATTACAAATAAAAACATTGTAGATGTTAATGGTAGGTACTTAATATTAAACAAGTAGTTAGCAGACCCTACACTATAAAACACAAGTAATGATATGTATTTTAAGGATGCTAAAACTAAGAACCCCTTAAATAGCAATTCCATTATCCTTGGCAAAAATCTTTGCCTTGTAAAAAGTAGGATTAATGATAATGCTAAACATGCTACCGAAATAACAATATAACTGTCCATATCCCTCTCCTAAAATAATTATATGATACAGTATATTATTAATACTCTAAGTTAATTCTTTATGGTGCAAATACTTTTATTTTTTTGTGTAAAACAGATACATTAAGTGGGAAGTTAGGGCCTATTTCTCCATCAACATCTGCTTCTAAATCCTCAGTACACTCAATTAAAAACTTGCTACCCTCTAGATAAAGTATGCTATTTGAATTAGTATGCTCTCCCCTTAAAATCTGTATAAACACGTTAAAAAACTCAACAATATTACATGCTTTAAGTGCTATCAAATTGAGCTTACCATCATTTTCCAAAGCACCTGGTGCTAGTTTAAAGCCCCCTGCCGTTGAACCATTTAATATAACAAAGAAATATATCTTCTCTTCATATAAATCTCCATCACAGCAAATTTTAACTGGGATTGGTCTAAAATTAGGAAGCTGTTCAATACCCTTTATATAATAAGCAAGTTTACCTAATGTGTTTTTCATGTGAATATCTATTTTCTGTGAAACATCAGTTAAAAGCCCCGCTGCTGCAACATTAATAAAATATTTATCATTTATAACACCAAGGTCTACTTCTTTTACCTTCCCTCTTGCAATTACACTTGCACAGTACTGATAATTTTTATTAAGGCCTAAATGATGTGAAAAATCATTCGCTGTTCCCGCTGGTATAACACCTAGTGGAATATCTAAATTATTTCTAACCATGGCGTTAATAGTATGACTTATAGTCCCATCTCCACCTGATACTACAATAGAATCATAGTCCTTTGATCTTGAAATTTCTTCATAAATTCCAGAAATAGAATCAGTTCTATATAAGGTTACCCTATGACCTCCTGTTTGAAGTATATTTATAATAGAATCTAAGTTATTTTTGAAGGTCTTATCCCCTGAAAATGGATTATATATTAATTTAGTATTTCTCATAAAATCCTCCATAGTTAATTTTTACTATTACAAATAAATTTTTTAAGGTACTTCCATGCTATGAAAATCACTATCCCTACACATACTATTACTACAAGAACACTAAAAGGTATATTTTTTAGACTTTCTCCTAAATAGTTAAAGGCTATAGTCTCTGGAATAACTCCAAGCATTGTAGCTACTATATATGGTCTAAATTTCATCTTGCTCATTCCTGCCATATAACTTAATGGGTCAAATGGGAATACTACTGTAACTCTCATTATAAACAAATACCTAAAACCATTTTCATCTAAGCTTTTATCAATTTTTTTAAGCTTATTACCAAACATATTATATAAGAAATCCCTACCTAGTATCCTACCTAAATAGAATGCACTAATAGATGATATGAATATACCTATTAAAGAATACACTGTACCTAAAAATGGACCATATATTACTCCTGATACTACTGCAAAAATCCAAGCAGGAATTATCATAAAAAATGGTCTAATTAGGTTTAAAAACATATAAATTATTACTGAAGTATCTTTATGTTCTTTAAGTATATTTTCAACACCATGTATACTAAATGTATCTATACTTATACCACTTATCTTGAATAGGTACCACATAATAATACCTACTACAGAACCAATTAAAATGGTATATATATTTTTATAAATTAGCTTTTTATTCAAACCTTACCACCTTTATTATTATTGCCAAAAAGTTATAACCTAACTATTATATCACTATTAAATACTATTATGAAGTATTCCCCGTCCTTGTAAAAGCATTTATTATTGTATATAATATCATGTATGTATAAAAAAATTGGAGGAGTATGTTTATGACAAAATTCTCAATCAGAAAGGAAAGTATTCCATATGTAGCAATACTTGCTGTTATTGGAATAGCATTATACTTCCTAGAACCATTTCTTACTTTAATACCTGTAGCCTTAATACTATTTGTTCTATTTTTTTTCAGGGATCCTTACAGAGAAATAGACCTAAGCGAAAGCACTTTCGTTTCACCAGCAGATGGAACGGTTATGGATGTTACTGAAATTACCGAAGATGACTTTATAAAAGGCAAGGCTAAAAAAGTTACAATCTTCCTTTCAGTTTTTAATGTTCATATTAACAGAAGTCCAATTAGTGGTGAGGTTACATATTCATCCTATAGACCAGGTAAATATTTACCAGCTTTTAAGCCACATGCCTGTGACGAAAACGAGCGTAATACTATTGGAATTGAAAATAACGTTACTAAAGCTATGGTTCATCAGATTACTGGACTTATAGCTAGAAGAATTGTATGCTATAATAAAGAAGGCGACAAACTTAATCAAGGTGACAAATTTGGACTTATTAAATTTGGCTCATGCACAGAACTCGTTGTCCCAGAAAACGTTGACATTAAAGTCAAAAAGGGTGATGTTGTTCGTGGGGGCATAACAATTCTAGGAGTGATTAACAATGAATAAAAGTTACATACCTAATGCTTTTACATTTGGTAATCTAGCATTTGGAGTACTTTCAATTATTTTAACTATGAAGGGCTATCATGGATATGCAGCCTTTGCAATAATTGGTGCTGCTATACTAGATAGATATGATGGTAGAGTTGCTAGATATTTCAACGCTTCAAGTAAGCTTGGAACTGAGCTAGACTCTTTAGCGGATCTTGTTTCATTCGGTGTTGCACCATCAATACTTGGATGGGCTCTATACCTATATGATTTCGGAATTATTGGTTATATATTAGTTTGTTTATTCCCTATTTGTGGAGCTTATAGACTTGCAAGATATAATGTTAGTGCAAATGAATTTAATAATGTGTTTATGGGTGTACCTATAACCATTGCTGGTTTCATAATGGCACTTGACTCTATTGTATATGTGTACTTCTACCCACATGGGATTATATCAGCAATACTTCTTGGAGTATTTGCTTACCTTATGGTTAGTAAGGTTCAAATTAAAAAATGTTAACACTAAACGTCTTACATTATGTAAGGCGTTTTTGTTTTTGTGTCATAATTTATCAAATCCTCATATTATATAATGTAATTCTAAAATGGAGGATAAAATGGACCTTAAAGGAACTAAAACCGAACAAAATCTTTATAAAACCTTTGCAGGTGAATCGAGGGCTAGAAACAAATATACTTTCTTCTGTGAAAAAGCAAGACGTCAAGGCTACCAATATATTGCCTCTGTATTTGCTGAAACAGCACAAAATGAACTTGCCCATTCAAGAAGAGTATTTAATGATTTCTTAAACCTTAATAAGTCTACTGAGGAAAATCTTTTAGATGCTGCAATGGGTGAGGCCTTTGAAACTGAAAAGCTTTATAAAGAGTTTGAAGAAACAGCCCGTACTGAGGGTTACCCTGATATAGCTGATTTTTATAAGGAACTTCGTGAAGTAGAAGAAGCACATAAGGATAGATTTATGGATATTCTTAAAAAGCTTAAAGAAGGTAAAGCATTTAGACGAGATATACCAGTTAAATGGTGTTGTATGAACTGCGGATACGAACACGATGGAAAAGAAGCTCCATCCCCTTGCCCTCTATGCAAATTCCCACAGGGTTATTTTAAGGTTTGCTGTGAAGATTATAAATAACTATAGTCTATTTATAAATTGGCCTTGTGCCTAACATAGGCGGTGTTATTATGAAGTCAAAATATTTATTAGTATTTATTCCTATAAGCATTACCTTATATAGCTATAACCTATATATACCATGTTTCTTAGCTACTTTTTTAAGTATTATACCACTAGCTATTATACTTTGTGATTATACCGAAAAGGTTGCATCGAGTCTTGGAACAAAAATTGGTGGATTTTTAAGCGCTTCAACAGGCAATTTACCTGAGCTACTTATTTGTTTGTTCGCAATAAATTCAGGTATGTTTGATCTTGTCAAAGCTGGTATAATAGGGTCTATTATAGGAAATATGCTTCTTGTTCAAGGAATAAGTATTTTTGCAGGTGGAGTTAAGTATAAAGAACAACGCTTTAATAAAAATATAGCAAGAACAAACTTTGTTCTTCTATCACTCTCTATAATAGGTATATTAGTAGCCTCTCTTTGTAGTGTTGCTTTAAATGTTTCAGATAAAATTAATTCTTTAAGTGTTTATATATCGATAATATTAATAATTTTATACTTTATGGGGCTATTTTTCTCACTTGGAACCCATAAGTCACTATTTACTGAAGAAGTAGCTACAAGTGAAGTAGAAACACCTGTTAATACTAAAAAATGCTTACTTGTATTTTTAGCTATTGCTATTGTTATGGTGTTTCAGAGTAATATACTTGTTAATACTCTCGAGTATATATCAGAAAGCTTTAATATCTCACAAAACTTCTTAGGTATTATTGTAGTGCCTTTAGTAGGTAATATCGGAGAATATGCAACGGCAATATCTATGGCACTTAGAAATAAAATAAATCTATGTATAGAAATATCTATAGGTTCTAGTATGCAAATAGCACTTTTATGCGCACCTATTCTTGTTATTGCAAGTATGATTATGGGTACCCCTTTAAGCCTTGTATTTTCAACCTACCATATACTCTGTCTTTTAATTGCACTACTTTTAGCATACTTAGTATTCCAGGATGGGAAAACTTACTGGATAGAAGGTTCTATAATGATTTCTGCATATCTTATTTTAGCTATAGGTTATTACTTTATGTAAAAAAAGGAGTAGTTCATTATAAATGAACTACTCCTTTTTAAATGATAAGTAATTTATTATTCACCATAAATTTCTTTTCTAAGTCTTATTCCTGTTGGAGTTGCTGCCATTCCACCTAGAGCTGTTTCCCTAAGTGTATGTGGAAGTGCCTTACCAACCTTATACATTGCCTCTACTACCTCATCAAAAGGTACAACGCTTCTAACACCTGCTAGTGCTAAATCACATGAAGATAGTGCATTAAGCACTCCTGATGAGTTTCTAAGTGAACATGGAGCCTCTACAAGCCCTGCAATAGGGTCGCAAACAAGCCCCAGTACATTTTGTATAGCAATAGCTGCTGCATGTAGACTCATATCAGGAGTTCCTCCTGCCATTTCTACCATAGCTGCTGCTGACATAGCAGCTGCTGAACCGCACTCTGCTTGACATCCACCCTCTGCACCTGCAACAGTTGCATTTCTAACTATTATTTGACCAATTCCTGAAGCTGTTAGTAAAGCCTTTATCATATCCTCTTCTGAAGAACCTAAAACCTCTGCTGCTGTAATAACAGCTGAAGGTAAAATTCCACATGAACCTGCTGTAGGTGCAGCTACAATTTTACCCATTGCAGCGTTAACCTCAGAACATGAAAGTGCTCTTGCCATAGCTTTACTTACTGTATCACCTAAAATAGTCTTACCTGAGCTATATTCATATGCTCTTTTTGCATCTCCACCTATAATTCCACTAACTGATTTCACTTCTTCAGTTAGTCCTCTATTCGCTGACTCTACCATAATATCTAGATTCATCTTCATTTTCTCAAGAATATCGTCCTTTGATAATGAATGAATCTTCATTTCGTAATCAAGAACTAAGTCTGATATTTTACATCCTTTTTCGTTAACCATATCTAATAATTCTTTACCAGTTGTATACATAATCTATTCACCTCCGTTATTTGTTAATGTTAATTACTTTTACGTACATTATATCTGGAAGAGTTTTTATACTCTCTATTACATTCTCAGGTATTTCTGTATCAGTTTCTAATATTACAAAAGCATCCTTACCATTTCTACCCATTTTCATTGTAGCTATTCCAATATTATTTTCTACCATTATTGTTGATATTCTAGATACAAGTCCTACAATATCCTTTTGTCTTATAATAACTGTTGGATTAAGTCCAGTAAATTCAACCTGCTCTCCATCAATATCTGTAACAACAATACTTCCACCACCAATTGATGAACCTGTTATTTCAGAAATTCCCCCATCATTCATATAAAATACCATTCTAACAGTATTAGGGTGTTCCTCCCCTAGATCTGTTTTAATAAATTTTACGTCGATTCCATGTCCCTCTGCAATTTCTAGTGCAGATCTTAATCTCTCGTCATGTGTGTCCATTCCAAGTATTCCCGCAACTAAAGCCCTATCAGTTCCATGCCCCTTATATGTTTCTGCAAATGAACCATGTAAATAAAACTCAACTCTTTTAAAGTTGCTTCCAACAATACCTCTTGCTATTTTTCCAAGTCTAGCTGCCCCTGCCGTATGTGAGCTAGATGGACCTATCATAACCGGTCCTAATACATCAAAAACACTATAGTTTTTCATTTTAGCCTCCTATTATTCCCCTTATAATCTTAAGTTTAATTTATTTTACCATTATATTTTTCTATTCTCAATAATTTATATTAAATAGATATAATATTTTGTGTCCTTTTCCATACAGTTTGCATATTATATATCATATTAATAAATATAATAAGTAATTATAAATTATTATTATGGCAAAAGTATAGCATAATGTTTTTTATTATGTATACTATTTAAGATTATATTTATTAATTAATATATTCAATTGACAAGCTCTAAACAATCATAGAGGCTACTACTTAAAATGTTTAAGTAGTAGCCTCATTATTTTATATTGATTGCTTTTTAAATCCACTTCCCTGAACTTCCGATGCATCTATAATAGTTATAAATGCTAATTCATCAATACTTTCTGTAATTCTTTTAACTCTAATTAGCTGCTTTAAAGGTACAATGCAGTATAGCACTCTTTTTCTATCCCCAGTATAAGCACCCTCTCCATAAAGATAAGTAACTCCTCTACCAAGGTTTTTCATAATTGCAGCTGATACTTCCTCTTCCTTTTCTGTAACAATAAATAAAAGCTTCTTTCTATCAAGACCTTCAATAACTCTATCCATTAGAAGAGTTGTTATGTACATTGACATTAAAGTATATAGAATAATATCCACATTACTTATAAATGCTCCAAATCCAACTATTATAATATTCATAATAAAGGAAAGTGTTGAAACATTAATGCCTGTTTTTCTTTTAAAGGCAACTGCTATAATATCAATACCTCCAAGTGACCCTCCATTTTTCAGAATAAGGCCAAGTCCTACACCTGCAAATGCACCTCCATATACACATGAAAGTAGAATATTATCTGTATGTATATATCTTGATACACCCTGTGTTAATAAAAGGAAAATTGAGTTTGATATAGTTCCAAGCAAACTGTAAACTATAAATTCCTTATCTATTTCCTTCATACCAAAAATGAATATAGGAATATTAATTACTAGGATTAATATCCCTGTTGGAATATTTGCCATATACTCAATTATAATCGCTATACCAGTTACTCCCCCACTTATAAGCTTGTGCGGGATTATAAATGAGTTAATAGCTAATGCTGAAATTAAACTTCCAACAAGTATCATAAGTATTCTAGTTATTTTTTCTTTACGGTTTTCCATGTATATCCCCCCTTATTTTGGTGGTTATTTTCCAGATATGTTCATCTCTTTTATAAGTATACTACTACTTCCAACTCCACCTGCTGATGTTGGAACACTTAACTTAAAGTCATTTGCAACTTCAACTACATCCCTAAGGAGACTATAGAAGTTACCTGAAATTGTCATCTGTTCTACTGGCCCTACTACCTTACCATTCTCTATATACATTCCAAGTGCAGCTAGTGAAAAATCACCTGATACTGAATTAGCACCTGAATGAAGTCCTTGTAGTTCTGTTATCATAATAGCACTGTCAAGCTCACTGATAATATCTTCAAGATTTCTTTCTCCACTTTGTATGTATAAATTAGTTGGTGATATATCTACTGGAGCCTTATATGATGACTTAAATCCATTACCAGTAGACTCTACCCCATCTTTCTTAGATGTTTTTAGGTTATGTAAATAAGTTTTTAGTATACCCTTTTCAATTAAGCATTTTTCTTTTGTAGCAACACCTTCATCATCAAATGTAGTTTTTGATGCACTACACTCTAAAAATGGGTTATCTATTATAGTTATTTTATCACATGCAATTTTTGTGTTAAGTTTATCCTTTAAAAGTGATAGTCCCTTTTGAACTGACTCTGCAGAAAATACCCCTGCAAAAGTACTTAATAGCTCTGCTGCTGCATCATATCTAAGAATAATTTTATACTTACCTGTTTTTGGCGTAACCGCACCTATCTTAATTGTAGCCTCTTCTACCGCTTCTTTAGCAATAGCATCAAAATCTAAACTACCATATGATTCTACCATATTAAAGCTACTTCCACTTTTCTTAGACTCTCCATCACTAGCAACTACACTTATATATGCCATACATACTCCTGACTCTTCTGATAAATCAAGGCCCTTTGTATTAATTATTCTACGTGTCCCTTTAGCTGTTTGGAGCATACAGTGCTGAACAGTTTCAATTCTATTATCAATTTCACTACCTTTTTTCTCAAGTAAAATAGCATCCTGTATTTTTTTAGCAGAATCTACTTCTGAATAGTTGTTAGAAAACTCACTATGGTAATTATCGCTTCCCTCAAATATATGATCCTCTCCTATTATTTCAACCTCATTTGAGTTCTTAACTGCAAGATTTAGTAAATAGTCAATATCATCTTCATTAAATCTTTCAGTAAATGAGTAGGTCATCTTACCATTAATAATCCCTCTAAAAGAAAGTCCCATAGAAGAATTAACATTATACGAATCTATTTCACTTTTATATACTTTAATATCGAAGCTATCACTACCAGTATAATAAACTTCCATATCTTCAAACCCTAATTTCTTACCTTTTTCAAATAGGATTTCGGTAAATGTTCTAATATCTATGCTTCCCATTTTACTTACCTCCTCCAACTGTAATATTCTTAACTCTAATAGTTGGCTGACCAACATTTGCTGGTATGCTTCCACTTATTGAACCACACATACCTTGACCAAGGGATAGATTATTTCCAATCATATCTATGTTCATTAATACCTGTGACCCCTTGCCAATTAAAGTGGCTCCTCTAACTGGTCTATCTATAACACCATTTTTAATAAGGTATCCCTCTTGTACACTAAAATTAAATTCACCTGTAACTGGGTTAACAGAACCTCCACCCATGTACCTAGCGTATATTCCATTATCAGTTGCCTTAATAATCTCCTCATGTGTACTCTTACCTGGAGCTATAAATGTATTACTCATTCTAGAAGTTGGTGCATACTTATAGCTTTGACGTCTACTACTTCCTGTTGGAGCCATGCCCATACGTCTTCCATTAAGTTTATCAATCATATATCCCTTAAGAATACCATTTTCAATTAGTACATTACGCTTTGATGGTGTTCCCTCATCATCAATTGTATATGAACCCCATTCATTTGGAATAGACCCATCATCTATAGCCGTTAAAATAGGGGATGCTATTTTCTCACCTATCTTCCCTGCAAATACAGAGTGACCCTTAGCAACAGATGTAGCTTCTAGTGAATGACCACATGCTTCATGGAATATAACTCCACCAAATCCATTATCAATAACAACATCCATAGTACCTGATGGACACTTATCTGCATGTAGCATTGTTACTGCCATTCTTGAAGCTTCTCTTGCATACCATTCAATATCTATTTCATTAAAAAATTCAAACCCAGATGATTTTCCAGGTCCAAAGAATCCTGTTTGGTTCTCAGTTCCATCAGATGCTACTGATTGAATTGCAACCCTTGTTCTACATCTTCTATCACTTGTCATAAGCCCCTCAGAATTTGCTATATATACCCTCTTATCATTATCTGAATATCTAGACATAACCTGTACTATTTCAGGAGAATATTCCTTTGCTGCTGTATAGGCCATCTTAATAACATTAACCTTTTTACTTATGTTAACACTGTCTGGTGAATATATAATAGGGCTAATATTAGACTTGTTGTTTATAACAAGGTCCTGAATACTGCACCCCTTTCCCTCAATAGCGCTAGATGCATCCCTTGCACACTTTAAAAGACCTTCCCTTGATACGTTGTTAGTATGTACATATACGGATCTAAATCCAGAAAACACTCTAATACCTGCTCCATAAGTCTTCCCTGATAATACATCCTCTACCTTACCGTTAGATATTAATGCTGTATTAATATCTTCTTCTTCAATATATATCTCTGAAAAGTCTGCCCCTGTACTTAGAGCCTCCTTAAGAACTTCATGTGTTAATTCTTTACTAATCATATTACACCTCCATGATTATGTTATAGTTAAATTAATGTAAAGCATTAGAAAAATATTATGTTATTAATTATATTATTTTCTATTTTTCTAAAAAATACACTTACTAGTCAATATTTCTACTAATTTATTTTTATTATATATGTTGTAATAGTAATAGTCGACTATTTGATAAATTTAATATAATATATATCTTATTATTATTTAAAGGAGGATACCTTTATGTGGAAAGTATATACTAAAACAGGAGACAAGGGTTATACGTCTACTGCTTCCCATGAGAGAATACCTAAAAACAGCTATCTAATTAACCTTCAAGGTGGAGTTGATGAAATTAATTCACATGTAGGATATCTTAGAAGCTTAATATGTGAGGACCCTTATCTACTTAATGTGGATAATGAACTTCGTGAAATACAAAAAAATCTATTTTATCTTGGAAGTGAAATATCCTATAAGTTCTCTAAACCATCAATAAAAAGCCAAATGATAAATGACCTTGAGGAGGCTATTGATTTTTATCAATCAAAATGTCCTCCACTTAATAGTTTTGTATATTGTAGTGGCCACAAAACTTCTACCTACTCTCAAATAATTAGAAGTATTATTAGAAGAGCAGAAAGAGATTTTTTAAGTGCACTTGAAGAACAATCTGTTAATGAGTTGCCTGATAGCTATGTGTATGTTAATAGGCTATCTGACTACTTTTTCTCACTTTCAAGATATCTTAACCATTACCATAATGTTGAAGAAGAACCTATGGTATTTTAATCTAAGCACTAAAAGAGGTAGCATTCGCTACCTCTTTTTTAGTGTTCAAAACAACTTGAACCAATAAACTCTTTAATTATTGAATTAGGAGGTATATTATCCTCACTACATACTTTAAAATAAGATAACATATCTAATAATCGCTTAGCTTCTGTATAGCATAAACTTTCCGGTCCTATTTCACTTAGTAATGGTTCAGCGTATTTTCTTAATATACTCATTTCATATATTAATGTTGAGTTAAACATAGCATCTGCTTCCTCTTGATATGGAAATATATTTTTCCCTTCTCCACGTCTAACTGATGGCCACCCCTCAATAGTTGTTTTTGCATCTCGCCCTCTAGTTGCATGATCTCTTATCATTCTTCTAAGTAGTCTTACATCTGTTGTAGACATTCTATTATGATCATCAATATTAAGCTGTGTTAATGCACTAATATAGATTTTAAACTTATTATCCCTTGCTATAGACTCTGTAAGCCTTTCATTAAGTGCATGTATCCCCTCTATAATAATAAGTGTTTTCTCCTTCATTTTAAGCTTTTTAGGACCTATTAAACTTTTTCCGTTAACAAAATCAAATTTAGGCAGGTTAATTTCTCCCCCCTGAAGTAAAGTTGTTAAGTGCTCATTAAAAAGCTCCACATTTACAGCATTAATACTTTCAAAATCATAATTACCATCATCATCTCTAGGGGTCCTTTCCCTATCAACAAAATAATCGTCTACTGATATAGGACATGGATCAAACCCTAGTAGTCTTAGCTGAATCGAAAGCCTTTTAGAAAATGTTGTTTTACCTGAGGATGATGGTCCTGCAATAGCTACAATTTTAATTTTATCCTTATTTTCATATATTTTATCAGCAATTACTCCTATTTGCTTTTCATGTAATGCCTCTGAAACTAATATTAGATCATTAATTTCACCTGAGTCTACCTTATCATTTAAGGCACCTACATCATCAACATCTAAAATCCCTGCAATTTTCTTAGTTTCATGGAATATTTTTGCAAGCTTTGGAACATCCTTAAACTTTGGAAGTTCATAGTTTGAAGTTTCCTTAGGACTCATTAAAATAAATCCCTTACTATATGGAAGCAATTCAAATAACTTTAAATATCCACATGAAGGTAACATGCTACCGTAGAAATAATCATAAAAATCCTCACACTTATAAAGACTTATATATGGTAGGTCTAAATGTCTTAGGAGTCTTAGCTTATCCCTCATATTACTCTCAGTAAATATCTTTTCAGCCTCATGCTTTTTAACCCTAATTTTTTCAATTGCCATATCACTTTCTATAATACTTATCATCTTATCTTTAATAGCTTTTACAACTTCATCATTTATTTCACCAATGTTTTCTATTTCACCATATAATCCCTTGTTTAAAGTGTGCTTAATTACAATTCTTGCATTACTATAAAGCTCTTTAACAGACTTAATTAAAACAAATGATAATGTTCTTATATAGGTTTTTGCACCAAGTACACTGTTAAGCCCCATTGGCTTAATTGAAACATCACAATGTATTCTCTTTGAAAGATCTACTACTTCTACCCCATCAACAATTGCAACAAGCGGTTCTCTTATATCCTTTTTTGAACCTAGAATATTAATAATTCTCTCTCCTGATTCAAACGTTTTTATATCTCCACCGTGTATAAATGCCTTTTTTTCTCCCATAGAAAAACCACCTTTCAAGATGTATAAAAAATATCTCTAGTTCTATAATATGCAAAGGTATATTCTTTGTGTCCCATTTAATTTTTATATTAACTACTATTTTAAATACTTAATATCCTGCATAATAAGCTTTCTCAAATAGAATATTCCACCTTCATCACAACAGTTTAATGCTTCCTTTAAAATATCTTTAATAATTAGTATATCATCTGTACAATATATTGCATTAGCATATTCGTTAAGAGCCTTTTCATATTCTTCATTCTCTTTATACTTTTCAGCAACTTCAAGTCTTAATATTAGACTATAGGGATCCTTTCCCTTAACTATTGATTTTTCGAGATAGTTCTCTGAGGTTATTTTTCTACCATCAAGGTAATAAGACATATTCCTATGAACCTCAAGAGGTATACCAACATAATCCTCTTCCCAGTAACTATATCCTGTAAATATTAAGGATGACCTTATCCCCTTTAAAAACTCTTCCCTTGCAATAGCTAACCCCTTATCAAAATAATACTTACCAAGTATATAATAGGGTGCTGCATAGGATTTAAATTTGTCCTTAACTATATTTAGTATATCTATACCCTTTTCTTTTTCCATATCAAGATAATAATTTCCTAAAAAACATAAACTTTGAATAGCATAATGATCATAATCTACCATAAGCCTATGATAATCTACCTTATCCTCTATGGTTTTAACTTTTTCTATATCAAAACCATATTCATCACATAAGTATTCACATCTTTTTATACTTTCCTTATTTAGAATTATATTATCCTCAAGTGTTACCTCATTATTTTCAATAACAGTTGAAAAATAATCATCTAAACAACATCTATATAAAAATGATTCAAAACTACTACATAAAACTATAAAATTTCTACTTTCACTTAGCCAAATACCTATATAATAATCATCCTTGCCTTCTCCATATCTATAAAAGCAGTAGTAATCACCGTTTCCAACAACTCCAAAAGGTAAAAGTCTAAAATCCATTTTCCCATATTCACGAATTATATTGTTAACTATATTTTCACTACACTCAAAATTGCAGCTTCCAAAAAAGTTGTCACTACCAACCTTATTCATAAATTCTTTAAACTCACTTGGAAGAAAGTAACCATACTTCATTTCAAATTTCTCAAACTTTAATTTACTCATAAAGGTACTCCTTAAACATCATTAAATACAAAATCTCCTATTAATTTTATATTTGTTTAAATCAATTATATTCTTACTTGTTTATTATTAGGTTAAATTTTATTTATATTTTTTATCAAAATTGACACAATATATACGAGGTGAACTTTATGGTGATATTTTATAGAGCAGTTATTTTATATTTTTTCGTTGTTCTTGCAATGCGGATTATGGGCAAGAGGCAAATAGGCGAACTTCAACCCTATGAACTTGTTACAGCTATTATGTTATCAGAACTTGCTGCTGTTCCTATGCAGGACACTGGAATACCACTTCTTCATGGTATTATTCCTATAATTACCCTTATAATACTTGAAGTATTAACTTCTTACTTAACTTTAAAGTTTCAACCCTTTAGAAAAGTTATGTGTGGTGTACCAAGTATTATTATTAAGGACGGCAAAATTATCGAAAGTGAACTTCGTAAACAGCGCTTTAATTTAGATGATTTAATGGAAGAAATAAGGCTTAATGGATATAGTGATGTTGAGGATATTCAGTATGCGATTATGGAAACTAGCGGTAAAATCTCTTTAGTTCCTACATATTCAAAATCCCCTGTAACCCGTGGAGATTTATCCCTTGAAGGAAGTGACCCTTGTCTTCCTATAAGCTTAATTCTTGATGGTAGAGTTAATTATGCCAACCTTAAAATAGCCAACAAATCTGAACAGTGGTTATTTCAGCACCTAAAACAGCATAATATTTGTGATCCTAATGATGTTTTAGTTGCTTTAATAGATTCTAACCGCACTTTCTACATCCAAAAAAGGGGGGAAGAAAATGAAAAAAAATCTTAGGGTTATACTCTTACTTGTAGGAGCTACCCTTTTATTATTTTTAGGTTCTTACAGTATTAAATATTATCTTAACACAACCTCATCATCAATGCTTAAAAAAGTTGATTCAATAGAATATCACTTAGGAAATGGCAATATAGAAATAGCTATTCGTGAGTCTAATTCTCTCAAATTACAATGGGATAATATAGAGGATAAATGGTCTTTATTTACGAATCATCATGAAATAGATAATATAACGACATCACTTAAAAACACTATTGCATTTATAGAGTTTAAAGATGTTCCAAACTCTATGGCAAATCTTGAAGCCCTACGCCACTATATTGAGCATATACCACTTATGGAGGAGGTAAGCCTTCGAAATATCCTATAGTGAACACATTGAATGTATTGAATTTTAAATTATATATGATAAAATAATTATAACAAATAGATAAATGTGTTACACTATTTATAAGGAGGACTATAATTATGCCACTTATTACATCAACTGAAATTTTCAAAAAAGCATATGAAGGTGGTTATGCCGTAGGTGCTTTTAACGTTAACAATATGGAAATTATCCAGGGTATTGTTGAGGCCGCAAAGGAAGAAAAATCACCTATTATACTTCAAGTATCAGCAGGTGCTAGAAAGTATGCTAACCCAATATACCTTAGAAAGCTTGTAGAAGCTGCTATTGAAGATTCAGACCTACCAATATGTCTACACTTAGACCATGGTGAAGATTTTGAGATTTGTAAGGCTTGTATAGATGCTGGTTTTACATCTGTTATGATAGATGGTTCAAAGCACTCATTTGAAGAGAATATTAGACTAACTAAGGAAGTTGTTGAATATGCTCATGCAAGAGGAGTTGTTGTTGAAGCTGAACTTGGAAGATTAGCTGGTGTTGAGGATGCTGTTAATGTATCTGCTAAAGATGCTACTTACACAGACCCAGACCAAGCTGTTGAATTTGTTGAAAGAACTGGAGTTGATTCACTAGCTATAGCTATTGGAACAAGCCATGGAGCATATAAATTTACAGGAGATCCTAGTCTTGACTTTAAACGTCTTGAAGAAATCTCAGCTAAGCTAAATGGATTCCCACTTGTACTTCATGGTGCATCAACTGTTATGCCTGAATATGTTGCTAAGTGTAATGAGTTTGGTGGAAAGCTTCCAGGAGCTCAAGGAGTACCAGAGGATATGCTACGTAGAGCTGCATCAATGGGCGTTTGTAAAATCAACATTGATACAGACCTAAGGCTAGCTATGACTGCTACTATTCGTGAACAATTAATTAAGAATCCAGCTGAGTTTGACCCTAGAAAATACCTAGGACCAGCAAGGGATGCTATTAAGAAAATTGTTGCCCACAAAATTAAAAACGTACTTGGTTCAAGTAATACATTATAAAAAAAGCACCGCTAAGCGGTGCTTTTTTATTAATAGCCAAATTTAGCATTTATACATTGTTACCTTATTTTTCCCTGATCTTTTAGAAACATAAAGCATAGTGTCTGCGTTTTTAATAGACTTTTCAAAATCATTAATAAGATTACTCTTATCAATTTCCTCCATACATACACCAAGACTTATGGTAACCTTAAATCCACATGGGCAGCTTATCTCAAATTGCTGTCTTATGCTTTCTGCAATCTCCTGTGCTATTAGTGGGTTCTTATCGATTATAATAAGAAATTCTTCTCCACCAAATCTTACAACAACACCTCTATCCTTAACCTCTGCCTTACAAGTATTAGATAAACTTTTAAGAACAACATCACCTATTAGATGCCCATAGGTATCGTTTACTGATTTAAAATTGTCAATATCAATCATTATTGTTGCAAGACTAATCTTTTTATCATTAATTTCACTTGAAATATGTTTAATATACTCAGGTATAAATGCTCTATTATGAGCTCCTGTTAACATATCTGTAATAGCAAGCTGCTTTATAAGCTTATTTGCCTCTTCAAGTTCCTTATTTTTCTCAATTAGCTGTTTTTGAAGTCTTGCAGTTCTAAGTTGCACATTTATTCTAGCAATAAACTCTTGATTATTATGGGGTTTTTTTATATAGTCATCTGCCCCTGAGTTTAATGCCTTAATTACACACTCTTCATTTTCCATTGAGGTTAACATTATAATAGGAATGATTCGTTTTGAAGCCTTAATTTTCTTGCATAGTTCATATCCATCTATTCCTGGTAAAACCACATCTAAAACTACTATATCGTAATTCTCATAAAGATTATTCTCTAATGCTTCTTCTCCTGTAAGTACCCATTTGGTTGTAAAACCATTTTTCTCTAGAAGATCCCTTGTAATACTACCCTGGAACCTACAATCTTCTATTAGGATTACTTTCTCATCATTCATACTATATACCCCCAAAGCGTTAAATCCTATTGCTTTTCAAAATAATTTCTAACTTGCCTTATAATTATGTCTATAGTACCATCGCCATTTTTTTTAATCTGGAACCTATTAATATCATTATAGGCCTCAGAGTTAATATATATTTCCATATCCTTATCAATTTTTAATTTTTTACGCTTTAGCTTTTTTTCAACCCACTCTCTGTCTACTTCTATTTTCTCCTTATTAATACCGGAATCCTTTATAGTTTCAACAAAATTTTGGGCTAATTCCTCATCAGGTATTATTGTTGTTGCAACTTCCTTAATATCTATAACATCATTATTCTTAAGAACACTTGTAATTTCTCTTCTAAATTCTTCAGCTTTCCCAGCATCTTCCTTAAGATTTTCCCTAACCCACTTTTCTGTATTTACAGCAAAGGTTTTAGTATGATCTCTTTTATCATCAACAAGTGAACACTTCATAATTTCATCACTAAATGTATTAAGGGTTTTTGCATCCTTTTCCTGTCTAGTTGGTCTATTTACAATTAATGCTTCATACTCATCTTCAAAATTAATTAGAGCGCATTTTTGTAGTTTTTGCATAGTATCTGGAAGACCAATAAATTGTGGCTTAATATCAATTATCATTTCGTCTTCAACATAATCAATTGAGTGTATATATGTTTTGTTGTAAATCATTTTCATTATTGCAAGCATTCTTCCATACTCACAGTTAAATTTTACAATAATTAAATCTCCTGATGGTATAAGACCATTTGCCTTTGTTTGATTAAATACAACCTTTGCTATTTCCTTAGATACATCTATAAATGCATCTGATTCATAAATGCCGCGTCTACACATTTCTTTAATATTGTTTTCTCCGTTGAAAACAGCGTATTTTGCCTCTTCATCAGAAGAAGCCTTCGCAATATGTTTACCTATAAATTCTAAGGTGTCTTCGTTAAGATATAATTCCCTTGAATTTAGTATAGGTTCCTCCATTGTACTATCTATTATATGTATAATTGCTTTCTCAATTGTTATATCTTTTATATTTCTCATGTATTTCCCCTTATTTACTTTAAAATTAGGTCTAATAAACATTATAAAATTAATAACAAATCTATTCAATATATTTGACATAAAATGTTATAATATCTAATTTTATCTTATTTTTCATAAAAAACTAGAGAGCATAAGCTCTCTATATTAAATCTTTTTTAAAACCCTATCTTCCATAAACATAATAAACTTTGTAAATGCAAAATCGAATATAAATATTAGAATTTGAAGCACTAATATAAATCCTATTATAAAATATGTGTTTTCGAATAATGGTCCAAGATAAATAATATTACTGTATATGAAATAAGCTATTAAAGTTAATAAATTAAGTGAAATATACTTAATTATATATTCAGTTAATGTTTTATATCTTTCTGATACTAGCTTAATTAATGGATAAATCCCATATAATATATAAATACCTACAAACAACTTATTTGGAACTAATAAAAAACCTAGTATACTTGATGCTAAGTATACTACCACTCCAGTTTTTATTCCTCCCTTTATATAGGAGACTCCACCAAGAGCTATTGATATACCCATAAGAAAAATCTTATTAGTTGGTATTAACGACCCTATATACAAAAACATAATAATTAATGCACATATTATTCCACCTAAAACAAGGCTAGGAGCTTTTTTCATTCTATCCCCCCTAACAGCAGGAAATTATATCCCCGCCACAACATTCACAACAGCTATCTGCACAGCATAAACATGTACATGTATCACAACATCCCATTGAACTTGAAGCTGTTCTTTTGTATTGATTGTTAGAATACTGATTATTAACCTGTCTTAAATTATTTAGTGCATTTTGGTATTCATGGGAACCTGGTTCCATATTACAAGCAGTGCTTATATCCTCATAAGCCTTTGAATACCATCCCTTTTTCATATTAATAACCCCTCTTAAGTAAAACCACTCTGCATTTCTAGTTGAAATAGAGTTAAGCTCTGATTCTGCTGATAATAAATTATTAGCATTAATAAGCTGTCTAACCCTTTGGAATACAAATCCTCCACTTGAAGAATTTGCATATGAACCTTGGTTTGAACTTGAGTTATTATATGTAGATGATCCATTCTTGCTTAGAGAATCATATGCCTCATTAATCTCTCTCATTCTTTCCTGTGCAAGGTCCTTTAGTTCATTGTTAGTATGTCTATCTGGGTGATACTTTTTTACAAGATCCCTATAGGCTTTTTTAATTTCTTCTTGGCTAGCCCCTGGCTTAAGCCCTAATACTTCGTATGGATTTTTCACTACAACAGCCTCCCCTTAAAACCTTGGTTGTTTGAATATCTAGTCCAAGGTAGATTATGTTATTAATTATTTCATTGTTTTTCTTTATATCTAAAAGTTCTATTGCATTAGATGCTTCACTTAAGCACCTTATAAGAGTAAATTCAACGTTATCCCTTATTCTACCCTTAAAATCAGAAATAGACTCTTTAAAATCATAGTTAAACCTATAAAATAGTGGGTTAAATCCCTTATCCTTGGCATCCTTATCAATATCATCAAATGCGTCAAGAATATATATCCATTTACCTATATTATATCCAAGAACCCTTAAAGGTGGTGAATCCCCATAAATATCAAAAATATTTTCACATATCTTTGCAAAATCATGGCTTATTTCATCAAGTTCAGGTGTTTTGCATTTTTCAAGTCTATGTGTATTACTTAAATAATCATCAATATGTTTTATTTTTTCCTTTGATTCTTTACATAGATTATTTGTATTAATTAGCTTAGAAAGCGCTAAAGATAGATAACTTTTGTCATCCTTATAATTATCAATAAGTTTTCTGTTGCTAAGAATTATATTCATATCCGCAGCATACTGTATAAACCTATTACTATTAACCATATTTACCCTATTAAACTTATAGGGGCAAAATTTCTTAAAAGTTCCATCAGCATCTAAATGAATAGATGATAAAAGTAATGCAAGGAATGTCATATCGTATGTTAAAGTGACCTTTGATATATATGACTTCTTACCTATTTCGTTACATAAACTACAATAGTAAGATCTAAACACTTCAAATTCTCTTATTTTCATTTCATCCTTAAGTGGCTTAATGTATCCAAACATTTTGTCTTCATCCCTTCTCTTTAACCTTTATTTTACCCTATGAAGCTATTAATATCTACTTATTCTTTATTTTTTTTAGTATTATGTTTATAATATTTTAAAGAAAATATAAGGAGAATACTATGAAAGAAATAGAAGTTAAAATTATTGGAGTTAACTGTGAAGACATTAAAAACAAGGTTATATCCCTTGGAGGAGTTCAAACTAAACATGAATTTCAAGAAAATCATATATTTTCTCTTCCAAAACACCTAAATTCAAATGGATATATAAGAATAAGAGTTATTAAAGATTATCTACATAATCGTAATAGTGTACTACTATGTATAAAGAAAATACTATCTCAAGATGAAGTTAGAATAGTTGACGAAAATGAGTTTGAGGTTTCAAGCTTTAATGAAGCTAATGGCTTTCTCTCTGCTCTTAATATTGAATTTATTGCACAAGAAAACAAAGAGAGAGTTAGCTATAAACTTAATAATAGCTTAATTGAATTTGAAAAGTGGGATGAAAGTGTATTTCCTATTCCCTATGTTGAGGTTGAATCTCCCTCAGTTAACGAACTAAATAATATTTTAGATATATTATCAATTGATAAGTCTTATGTAACATCAAAGGGGCTTATTGAAATCAAAAAAGAAATGGGTATTTAAAAAGGCTGATAATCTCAGCCTTTTTCTTTTAAAATAATAAAATTATAAGTGGAATTGTAAATGCCGACAAAATTGTTGTAATAACAGTTGCCTTAGATGCATACTGTACATCCCCATTATAAATCTGGGCAAAAGTAACCGTGTTAGCCGCAGCTGGCATAGCACATACAAGTACTGGTATTCCAAGAAGCATTGATGTAAATCCAAGCATCTTTAATATAAAAAACACCGTAACTGGTATAGCAATCAGTCTTATAAATGAGGCGTAATAAAGAGTTAAATCACTAAAAACCTCTCTAAACTTAACTGTACATAGACTTACCCCTACAATTATCATTGATAAAGGTGAGGTCATAGACCCTATTAAACTTATGGTTTCCCCAATTGCAAATGGTAGCTTAATTGAGAAAATAAACAGTATCATTCCAATAGTTACTGATATAATTCCTGGGTTAATAATAGCCTTTTTAAAGTCTCTTCCATCTTTGCCCTTAAAAATCATAACTCCTACTGTCCATGCAAATACATTAAATCCAACGTTATAAATAGCAGTGTAGAAAATACCTTCACTTCCAAATACACTTCCTACAACGGGAAACCCTATAAATCCACAGTTTGAGAAAATAGTTATAAATCTTAATACCTTCTGTATGTTTGGGCTGTTTTTTCTATATAATACAAAACTAATAACTGTTAATGCTAGGTGTATTACCATTGATATTATTAAAAGTGTTACACCTGTATGGAACATCTCCTTTGAAAATTCAAATGAAAAAGATGATACTATCATAAATGGCAATGTTATATTAATTAGTATTTTAGATAGTCCATAATTAACCTCTTGTGTTATTATAGACTTCTTTCCCGCTACAAACCCTACTGCCATTACTAAGAATAGTATAAGGATTTGATTTAGTATGTTTGAGTATTCCATAGTATTGCCCCCAAAATTATTTAATTAATACCGGATCAAAATTAATTATATCTGCTGATGTACAAATATACTCAACAGAGTTATATATTCCATTAAAGCAAATATTTTTAGCTGAGCTATGTATATGACCATAAATAACCTTTTCAATATTATATTTTTCAAGTATTTCTAAAAACTCTCTACACTTTGTGTATTTTGTAATCGGCGGATAATGCATCATAACTATAATCTTATTAAAGCCTTTTTTAAGAGCGCTTTGAATAGACATCTCTAATCTAAGTAGCTCTCTTTTATAAACTGTTTCATTGTGCTCCTCTCCATCAAGTGCAATCCACCCTCTAGTTCCACATATAGCATAGTCATTCCATATATAATGTGTGTTTTGAATGAAGAATATATCATCATAAAGATTATTTAGCTTTGAAATTGAAGACCACCAGTAGTCATGGTTTCCCTTTATTATTACCTTTTTACCAGGTAGCTTATGAATAAACTCTAAATCTTTTAAGGCTTCATCAAGCTTCATACCCCAGGATATATCCCCTGCTATAAGTACAGTATCTTCTGGCTTTACTTTTTCTAACCAGTTTTTTTCTATTTTTTCGTAGTGTTCGCTCCATATATCTCCAAATACTCCCATAGGCTTATTACTGTCAAATGAAAGATGAAGATCTGATATTGCGTATATATTCAAGTACATCACTTCCTAATTCTATTATACTACTCTATTTATTTTATAATATTTTAGGCGATAATTTAATAGGTGATTTATTATGTATGTAAAAAATATTAGTCAAATTCTTAATTTAAAAGGTGAACCTAGGGTAAATCTTAACAAAGATTCCTTTGTTTCTGGTAAAATTCTCACTTTATCCCAGGGAAAGGGAGTTGTTCAACTTAACAATGGAACAATGCTACCCTCTGTGTTTATTATGGATGAAAATCTCCAAGAAAACAAAAATTATAGGTTTCAAGTAAAGGATTACTCTGAGGACAAAATAGTTCTTAAAGTTATACCAAACAATGAAGTAAAAGAATCCACTCCAACTGATATTAGTAAAATAGTAGAGAAACTAAATCTACCAAAGGATGTTGGACAAGATATTATCTCAAAACTTATAAAATTTAGTGTGCCTGCTAAGGATGAAAATATACTTAATATATTTAATAACTATAATTTTATTAAGGAAGTTAGGACTCTTTCTAATCAAGATCTTTTAAATTTACTTAACAATTTAAGTTCCAGTAATTTTACTGAAAATAGTAAAGAATTTATTGCATTTAAAAACATGTTAAGTGTGTTTAATAATATTGACCTTGATTTTTTATCACTACTTGAACAGAATAATATTCCTGCTACCCTTGATAATATTAACAAAATGAAAGACTTTATAGATAAACCATTAACTATAAATAATTTTATTAATGATGTATCAAATAGTAATCTTACAAAGTCACTAACAAGTGGCTTAGATGCTACATCCTTAGAAACACTATCAGCAAAACACAATATACCTTTATATAGCCTAAAAGCTATCTTAAGCTATATAGATGATAATAACGTTGATTTGTATAATATGTCTCCTAAAAATGCTGGAGATATTAAATCACTTATAGGGCAAAGTGATAACTTAAAAATATTTAATGTCTTAATGTCTTCCCTTAAAAACATTAATTTATTAATAAATCTTAATAGTAAAGATGAAAGCACCATGGATACTTTAATAAAATCTCTAAGTAATAATTTAGGTATAACACCTGAAAAATCTTCACTAATTAATGTTAGTATTGCACTTAAGGAAAATCCTACTCTAACTAATATGCTTTTAAATAGTGATATTTCTAATAAAGATTTATTAAATTTAACACAGAAAATTATGAAAAATCCAATGCTTACAGAGTTTTCAGATGAATTCACTATTCTAAAAGAAGTTAATAAGGGAGCCTTACAAGATATTTTATCAGTTAAATATACTAGAACTGATAAACTTGAAAATCTAATTATAAAGTCATTAACAGGCTTTATTGGTTCTAAAGAACCTATAAGTGGAAATGTACAAAATCTTTCAAATGCTATTAATATTTTAAAGGATAATCCAGATATAATGTCTAAATTATCACATGGAAGTTTCCTTCCTTTAAGTGAAAATCTAGACATTAATAAAATGTTATCTTTAAATTATACCATGCTTAATTTTAATTTTTTAGATAAACAAAATCTATATAAAAATAATATTATAATCAAAAATAAACATTCAGCAAAATATATAGATATAAATGATGTAAAACTATACATCTCCGTAGAATCAACAAACCTTGGACTTATTGAGGGTTATGTTTCTAAAAAATTTAACGATATTTCTATTAATTTAAAAGCTAATGATAATGCAATTAAACCTATAAAAAATAAGCTATTTAGGCTTGAAAATAAGCTAAAAGATATGGGATATACAATAATTAATATTTCAATTGACCCTTCTAAAGAGAGTTCAGATATACTTAGCCTTTCTAGCTTTTTTAGTGATAGAACCTATACAGATTTGGATGTGAAGGCTTAATGAGAAAAAAAGCAGCAGCAATAAAATACGAAAAAGGTCTTTCTGCTCCTGTAGTAACTGCTATGGGCTTTGGAGAGGTTGCTAAAAAAATAATAGATGTGGCTAATGAATCTAATATTCCTATTGTTGAAAATAGTGATATTGTAGATAATCTTGACCAGGATTCTATTGGAGAAAATATCCCAAGTGAACTTTATGAAATTGTAGCTGAAATCTTAGCTTATATTTACAGTATAGAAAATGACTAAAAAATTATAGGAAGGTGAATTAAATGTCCCCTCAAAATAAACCTGACGTAAATTTTGAAGACTATATTTACAATAAAACTTACACTTGTCCATGCTGTGAAAATCAGTTTAAGTCAAGAACAGTAAGAAACGGTAAATTAAAAATAGTATCTAAGGATAGCGATCTTTTTCAAAGATGTGAACCATTTAATCCCATTATTTATGACGTAGTTATATGTAATAAATGTGGTTATGCGGCAATGGGTAAAATATTTGAGAAAAAACTTCACAAGGATGAAATTATAGCAATAGCTACTAAAATTACCCCTTCATATAAACACAGGGAGTATCCTAGTATCTATGATATAAATATAGGTATAGATAGATTAAAGCTTTCCCTAATAAGCTCTATGACCAAGGGTGCAAAGGCAAGCGAAGTAGGCTATACCTGTATAAAAATAGCTTGGCTATATAGACTCCTTGATGATAATGAAAGTGAAAATATTTTCATAGAAAATGCTTATAATAAACTTAACGAAGCCTATAGTAAAGAAAACCCACCTATACTTGGAATGGATTACAATACTATAGTATACTTAGTAGCAGAACTAGCTCGAAAAACAGGGCGCCACTCAGAGGCATTAAAGTTATTTGGAATTATAATAACCAGCCCCTCTACTCCTAGTAGAATTAAGGAAATAGCTAAGGAGCAGCGTCACTTAATTACTGATACTGTAGAGTAAAAGGAGATTTGTTATGAATAAGTATTCACTTAAAGCATCATTTGTGGCAAAGGAAATATCCTTGCCACTTATATCCTATGATTTTAATATTAATAAGAAATTCAAATGGGAAGAGCCATTAGTGCTAGAACCACAAATGCTAACTGACATACTAGATAATGTTGAAAATAAAAGAGCTTACATATTCCACTTTGGAAGTATTGTAACATTTAATATGACAGAGGATGAAATGGCAAAGCTTATTAAATACCTTAATAGGCTAGATAAAAGTATTATAACTAACAGTGTGTATTCTGAAGACTTTGAGGTTATTATTGATCCCTCAACTAATATGAGCCTTGCTTATAACTCACTAGTAACTAATAATCTACTTGATTTTCATCTATCAATACTTGCAACAGTACTTGGTAAGTCTATTGCACTTGAAAAAATTGAAAATGATATTGATGTACTAACAGATGATATTGAGCAATTAATTGAACTTTTAGATAGAGGTAGCTTATCACTTAAAGATGAAAAGTTATCAAAAATTTCTGCTAAGGTACTTCGTAATAAATACCATACTATATCCTATATTACTCTATTTGAAAAACCGGATATAGCCTGGGAAAACGAAGATGC
>NZ_JAVWJB010000005.1:38952-88504 GCF_036639235.1 Clostridium sp.
TATCCTATATTACTCTATTTGAAAAACCGGATATAGCCTGGGAAAACGAAGATGCAGAAAAACTCTTCCTAAAGGCTTCAGATTTATTTGAACTTGAAGATAGATATGATGTTATTAGACATAAGTCTGAAGTGCTTTTAGATGTTATAGAGACCTTTTCAGACCTATCACATTCTAAACGTACAACTAGACTTGAATGGATAATTGTTATATTTATTATATTTGAAATTTTAACAACAATAATCAATGCATTTAATTAAATGAAATAGGCTGCCTTAGTAGGCAGCCTATTAATTTTCTTATTAAAATGCTTCTATATAAGTTTCAAGTGATGGATATACTGAGAACATATTCTTAATATTATGATAGTCACTATAAGCCTTCTCATTAAAATCACTTGTTTTAACTGCTCTTAAAAGAAGGTTCTTTGGAGTTTCTAGTGGTGATATATACTCAACTGCTGAAACCTTATATCCATATGCTTCTAAAAGCAGACTTCTTAACGAATCTGTAAATACATCATTGAATCTAGCCTTAAATACTCCCTGCTTAAATAATGGTGAAAGTTCCCCGAATTGAATCTGAGGAAGTAATTCCTTATGACAACATGGTACACACATTAAAGCCTTAGCCTTAAGTCTAACCCCAAGCCCTAGTGCCATATCCGTTGCTGTATCACATGCATGTAAACTTAAAACAATATCTATATTTCTATCTGGTTCAAAGAAGTTCATATCCTCTTCGATAAACTCCATATTCTTGTATCCAAGGTTCTTTGCCATTTCCCTTGATGAATTAATAACATCCGGGTTTCTGTCTACTCCTATAAAGTAGCAATTTTTCTTCTTTACATCTTTAATATAATAATTAAGTACAAATGTAAGATAAGACTTACCACATCCACAATCAAGTATTGTTATAGCATCATTACCTGTTGACACCTCATCTATCATAGAATCAATAAGTTCTACAAAATGGTCAATTTGATTGTACTTTCTAATCATGTCGTTTTTGATTTTGCCTTCTTTAGTAAGTATTCCGATTTCCTTAAGCAGTCTATCAGCCTTGCCAACCTTAACGAAATAATTTCTCTTTAGAACCTGTGCAGTATTATTTTTAACTACATCTTTTTCCTTTTTAACCTCATCTACCTTGCGGGTCTTAACTTCTTTAGTGTTTGCAGTAACAATAGTTGCTGCTCCTCTTTCTTCTAGAACAAACTCAAGTTCATCATAGTTCATGGCCTCATTGCTTATAGCATCAGGTAAACTTCCTATACTTACATCCTTGCTTACCCCATTAAAATGAAGGGTCTTATTCTCTAAGTTATACTCTCCATTAAAACATTTAAGCCCTGTTTTAAATGTAAACTTAATTGAATTTATATAATCTATATTTTCTTCTATTCTTCCTGATAATCCCCATAAAATTAACTTTAACTTATCACATATACCTTTATTCACTTATAAATTACCTCCTAGTTAGGTCTAAAGATTATTATATATGCTTAGAAACTAATATTCAAATATATCCTATGAAATTTTTGCATTATATTGTAAAATTAATATTAAGCTTTATTTAGGAGGTAGAAATAATGATTAGACACATTGTGATGTGGAAACTTAAAGATAATGCACTTTCATCATCTAAAATAGAAAATGCAGTGAAACTTAAGAATTTACTTATTAATCTTAAACATGATATTAAAGAAATTAAATCAATATCCGTTAATGTTGACTCAAGTAATATTGAAGATAACTACGATATTATATTAACAGCTGATTTTGATTCATTTGAGGATCTTACTACATACCAAAACCACCCAAAACATGTTGAGGTAGCTAAGTTTGTATCTGAAATAAGACTATCAAGGGCATGTATAGACTATAAAATATAAAAAGTAGTATTATTACAATACTACTTTTATATTTTACTTAGTCTAGCCGTTAACTAAGTATGCGGGGATTATTTGTTGTATCCTATTTCTAAGTCTAGTCAATTTCCTCTATTCCTAAACCTGTTATAGAATTTTTATTTTCTCTTTCAAGTCCAAATAAAACCTTTACATTGCTTTTTTCTGAAATTTTATCAACTTCCTTTAAAAACTTCTCAATTTCATCATCCTTAAGCATTTTTGATAAATTATCAATTAAAATGATTTCAGTAGTTGAACTTTCATAACTAAGCTGTTCTACAACTGATGCTAAAACCCTTGAAGATAAAAACTCTATTTCAGATAAATCTAGAAACTTAATGTTATCATTTAAGTGGTTTTTAGCCTCATTACAGTTGCTAATATATATGATGTCTCCCTTTGATGAACTTGAAAGTTCGTTTGCAAGAGAAGCTACCTTCTTTGTCTTATCCTCTTTAAATATAAGTCCGTCTATTGTCATATAACACACTCCTTAAGTAATATTCTTTATTATGTATATTAGCCTAAGGCTTTTATTATTCCAAAAATAAAAAAGGAAGCAATGCTTCCTTTTATTACTTTGCTGGTATAATATGAAATTTTAAATCATTTGAACTTTCTTTTAGCATATCAACTACACAATTCTTAGCTGACTTAGGTGGCTGACCTAAAACTATATGTCCAATTGACCTATCACGTGCAAACTCCTTAAGTGTATCAACAACATCATCACTTCTTAGTACTGTAAGCTCTGCACCTGCTTCCTTAGAAACATTAAACAAATACTGTAGTGCATCTGGTTCACTATCATTGTATAAGAAATTATCCCTTTCCCTAACTACATGGATAACAAAAAGATCTGAACCAATTTCTTTTTTAAGTGCTGCTCCACTACTAATAAGTCTCTCACAAGTTTTTTGTTGAGTCACACATACCATTATATTATCCCTATTAAACATCTACATAACCCCTTTCACGGGTATACCGAACATAATTAATTTATTAACTTCTAGATAATTGTATCAAAAATATTATTTTAATACAACGAAGGTAACAACATCTTAACCTTTCCTTATCATAAGTTTCAATACTATTTATATTGTTTAAAAGCGCTCTTCATGCATACTATGAACTAATCCTAATATTTTTTAGTGAGGTATTGATATGGATAAATCAAAGCTAAAGTATATTATTACAAAGGGAGAAACCAATAAAATAGATTTTAAAAGAAAGCTAGTACTTGAATATGAAAGTAATAAAAAGGAATTTGTTAAGGATATTAGTGCAATTGCAAATACTAATGGTGGACGTGGATACCTTATTTTTGGTATTGAAGATAAAACAAAGGATGTTGTTGGAATTGATAAAAGTGACTTTAATGAAGAAAAGCTTCAACAGATCATATCCTCAAGGGTTGATCCCCCTGTTCCAATAAAGGTTAACTTTGTTGAAATGGAAGGCCTTGATATTGCTGTAATTACTATATTAAACTCTATTCATAAACCTCATCAGATGAGGGAAAATGGTGCTTTTTATACTCGGCGAGGTACGATTACTGATATTATGCGTAAAGATGAGATTGCATCAATGATTCATGAATATGGAATCCTTCCCTATGAAACTATTCCATTGCAAGCTGCAACTATTGAGGATTTAAGTGAAATTCTACTTTTAAAATACTTAAAAAAATTCAATATAACAAATAACGTTAACCATGAAATATTAGTGGGCCTTGGTGTGCTTCACCGTGAGCCTAATCACTCAAAACTTATTCCAACCTATGGTGGGATTATGCTTTTTAGTGATTATCCTCAAAAATTCATTCCTCATAACATAATAAGAATAAACCCATCACCTAAAAATCCCTATTTTTCACCTATAATATGTCAAGGAAACACCCTAGAAATGCTTAATAAGGCGTCTAATGAAATAATGACCTATATGTGTCCAAATATTCCAATCGATATAATAAACCACCTTCTAGGCAATTCTGTTGTCCATAGAGACTACTTTTCTAGTAATGATATTATAGATATTACTATAACAGATAATTCTATAGAAATAATAAACCCAGGATATAAAAGAAATTCTGACAATACCTGTTCCTATGTTAAAAGAAATATGTGGCTTTATTTGAAGCTACTAACCTTAGATGATGATAATAGATTTTTTAGTAATAATAAAAAAGAGGTATGTAAACTATATCCTGATATTAAAATACGCTTTTATAATATTAAATCAACAAATCAATTTAAGGCTGTAATAAAATATAAGCCCTGCAATTAGCAGGGCTTCAGATTTTAACAAACAAATATTTTAAATTCATGGTCAAGGGGGACATGTGCCGCCGCAGACCATACCTTTTAAGGGGTCAAGTGACGCTTTAGCGTCGTGCAGTAGCTTTAGCACCCCTTAGCAAAACTCATGAAAAACCTGTTTTGCATGACATGCTGTTGCCAAAGTCAACAGCATAAGCCCTGCAATTAGCAGGGCTTATAAAGTGAATAGCCTTCTTAGATATTATATATTCTCTCTAGCTCGTCAATATGGTGACTTATAACCATGTTTATAGTATCTTGCATTTCTCCATGTTCAGTGGAAAAAGGTAGCTTAATAACCCAAATCGGATTATAGAAACCATCTACCTCTTCAATTTCAAAATCGTGGTCTTCATAGAATTTAAAATCATATTCTTCAAATATCATCTCATACTCTTCATCGCTAACCTCTTCCTTATCAATTGTTAAGAATAGATTTAGCACATTGTCCTCAACAAAAACCTTGAAAACAAGCTCTAGTCCCTTATCTAGCTTATAACTTGCAACCTCTCTTGCGAGTATTCCTTCTTCTTTTTCCATTATTACTATACTTGACGTGTCCATTATATAATCCCCCAGCTCCTTTTATTAAAATTCAAGTTTAGATTCAATATATGCACAAACCTCATCTATTGGTATTCTAACTTGCTCCATAGTATCTCTCTCTCTTATTGTAACACATTTGTCTTCCTTTGAGTCAAAATCATAAGTTATACAGAATGGTGTTCCAATTTCATCTTGTCTTCTATATCTTTTTCCTATACTTCCAGCTTCGTCAAACTCAACATTAAACTTCTTAGAAAGCATAGTAAATACCTCATCAGCCTCTTCACTTAGCTTCTTTGATAGTGGAAGTATTGCAGCCTTAATAGGTGCTAGTGCAGGATGAAGCTTAAGAACCACTCTAGTGTCTCCCTCAGAAACTTCTTCCTCTTCATATGCATCTACTAAGAATGCTAGTGCTAATCTATCTGCACCAACTGATGGTTCAATGCAATATGGAACAATTTTTTCGTTAGTTTGTTGGTCCATATAAACCATATCTTCGCCTGAATGTTCCATATGCTTTTTAAGGTCGTAATCAGTTCTATCAGCAACTCCCCAAAGCTCACCCCATCCAAATGGGAACTTATACTCTATATCAACTGTAGCATTACTGTAATGGGCAAGTTCTTCCTTATCATGCTCACGAAGTCTCATATTCTCTTCCTTCATTGAAAGGTTAAGAAGGAAGTCTTTACAGTAATTCTTCCAGTATTCATACCACTGAAGATCCTCTTCTGGTCTACAGAAGAACTCAAGTTCCATTTGTTCAAACTCTCTAGTTCTAAAAATAAAGTTACCAGGAGTTATTTCGTTTCTAAATGACTTACCAATTTGACCAATACCAAATGGTAACTTCTTTCTACTTGAACGTTGAACGCTTTTAAAGTTAACAAATATACCCTGTGCAGTTTCTGGTCTTAGGTAAACCTCTGCCTTAGCATCCTCTGTTACACCTTGGAATGTTTTAAACATAAGGTTAAATTGTCTAATATCTGTATAGTTGTGTTTTCCACACTCTGGGCATACAACGTTGTTATCATTAATATATGTGGCCATTTCCTCTTTTGACCATCCATCTACACCAACAACCTCATCACCCTTAGCTGCAGCGAAGTCTTCAATAACCTTGTCTGCTCTAAATCTTGACTTACATTCCTTACAGTCCATTAGTGGGTCACTAAATCCACCAACATGTCCTGATGCTACCCATACCTGTGGGTTCATTAGAATAGCGCAGTCAAGTCCTACGTTGTATCTGCTTTCTTGGATAAATTTTTTCCACCAAGCCTTCTTAACATTATTCTTAAATTCTATTCCTAGTGGACCATAATCCCATGTATTCGCAAGGCCTCCGTAAATCTCTGACCCTGGGAAAATATATCCTCTACCTTTACATAGGGATACTATTTTGTCCATTGTAACATTTGACATATATAAACCTCCTAAATAAATATTTAAACAACAAAAAAACCCTTCGTCCCACCTAAGGGACGAAAGGTTAAACTTCCGCGGTTCCACCCTCATTGATTCTATAAAGAATCCACTTAATGAGTGCACTCAAGGACGCCTTCACAATGCTCTAATACCAGTATTCCACCCTCACCAGCTCTCTAAACTTAGTTTACACCACTACTAATTCCTCTCAAAGCGCTTATTAAATTCTATAGATATAATATCAAATATAAACTATTTGTCAATAACTATGAACCACATGAACATGACCCACAGCTCTTTTGAACTGGGTTAATTGTCTTAATAACGAATCCTTCATTTTCACCTTCGTTAAAATCAATATCAAGTCCATCTGAATATTGTGGAATGTATTCTGTATCTGTTATAAATGAAATTCCCTCTACTACTGTTATATCGTCGCTTTCCTTAGCATCATCAAATGCTAATCCAAATACAGCTCCACTACAACCTGCTTTTGCTACATATATTCTAAGTGTAGGCACCTCATCATTTGCCTTAACTACTTCGTTAATCTTCTCTATTGCTAGCTTTGATAGTCTTATTTCCATTACAAGACCTCCCTTATATTATTATTATTTATAGTATATCTTTTTACTCTGATTTATTCAATCAACTATTTGATTTTTTTCTAAGTTTTGCTATACTTATTAAAAAAACAAAAGGTGGTATAAAATTGCTAAGACTTTGGGGAAAGCTTATAAAAGATAATAAATTAATTTCTCAAGTAGAATATACCTATGAATATGATGATATAGAATATCAAGATCAGTTAAAGCTTTGCATTACTGAAATATGTAGAGAATTCGATATACAAAAGCCCTATTGGCTTAATTCTAATCTACGCGAGTATAATAAATACAAGAAAACATCATTTAGACAGGATAATTTTATTGAGGAAGTAGAATTTGATATATTTGAAATTGAAGTGCTAGACGAGTAAGTCTAGCACTTCAATTTTTATATTAATATTTTACATCCTCATGATACCCTATATATTCTAATATTTGTGATGCAGTTTCTTCAATAGCCTTACGGGTAACATCAAACACCTTACATCTAATTCTTCTCATAATCTTTTCTGAATACTCAAGTTCTGCAAGTATTCTTTCCGCATTTGCATACTCTATTTGATGAAGACTTGTTCCCATTCTAGTTAATCTATTGCGTCTTATAGCCATAAGTTCCCTTGGGTCAATAGTCAATCCAATAATTTTCTTTCTACTGATTTCAAATAAAGTCTCAGGAACCGGAGTTTCTGGTACAAGTGGCACATTAGCTACCTTTATACCCTTATTTGCTATATATATTGAAAGAGGTGTTTTAGATGTTCTAGACACTCCTATAATAACTATATCAGCATTAAGTAGTCCCCTTTCACTTTTCCCGTCATCAAAGCTTAAAGCAAATTCCATTGCCTCTATTTTCTTAAAATAATCATCATCAAGCTTTCTAACAGCACCTGGTTTGTATATTGGAGTTTCATCTGATATTTCAGATACAGCATTAATACAAGGACCTAGTACATTAATAATTTCTATATTATTCTCAACTGCTATTTTTACTAGAAACTCACGTGTTTCTTCTACTACTATAGTGGATAAAATTAAACAATTAGATTTGTCTACTATTGAGTTTATAAAGTTAATAGCGTCCGCCTTACTATTAATATATGACACTCTTTTGATTTTTACTTCCTTTTCGAACTGGGATGCAGTTGCCTTTGCAACCTGTTCTGCGGTTTCACCTATTGAATCAGAAACAGCATAAATAATCAAACAACCACCTACTTATATTTTTTATTTATATTTTAACATAATATAGGTCAAATTAACTATATTAGTGTTTATTATAATCTAACATATGTTATAATTCTCACGTGGAGGTAATGATATGAAACTAAAAGGAATACTAATCGCAGCACTTTCATCTATTATTTTTGGTAGCTCTGGCCTTATTCAAAGACCTTTATACCTTGAGAATGTTAACCCATTAAATGTATTAACATGTGCCTATTTTGTAGGTAGCATTACCTTATTTATTTATATACTAGCTAAAAAGGGTAAGGCATCTCTTGCACTTCCTAAAAAGAGCATATTAAGCCTTATAGTCCACTCTATATTTGGTACTATGGCTGTTACTATTTCATATGCTTTTTCTGTTAAGTATTTAGATGTCTCAATATCTACAATGCTACTTTATACATATCCAGTACTTATATCAATTTATTCAATTGTTGTGCTTAAGGAATATGTATCTAAAATTAAAATTTTATCTATTGTAGGTACACTATTTGGTTCAATGCTAGTTCTTAATATATTTAGTGGTTCTAAAGCAATTTCCACTATAGGACTTATAATTGGTATATTCTCAGCATTTGCATATGCATTTTTAAGTATATATGGAGACAAAATGCTTAAGTTTAATATAGAGCCTATAGTAATTGTTTTTTATAATAATGTTATAACCCTATGTGGCCTTTTAATCATTAATAATCAAATTTTCTCAAATATTAATGATTTAACACCTAAGGTTGTAATTAGTGCAGCACTACTTTCAATACTGTGTCAAATCATTCCTATGTCACTACTTTATATAGCAATTGGCATGATCGGACCTGTACTTACTTCAATTGTAACAACAGTTGAAATACCTGCTGCTGCAATACTTTCATTTCTTGTTCTTAATGAACAGCTAAGCCTCGTGCAGTGGACAGGAATTATAATTGTTTTACTATGCCTAATTCTCCTTAAGATGGAGAAACCAAAAATAATAAAAGAAAGCTAAACCTAAGGGTGCTGACAATGTCAGCACCCTTTAATAATAAATAGGATTATACCCAGTGTTTTGTTTTCTTCTTAAATAAATATGTTATAACTATTCCTTCAAATATCCACTGAATTGCAGTTACTATCCAAACAGTAACCACATCAAGTTCTAGAACGAATATTACTACATACATTAAAGGAAGCCTTATTAGCCAGTTTGATACAAGTGCAATATAAAATGGTGTTTTAGTATCTCCTGAACCCTTTAATGCCCCAGCTAGTACCATTGCTACTCCTATAAATGGCTGTTCAAGTGCCGCAAACATTAAGCACCTTGTTCCAAACTCAATAGTCTTAGGATCACTTATAAATATGCTCATAAGTTCCCTTGGGATAAGTATAAATATTAATGCACATATCATCATAATTCCAGTTCCAAATATTGTTGACTGAATTGCATATTCTCTTGCTGTTTTAAAATCCTTAGCCCCTATTCTTTGACCAACCATTGCAGTTGCTGCAACAGCAAATCCCCATCCAGGCATAAATGATATTGACTCAATAGTTACAACTATCTGGTTAGCTGCGTATGCAACGCTTCCTAAATGTATAATAAAAGAAAGTGTTATTAACTTACTAATACTAAAAGCCGCTTCTTGAAGACCTGCTGGTATAGAAAGCCTTACTAGCTTTTTAATTTTGCTTATATCTAAATTCTTAACTATTGATAACATAATATTAAGCTCTGAACTTTTATAGAAATAACATAGAACTGTAAATCCTACCACGTAGGATATAGATGTTGCAATGGCAGATCCTATAATCCCCATTTCAGGGAATGAAAACTTACCAAATATTAATGAATAATCAAGAAAAATATTTAAAACAACTATAATTCCTGATACCTTTAATGGAGTTATAGTGTTCCCACTTCCACGAAGCCCTGCATTAAGCATAGATGTTAACATATTAAAAATAAGTCCAATAGATGCTATTTTCATATACTGAGAACCAACATTTAGCACCTGATCCTTTGCGCCTACAACTGATAATATACTTTCTGAAAAGCTTCCAAGAATAATACATAAAATCAAAGCAGCAATAGACCCTATAAACAGTCCATGAGATAAAAATTCACTTGCCTTCTTACTACTTCCTTCCCCTATACTTTGAGCTACAAGTGTTGTTATCCCAACCCCTATACCAAATGCAATAAATATATTAGCTACTGTATATAAGACTTCAGATGCAAGTCCTACAGCACTAACTCCTACATTTCCATCATATCTTCCTACAAAGGCTGTATCCGCTACCCATACCATCATATATAGAAACATTTCAAGTGCTGCTGGGCAGGCAACCTTTAACACTTCCCTTGACCTTTGAAATCTACTCATTTAATCCCCCCTATAGATGAAAGGAAGCATTAAACTGCTTCCTTTCCTTTATTCTTTGGTTTAAATAACTTTTTTATAAATTCAAGCCGAGTCTCTGCTGTTAATATTGCAAAGAATATTGCAAAGCATCCAACTATCATCTTAAATGTAAACTCTTCACCAAGTATTAAACATGATAATGTACTTCCAAATACAGATTCTAAACAAAGTATTATAGCTGTATGCTCTGGTGAAGTATACTTTTGTGCAACATTTTGTATTGCAAAGCAAATAAGTGTACTAAATATTGCAAGATATATTATTCCCACTGTACTCTTTGTTGTAAATGTAGGAAATGGTTCAAATATAAGTGATGATGCTAGTGACATTATAGTTACTGTACCAAATTGAACTATAGTAAGTGCTAATGGATCATGCTTCTCTGCAAAGAACCCAACTGCTGTAATTTGTGATGCAAAGAATACTGCACAAGCAAGTGTTAATGCATCTCCAAAATTTATGGAAAGGTTTTCATTAAGGCTTAAAAATCCTATTCCAACTACTGCAATTACTGCAGCTAAAATATTATACTTATCAGGTCTTTTGCTCTTAACTATCCAATATAAAAATGGAACCATAACAACATTAGTACCTGTTAAAAATGCCTGTTTACCTGCTGTTGTATACTGTAGACCAATAGTTTGTAATATAAATCCACCATATAGGAAAATTCCTATAATTACCCCTGCCTTAAGTGTTTTCTTGTCTATTAGCTTGTACTTTTTATGGAATATAAGTGATATCCCAACAAATGCGATTAAGAATCTTATAAAGTTTATGTAGTTTGGAGTTATAGAATCTAATGCATACTCTGTTGCTATAAATCCCCCACCCCATAAAAATGCTACAAACAATAAAGACATATCTGCTACTAATGGTTTGTTATCTAACTTCATATGATACCTCCGTGTATTGCTACGTATAAAATTTTCTCTAATTCAACATTATATGATAATTTCTCCTTCATAACAATATAAAGGACAAATAAAAAAAGAGGCATATGCCTCTTTTAATTCTTTACTATACCATATGTTATAAATAATTCGATTATCCTCTTAATTTAAGTGAAGACTCTATAAATACTTCTAAAAGATCACTATAACTCATTCCTATATGAGCAGCACTTTTAGGAAATAAGCTATTGCTTGTCATTCCTGGAAGAGTATTTACCTCTAAAACAAACAACTCTGAATTACTTATTATTATGTCAACTCTAGCATATACATTACACTTAAGTGCCTTAAATGTATCTACAACCATTTTATCTATTCTCTTTTGCATATCTTCTTCAAACTCTACAACAAACTCTCTTGCTCCACCATCTGTGTACTTAGATGTAAAGTCAAAGAATTCCCCCTCTGGCTCTATTGCAACAATAGGTAGCATTTTACCTTCAATTACTGGACAGCTTATTTCATATCCCTTAACGTACTTTTCTATCATAACTTCAGTGTCATATTTTAAGGCCTCTTTAACTGCTGATTCTACATCCTTTTCTTCCTTAATAAGAACAGTTGCAAAACTTGACCCTCCTGAGTTTGGTTTAACAAACACAGGATATCCTATTTTATTAATAACCTCATAATTAATTTCCTCAACTGATGAAACCATAGTCCAATCTGCTGTATTAATATCTTCAAATCTTAAAACCTTCTTAGTCATATCCTTATCCATACATAAAGCACTTGAAAGTACCCCACATCCTGAGTAAGGTATTTGAAGAGTTTCAAGTACTCCTTGAACAACTCCATCCTCACCGAACTTACCGTGAAGTGCAAGAAAAGCAAAATCTATTCCCTTAACTTTTTCTAATATATCATCTACTGTATCAAGAACTATTGGTACAACATTATATTTTTCATTATTTAAATGCTGACAAACTTCCTTACCTGATCTTAAAGATATTTCTCTTTCTGATGAAATACCTCCCATAATCACTCCAACTTTTAACATATACTATCCCTCCAAGAATTCTACATACTTTCCAATTATCTTAAATCCCTTTTCTATTTCCTCATAAGAAGTTCTAGAAAATCCTATTCTAAAGCTTTTATCCTCTGTATCCTTTACAGAAAAAATATCTCCAGGTGTAAACACAACCCCATCATTATAACATAGCTCTAGAAGCTTTCTAGCATTTGCTTTTTCAAGCTTAATATATATATGAAGTCCACCCTGACCATAAATACTTTTACATGGAATATATTTATTTGCACATTCAAGGGCAAACTCATATTTATCCTTATATATTTTTCTAATACGCTTTAGATACTTTTCAAAGTATCCATTTGAAAGATATTCATATAATATACCCTGATCTAGAAATGAAGTGTGGATATTTCTACTTCTCTTAAGACTTTCCATTGTAGAAATAAGATCACGATCAGCAAGTATCCACCCAATTCTCATACCTGGGTATAGTATCTTCGAAAAGCTCCCAATATATATTACACTATTTCCTTCTCCGCATAAAGATACCATAGGGGTAACGTGTGAACCTGAATATCTAAGCTCCTCATTAAATCCATCTTCAATTAAAGGAATATTATAACTTGATAAAATATTATAAACCTCAATTCTCTTTTCAGGAGGCATTACTATTCCTGTAGGATTATGGTAAGACGGAACCATATATGCTATCTTTACATCATTATTTTCTAGGGAATCTTTAAGTAAACTACAATCTATACCATCTTCATTAAGGTCTACACTTAATATATTAAGACCATGAAGCTTCATGATTTTAAGTGCTGTATTATGAGTTGGATTCTCACATAGTATTGTATCTCCTTCGTTAGTTAGAGTAGAAATAGCTATGTCAAACCCTTCAGTAAATCCATTAGTAATTAGAATATCCTTCCCCTGTGTATTTACTCCCTTTTTTTCCATATACTCAAGTAGATAGTTAATTAACTTATCATATCCCTTTGCATATCCATAATTTAAAAGCTTAGTGCCTTCCTCAGAAATCCTATATAAAAAAGCCCTTTTAAGTTCATCAATATCAAATAATTCATTATCCGGTGATATGCTTTTAAATGATATCATTCCCTTTTTCCATTTAGGCTCAGTTTTTATAATATCAAGGTCCTCTGAAAGCATTGCAGCCTTTGAAATTATGATATTATAATCTATTTTTTTAGCATTAGTATCTGAAATTTTTATTTCTGACACAAATGCACCTCTATTTTTCTTAGTGTATATAAACCCCTCATCTTCTAGATATTCATAGGCCATCATCGTTGTATTTCTACTAACCTTAAGCATAGTGCTAAGTTCCCTTGTGGATGGAAGCTTACTATCTGGTTTAATAAAACCTTTAAGTATTAAAGACTTAATATGATATCCAAGCTGAAGATAAATAGGTGTATTTCCAGTAAATTTAATATTAAACATATACTACACCTCTACAATACAATTTTCTCACAACTTATATTATATATAAAGAACCACCTTAATTGTATTTTACAATATATGTGGCTTATATCAAAGAACTATGACTATTTACTTTAATAATAATGATATATATAATAGGTTTAAGTAGTTTATATATAGGAGGATATTTTATGCCTTATATTGATAGTAGCTTTAGCGGTAAGCTAACAACAAAGCATTCCGAAATTCTAAAAACGAAACTTGGAAAAGCGATTGAAATCCTACCTGGAAAGTCTGAGCAGTGGCTGTTTCTTAAGTTTAAGGATGGAGAAAGACTATACTTTCAAGGAGAAGAACTTAATAATGGAGCACTAGTTGAAATTAAAATGATAGGCTCTAAGAGTAGAGATGAAAAAGAAGCACTTACCAAAGAAATATGTAATATTTACAATGAGTGCCTTGGGATAGATCCTAAGCATATTTATATTATTTTCTCTGAAGTATCAACAGATAACTTTGGATGGAATGGAAAATTATTTAATCTTTAACATAATGCCGCCTATAAGGCGGCTTTTGTATAAACATAATTACACATAAATCAAACATACTATTATATAAGTAATATTAAGGAGGTTTTATTATGGGAAACGTTGCAGCTTTTTTCGATATAGATGGTACCCTTTACAGAGAGGGACTTATAACAGAGGTCTTTAAAAAACTTATTAAGTATGAAATAATAGAATCAGAAAAGTGGTATAAGGAAGTAAAACCTGAATACCAAAAATGGGATAGACGTCTTGGTGTATATGATGACTACCTTTTAAAAATGGCTGATATTTATATAGACGCTATTAAGGGTCTTCATAAATCACAGGTTGAGTTTATTGCTGATAAGGTTATTAACCAAAAAGGTGATAGAGTTTATAAATACACTAGGGATATGATTAAATGGCATAAAGACCAGGGCCACTATGTAATTACTATTTCAGGTAGCCCCCAGGAGCTTGTTCGTGAAATGTCTAAAAAACATGGCTTCCATGATTATCGTGGAACTGAATATGTTATTGAAAATGATATCTATACAGGTGAATGCTACCCTATGTGGGATAGCGTTAATAAACAAAAAGCTATTCACCAATTTGTAGAAAAGTATGATTTAGACCTTAGTAAAAGTTATGCTTATGGTGATACTAGTGGAGACTTCTCTATGTTTACACTTGTAGGTAATCCTGTATGCATTAATGCTACTAGAGAACTTTTAGATAAGGTTATAACAGATGATATTGTGAAGGAAAAAGCTAGAATTATAGTAGAGCGAAAGGATGTTATATACAAACTTTCTCCAAATGAACTTCACTTATAACATCTACTAAGGAGGCAAAAATGAAAAGAATTTACCTAGACAATGCAGCAACAACCTTCCCAAAGGCACCAAATGTTGCGCAGACTATGTCTGACTATATACTTAATAATGGTAGTAACGTAGGACGTGGAAGCTATGCTTCCTCCTATAGTGCTGGCCAAGTAGTATACGAAACACGTGAGATGTTATGTGATTTATTTAATTTTAACGACCCTTTAAATGCGGTTTTTACATCTAATATTACACAAAGTCTTAACATGATAATTAGAGGATATCTTAAGAAAGGTGATCATGTAATTATTTCATCAATGGAACATAATGCTGTTGTTAGACCACTTGTATCTATGGAGAGCCTTGGAATAGAAGTAGATAGAGTACAGTGTAATGTTGAGGGTAAGCTTAATGTAAGTGACATTGAACCACTTATTAAAGAAAATACTAAGCTTCTTATTATGACACATGCTTCTAATGTATGTGGTACTATTTTACCACTTGAAGAGGTAGGTAAGATATGTAAACGTCATAATATTCACTTTGTTATAGATACAGCTCAAACTGCTGGTGTTTATGATATTGACTTTAATAAGTTTAATCTAAGTGCCTTAACTTTTACTGGTCATAAGGGACTTCTTGGTCCCCAGGGAATCGGTGGTTTTTTAATTGATATGGATTTTGCTAACGAAATTAAATCTATAAATGAAGGTGGTACAGGAAGTCTTTCTGAATCTGAAATTCAGCCAAGCTATATGCCGGATAAGTTCGAGTCAGGTACTCTTAACCTACCTGGTATATATGGTCTTAATGCTTCACTTAAGTACCTTAAAGATCATGGTATAGATTCTATTCGAGAAACCGAAACTTCTTTAACTAAAGAATTTATTGATGGTGTTTTAAATATTAATAGTGCAGAAATTGCAGGTATTAAAGGTACTGATGGTAGAACATCTACTATTTCCATTAATTTTAAGGATTATGATAACTCAGAAGTTGCATTTATCTTAGATAGGGAATACGGTATTATGACTAGAGTTGGACTACACTGTGCACCTAATGCGCACAAAACTCTAAACACTTTCCCATCAGGAACTGTTAGATTCTCATTTGGTCACTTTAACACATCTGATGAAGCAAAATATGCAATTGATAGTATTAACAAAACACTAAAATCCCTATAAAAAAGGACTGGCAAAGCCAGTCCTTTTCTTTTTAAGAAGATATATATTAAACTGTAGTTGGGATAACGTACTTATTTGATTTGATTAGGTAGTTCCCCTCTTCAACGTTAATAAATAGATATGCTCCATCTTGATTAGTTTTAGTATATGCAACTGGTGTAAGAGTATCACTTTCCCCAACTCTGTATAGAGTAACATCAGCATTTGGTACTGCAAGATTATTACTATTAGTAATAAGTCCACTTACTGTACCACGTGATGCAGCTGGATTTGGTTGAATGTTTGCTTGAACATTTATAATTTGTCCACCTGAAGTAATCTGAGTAGTAGAAGTAAAGTTAAAGTAGCCAAGTCCATCTATTTTTACCTTATAGCTATCTTGTGGCACATCTGAAAATACAAACTGTCCATACTGGTTAGTAAATGAAACCGCAAATAGTTCTTCATCTCCATTTGCTGTAACAGTATAAAGACTTACTGCTGCACCATTAATTGGGACCCCTGTATCTGACCTAAACGCATCCCCTGCAATAATACCAAGATTAACATTAGGGTCAGCTGTCATTGTAAAATTCTTAGTAACTGACTGACTAGATAAAAACGAGAATTGTAATGCTTCTTCTAATTCATATCCAGGTGCAGATGCAAAAATTCTATAATTATCACCTGCTGGGAATGGGCTAAATACATATGTTCCATCTGATGCAGTAAATGTATGTGCAAGTGGCTCATATGTTGAGCTCATAATCTTAATTAAAGCCCCAGAAACTGGTTGCCCTTCTGGATCTACTACTTCACCTGTAATAGTGCCTCCCCCAAGGTTTGGGTTTGGATCAAGTGATAGGTCTAATCTAATTTCCTCTCCTATCTGATCTATAAGCTTCTTTTGAGATTGCCCTAGAACATACATATCCTGTCTTACATCATTGATTACTGTCATGAAATCACCTCTTTAATATATTAGTACCAATTAGCACTCATATATTGTATTCAATAATCCAAATTAGTTTCCAAATATTTAATAATAAAATTTATATACTACATTAGAAACTATCCTTTGTTTATATTAGCAATTTAATATATGTAATATATTTATTTAAAAAGTTCTAAACAATACTCTTTAATCATAGAATTTTAATAATTCTATCATTAAAGGTGTGAATATTACTGTGTTTCGAATAAAAACTACCTGTAGTCAAATAAAAATAAATTCCACTATAGACCCACATAAATATACATTCCCTATAATATATGGTATTGTAACTAGTAAAAATAAACCATTATATAATGTTTGCATTAGTATTACAACCCAATCTCTCGAACCTATAACCTGCTGTTATACTGATACTCAAGGCAAATTTCAAATAAATGTTTCTTTACCAAACATCATTTATATTTTAGCTTCGCATAAAGGATATAGAATATACTCTAAAAAACTAATAATAAATAATATATGTTCCCCTTATAATATAAAGTTAGAAAAAGAACCAGATTATAAAAATATAATAATTGGAAAAATAGTTGATGAAAAAAATAACCCTATATCCTATGCTAATATCTCAATTAAGGAACTAGGTATACAGATTTTTACCAACGAAAATGGGGATTTTATTATTGATAATATTCCACGGGGTACCTATCATTTTTCTGTCACTTCCCAGTTTTATAAATCATGTATAAGAAAGATTATAGTAAATTGTACTCAAAATGTTTATAATTTAAAAACAATTATGCTAACTGGAAAACTAATATCAGGTACAGTACACGGTCTTATTCAATGCGACAACAGTAATCCAATTCCTAATGCACTTGTTGTTCTATTTGATGCGGCTAAACATATTCCAATACGGTATACCTATACTAACCAAGATGGTATTTATTTATTTGGAAATGTTCCCCTTGGTGAATACTTTATAAAAGCCAATAAGACTAATATTTAATCAGTACTTATTGGCTTCAAATTTGAATTTATATTAATTTCGCCCTCTTCAATTACATCTCCGTAAAAAATGTTCTTTAAAGGACATCTACTCTTAAGAATGCTTTCTATATTACAACCTTCAAAGCATCTTTTAGATATATTAGTTACTATAATCTTAGCCTTATCAATAATAATAACGTCACCTATAGAAATATCCATATTCCCATCTATTATTATATTAGCATTAAATCTTTTAGTACAAAGTCCGTTAATCTTATCAATTTTCTCAAGATCATCCTTAAAAATAAATGATAAATTACGTCCCTTTTTAGAGGACTTTTTGTCCTCCTTTATTCCAACTTCCCTTGTTAAATATATACTACTTGGGTAATTCTCCACATCATCAGCTGACTTGTAGTATATCTTATATATACTTGCCATTATAATCTATATTGGTCAATTTTATGACCCTTATATAAAAACGCATTAACAGGACATGTATGCACACATTTTAAACACCCAATACAGTCTTCCCTAAATATAAATTCATCTGCCACTGTAATATTTTTAGTTGGGCAGTTTTTTGAACATTTACTACACATAACGCATTTATCCATGTCAACAGTAAGATTCTTTTTTGCCCATGTCTTATACTTTTTAGTAAAAATATTATGAATAGGTCTTGCAGCTATTTCCCTAACTTTTGAACAGTCTACTAATGTATTAACATTATTTAAAAATCCGTTAACTATTCTATCAACATGATCCTTTGCCCCTTCTTTTTTAAGGTTAATTTCTTCCTTAGTAGGCTTTTTAAATCCCTTTGCTAAGAAGAAATTATTTGGCATTAAAACTTCTGCCTCTATAGCTACTTTATAGGATTTACCTTGAAGAATCTCTCTAACCTCTCTTATGGCTACACTACTATTTCCACCTGGAGTTGATATAATAATGGCGCTACGGTTATTCCCTTCTGGTAGCTTATTAACTAGATAATCAATAAAGTATCTTGGAAATAAGTCTACATATACAGGTGCTGCAAGTATTAAAAAATCATAGTCATCTGTAATATTTTTTTTCTTAATAATATTTATATTTTTAATTTCAACTTCATTTTCTTTAAACTTGTCCTTAAATAGCCTAGCTACAAATTCTGTGTTTCCTGTTCCTGAAAAATATACAATACTTCCCTTCATGATGTCCTCCTTCTAGCTATCTAGTCTATCCATAGGTGATTCAGTTTCCCTACACCATCTAACCTTAATACAAACACCAAGGTTTCTTGGACAAAATCTACATAGACAATCTCTTAAGTCACCTTCACATCTACCTGTTTCAAAGTCTTGGCACTTTTTACAGTTACTATTAATTATCTTTTTCATATATCCCCCTAAAAAAGGCATGAAGACTCTCTTCATGCCTAGTTTCTTAAAGTTTAAATATTTCTGAGTCTCTAACAGCTTCCTCAAGCATTTCTTGAATATTTTCGATTTTTGTTTCTGATGCTTCAATATCCTCAAGTCTTGGCTTAGTCTTAGGGTGTTTTGGAACAAATATAGTACAGCAATCTTCATATGGAAGAATTGATGTTTCGTATGTTCCAATTTCACGGCTAATATCAACTATGTCTGTTTTGTCCATACCAACAAGTGGTCTAAATACAGGCATTTGAACAGCAGCATTAGTTACATACATACTTTCAAGTGTTTGTGATGCTACCTGGCCTAAACTTTCACCTGTTACAAGAGATAGCGCACCTTCTTTTTTACAGATCATCTCTGCAATTTGCATCATATATCTTCTCATTATTATTGTTAATTCATCATGACGACACTTATCTATAATATCCATTTGTATCTTAGTAAATGGTACTACATATAGCTTCATTCCACCTGTATAAGTTGAAAGAATCTTAGCAAGGTCAATAACCTTCTCCTTAGCTCTTTCACTTGTGTATGGATGTGAGTGGAAGTAAATTGATATAATCTCAAGTCCTCTCTTAGCCATCATATATCCAGCAACAGGGCTATCTATACCACCTGAAAGTAGTAATCCTCCCTTACCTGCTGTTGAATATGGCATTCCTGCAACGCCTTTGATTTCCTTAGAAAATACATATACTCTATCACGTACCTCTACTCTTACAACAACCTCTGGGTTATGTACATCTACCTTTAAGTGATTCATCTTAGAAAGAATTATTCCTCCAACCTTTCTTGATGTTTCCATTGAGTTAAGTGGAAATGACTTATCTCCCCTTTTTGACTCAACCTTAAAGGTTTTAACGTCTCCTAGTTCCTTAAGCTGGTTAACAGCAGCTTCTCCTATAGCCTCAGGGTTCTTCTCTACAACATCCGCAACTGATACTGAAAGAACACCAAAAGTCTTTCTGATTAAATCTATGTGCTCTGGGTTTGAACTTTCAATAAATAATCGCCCTGAATCCTTTTTCATTACTATGTCGTTACCAATTTTGTTCTTAATTTTCTTAATAAGCATATTTTCAAAGCTTTTTCTATTAAGTCCCTTAAGAGTAATTTCACTTGCAAATTTAACAAGTAGTAATTTTTCCATTATTTTATCCTCCTTAAAAAAGGTAGTACCTTTTTAATTGCATCTATTGTCTTATTAATTTCTTCAACAGTATTCATATGTGAAAAACTAAATCTAATGGTTCCCTCAACATATTTTGGTGAAAGTCCAATTGCTGGAAGTACATAATTCTTATCTGAGGCCTTCTTAGCTGAACAAGCTGACCCTGTTGATACGAATATATTATAATCCTCTAATGAGTGAAGTAATACTTCTCCGCGAACTCCACCAAAAGATACACTTAATATATTATCAACATGAAGTTCATCAACTGGGCTATTTATTATTATATCATCAATTGATAAAAGCCCCTTAATAAAATGCTCCTTAAGTCCTCTTATATACTGTTTATTCCCTTCAAAGTTCTCCCTTGCTATTCTAGCTGCAACTCCAAAACCTGATATACCAGGAACATTTTCTGTTCCACCTCTTCTATCCATTTCTTGACCCCCACCTTGAATAAGCGGTCTTAACACTAGGTTCTTCTTAACATATAGTGCCCCAACGCCTTTAGGTCCATGTATTTTATGACTACTTAGTGATAAAAGATCTACATCCATTTTTATAACATCAATTTCTACCTTAGATAGAGACTGAACTGCATCAACGTGAACCTTTGCTTTCTTAGACTTATCACGGACTATTTTAACTATATCAGAAATAGGTTGAATTGACCCTATTTCATTATTAACATGCATAACTGATACAAGCTTAGTATTACCCTTAATACTTTCTATAAGCTTTTCCAAGTCCACTATACCATTTGAATCTACTGGAAGATATGTAACCTCCACTCCGTCCTTCTCTAATTCCTTAAGTGTTTGAAGCATGCTTTTGTGTTCAAACCCTGAAACAATAACATGATCCCCGCTTTTAACAAGACCCTTTATTGCAGTATTATTTGACTCACTTCCACCAGATGTAAAAATAATATCTGTCTGTGCTGAATTTATAAGCTTTGCAATACTTTCCCTTGAAGTTTTAATCTTCTTCTCCGCATCTATTCCCATCTTATACGCTGCTGATGGATTTCCATAACAGTTCTCTAAGCAGTCTACAACTTCTTCAACAACCTCCTTATAAGGTTTTGTTGTAGCGCTATTATCTAAATATATAATATCCATAAATATCGCTCCTAAATCTACTCTTAAGTATTTACCATAACTATTATAATGTAAAATTAGATTTTTTTATATGGTTATATTAATTTTTTTAATAACTATAGTATTCACATGTTAAAAATATAAATTCTGGGAAAGCTAATTAAAATTTAATTTTGAGGTGATTTTTTTGATTCTTATTAAAAATATTAATATATTCACACCTGAAAGCATTGGTGTACTTGATATCCTCATTAGTGGAGAAAAAATTATACATATTGATAAAAATATTAATATCCCAAGCACATTTCCTGAATATACTGTTATAAATGGAGAAGGCCTTTATGCCCTTCCTGGTATTATTGATCTTCATATTCATATTTCAGGAGCAGGTGGAGAAGATGGATTTTCTAGTAGAACCGAGGAACTTAAATATCCCTCTATTGTTGAAAGTGGTATAACCACAGCTATAGGGTTGCTCGGTACTGATGGTTCTACAAGATCTATGGAAAACCTTCTAGCTAAGGCATATTCCCTTGAAGAAAGAGGTCTTACTACTTATCTTTGGACTGGTTCCTACCAAATTCCACTTGTACCCTTAACAGAGGATATTAAGAAGGATATTATATTTATACCTAAAATAATTGGAGTTGGAGAACTTGCAGTTAGTGACCATAGGGGTAGTCACCCCTCAACCTATGACCTTATTAAGATTTGTAGCATGACTCGTAACGCAGGTCTTATTTCTGGCAAATGTGGTATTACCCACTTCCACCTAGGTGATGGCAAGGAAAAGATGTCCCCTATATTTAATATAGTTAATAACTCTGAAATACCACTATATAATATACTACCAACACATATTAACCGTAATACTCCTTTATTCTTTGAAAGTATTGATTACTGTAAAAAGGGTGGCTATGTTGATATAACAACAGGTATTAGACCTGATGGAGATGATGTTGTTGACCCTCCTATAGCATTTAAGCAGTTACTTGAAAGTGGATGTAATGTTGATAATATAACTATGAGCTCCGACTCAGGTGGTAGTATGCCTATATTTGAACCTGATGGAACTCTAAAGTCTATTACCACCTCTCCTCCAACAACCAATTTAGATGTTTTTAGGGATCTCGTTCGTGATGGAATGGATATATCAACTGCTATTACTCCTTTAACATCTAGCCCTGCTAAACTACTTAAATTTAAAAACAAGGGATACATAAGTGTAGGCTTTGATGCTGACATTATGATACTTGATAACTCACTTAATCTTAAGTCCTTAATAGCTAGAGGAAATATACTATATGATGACTATAAACTAAGTTAATTTTATTTATGGGGGGATAATATGCTTTCGTTTTTTAGAAATCTTAAACTATCATACAAAATCCTAATTGGCTATTTATTAGCTGTTTTATCTATTTTAATAATTGGGTTAACTAGTATATATGGAATGTTTGCACTTAATAATGCGACACATGAAACAGAGGATATTATTTTTTCGAAGTTTACTAATTTAACACTTATTATAATGAGTGTATCTGCAGTACTTCTAATTGGACTTGGAATATTCCTATGTATTGTACTTAAAGGACAGATTAAAGGTATACTCTCCTTTTCAAAGGATATTGGCATGGGCAACCTATCTTACAGACTATCTATTTACTCAAGTGATGAATTTGGCACTCTAGCTAGTTCTTTAAACACTTCTGCTGATGGTATACAGTCACTTGTTTCTGACATGATAGATACTGCAAATAAACTTAACAACATATCTAGGGAAATTTCAGATGGAATAAATAATGTTACATCAAGAGTTGATTATATTAACTCTTCAACTAAGGATATTTCAAGGGGTACCCAGGATTTAAGCGCCTATACCCAGCAGGTCAATGCATCTATACATGAAATTAATACTATTGCACATAAGTTTTATGAAGAATCTAAGCTTCAAAGTAATAATTCCTCTAATATTCAATCTAAGGCCAAAACAACTAAAAAGCAGGGTGAAACATCCTATAGTGAACTTAATCGTGTATATTCTGAAAAGCAGGATAGAATTAAGGTGTCCATAGAAAAAAGCAAGGTAGTCGATCAAATCCACAGCATTGCACAGTCTATAGGTAATATTGCAAACCAAACAAACCTATTAGCACTTAATGCTGCTATAGAATCTGCAAGGGCTGGTGATCATGGCAAGGGATTTGCAGTTGTTGCAAATGAAGTTCGTAACCTTGCTGAACAAAGTAGTGAATCAGCAGAAAGTATTAAATCTCTTACTGAAGAGGTTTATAAGGCATTTAATGAACTTCTACAAAACTCACGTGATATTCTAGAGTTTATAGAATCAAAGGTTAGATCCGACTATTCCCTTTTAATTGAAACAGGTTCCCAGTATGAACTTGATGCAAAATCTGTTTACGAAGCATGGAATACCTTTACCTATGAAGCTAAGGTAATTTCTGACTCTATAGAACAGGTAGATGGTGCTGTAGATAAGGTTTCAAGTATAGCCGACTCATCTGCCGAAAGTAGTAATAATATTCTTAACTATACCCAAAATGCAAATGATGATGTTTATAAAATATCTGAAAAAATCTCAACTCAAACTATTCTTTCAGATAAGCTTCTAAACATTTCTAATAGATTTAAACTTAAAATTTAGAATAATATAAATAGGAGTTTTCTCTCCTATTTTATTTTTTTTGGAACATTTTAAATATGTTTTGTATATATTAATAGTGATTAAGACTTTGAGAGGTGAAATCGATGCCCCTTACTGACAGAGAACTTTTTGCAAGAATGCTGCAATGTGAAGCTGAGGGTGAAGGCGAAACGGGAATGAAGGCAGTTGCTGCTGTTATCATGAATAGGGTAACAGTACCTAATGGTGAATATCATAGAGTTAATCAAGGGGATCTTAGAAAGGTACTTCTTCAACCTTATCAATTTACCTGTGCACTTTCAACGGTAAATGGTAAACCAAACCCTCAAAACATATGGAATATGTCACCAACTCAAATTCAATATGATATTGTTGATTGGGCTTTGGCTGGCAACAAAATTTATGGTGTTGAAAAAGCACTATGGTATTACAATCCCTTTAGCCCAAATTGTGCTACTTATTTTCCAAAAAACAAAAGTGGGGTTTTTGCAACTAGAATAGTTCAGCACTGCTTCTATGACCCTACACCGAAATATGCAACAACTTAATTATTTAGGAGGTTTATATGTCAATTAATAAAAAATCATATCAAGATGAAATATTCGAAACAGATAGCTTTGAGGGCTCATACTATTTTCCACCAGTATTTGCATCAACTGATGACTTATACTCTGATGATGTATTAGATCAATATAGAGAAGAAACTTCTTTTAATAGCTCTTCATCTATGGATAGAATCGATGCATCTGGTTCACTGCTTGGTCTTGGTATTAACCCTTCAACAAGTCAAATGGAGCCTACCTTTGATAATAAGGGATATGTTCAATCTTACTTAAAAAGCATTATCGGTAGATATATAAGATGTGAATTCCTACTTGGAACTAATCTGTTAACAGATAAAGCAGGTGTGTTAAAAGAAGTTGGTATAAACTATTTCGTTTTAGTAGATGCTTCTAGGGATGAAGTTATGTGTGATTTATATTCACTTAAATTCGTTACTACTTCAACTGCAGTTGATCCTGTTCCATTACCAAGATAAAACTAAATATTTATTTATAATGAAGAAAAGCAGAGACCTAGCTCTGCTTTTCTTATTGTTTATATATCATTTCTTACGATATCCTCGTAAGTTTCTCTCTTAACTATTAGCCTTGAACTTCCTTCACTTACCATAACCACAGCTGGCTTTGGAAGCTTATTATAATTACTTGACATTGAATAATTATATGCCCCTGTGCTTAATACTGCAATATGCTCAGTTGACTTTCTCTCAGGCATTTCAAAGTCCTTAATAAGAATATCTCCAGACTCACAGCACTTACCTGCAACTGTCACTGTTTCAGGTGCTCTATCTGCATTTTCAACCGCTAGTGCAAGATATTTCGCACCATATAGTGGTGGTCTAGGGTTATCAGTCATTCCACCATCAACACTTATATACTTTCTAACACCTTCAATGTTCTTAATAGCTCCAACTGTATAAAGTGTAACCCCTGCTTCTCCAACTACCCATCTACCTGGTTCTATAATAACCATTGGTCTAGTAAGATTAAGCTCCTTAAACTGCTTGTCTACCTCACTATTCATAAGTTCAGTAAAGTATGCAACGTTAAGTCTTCTATCCTTTTCAGTATAATAAATACCGAATCCTCCACCTAGGTTAATTTCTTTAATTTCTATGTTAAACATATCTGTTAACTTTCTATATAGCTTAGCTAGCACTACAACTTCTTTTCTAAAAACATCGTTATCAAGAAGCTGTGATCCAACATGGGCATGTATACCTCTAAAGTTTATATACTTACAGCTTAGAAGCTTTTCTACTGCAACTTCTAGGCTTCCGTCATTTAGAGAAAATCCAAACTTAGAATCCTCATGACCTGTTTTTATAAATTCGTGTGTATCTCCCTCAACTCCTGGTGCTACTCTTACCATAACTCCAGTTATCTTTTCCTTTTCTGATGCGTATTTAATTACATTTTCAACATCATAAAAGTTATCAATTATTATTCTTCCAACACCAAAATCAACTGCCATTTCAATTTCATATGGCGCCTTGTTATTTCCATGGAATACTATGTTTTCCATAGGAAAATCTACTGAGTTTGCAGTAAACATTTCTCCACCTGATACAACGTCAAGTCCAAGTCCCTGTGATGCAATTAATCTACACATAGCCTTATTTGAAAATGCCTTACTAGCATATACAGCAAATCCATTATATTTATCAATGTGATTCTCTCTAATTTGCTTACATCTATTAATAATATCTCTTTCATTCATAACATATAGTGGACTTCCATATTCTTTTAGAAGATCTAGTGCGCTGCAGCCTTCAATTTCTAATACCCCATTACTGTCCCTAGTTAAAAAGTCATAACCGTACATTTCTTTTCCTCCTCTTGTTTTGTATAAATAAACTACTTCATATTATTTTAATAGAAAAATTTCTAAAAAACTAGATTTTTTTCATAAAAATTAAGTTTTATCAAATATTAACGTTTCCTGTAAACTCTAAAAGAGTTTTTATACTATCCCTCTTTAAAGCCTCTGCCTTAAGGCTTTGAGATAGAGATCCATTATCAAATTCAACTAAATAATCTCCAATTCTTAGAGCTTGAAAAATATTATGAGTTACTATTATAATTACCTTGTCCTGTTTGTTTTTTAACAAAATTTCCTCAAATATCCTACAAGAATCACTATCCATATTAGAGGTTGCCTCATCTAATAAAAGTATTTCACTTTGTTGGTGAAGAGCTCTTATAAATGATACTTTTTGGGCTTCCCCCCCTGAAATCCTTTTAGCATTTAAATCTAATATACCCCTTATTCCAAAAACCTCAATTAACTCTTCTATATTAATATTAGATTTTTTATCTATTTCACCTGACATTTCAATATTCTTCTTAACAGTAAAGTTAAACATATATGGCTTTTGATGAACATATGAAAGCTTACTTTTGTATTTTTCAATGCCTAGTCCTTCATAATCGATACTTCCTAAATATCCACTATCTAGTCCACCAATTATTCTAAGCAGGGTGCTTTTACCGCATCCATTAGGACCAACTAAAGCATATATATTTCCCTTCTTAAAGGTAAATTCCTTAATATCTAAAATACTTCTTCCGTTAAATTCTTTTTTAAGATTTTTAAGATTAAGCATCCCTATATCTCCTTTGTAAATCTTAAGGCAAAATGATTAATAATCAATGCTATTAATATTAATATTATTCCAATAGCTATGGCACGGGAGAAATTTCCCATACCTGTTTGCAGCATAATATAAGTTGTCATAACACGGGTTTTACCTTCTATATTTCCTCCAACCATTGAAACTGCTCCAACCTCAGAAATTGCACGACCAAACCCAGCTGTTATAGCTCCAAGTATTTGAAACTTCATTTCATATATAGTGTAATATATCTTGTGATATTTATTCCCACGAAGGGATGTTAATGCCTCATATACCTCAATTCCCTTAGTTGAAGAAATATTAATTACAAACCCACAAATTATAGGTGTAACAAGTATACACTGTGCTATTATCATAGCAGGTACTGAAAATAATATATTAAAATCTCCAAAAGGACCACTTCTTGATATAAAAACATAAACTAAAAGACCTGCAACAACAGGTGGTAGTGACATAAAAGTATTTACTATTTTAATAACCGTTCTTTTGCCTCTAAAGTTTTTGATGCCCACATACAAACCAATAGGAATTCCAATTACCGATGATATTACTGTTGATGCTATTGAAACATAAAGTGATAAGAATATAATCTCATAAATGTATTTATCAAAACTTAAAATTAGTGTTATAGCCTCACTAAAGGCTGAAAATAAATCCCTCACTATAAACACTCCTATAAAAATAGGGGTATCATCGATACCCCTAAAATATTACTTCTTAGCGTTTGGTGTAAATAAAGCCTCTCCGTACTTATCCTTACCAAATTCACCTATTAGCTTTTGTCCTTCTTCTGAAGTTACAAAATCTATAAGAGCCTGAGCTCCATCCTTGTTTATTGAATCATTTTTGCTATCATTAACAGCTATAATTCCGTATTGGTTCTTAAGATCATCACTCTTTTGGTAAGTAATATCAAGTGAACCTAGCTTATCCTTGTTAGCAAGGTAAGTTGCTCTATCTGAAATAGTGTAAGCATTCTTCTCATTAGCCATCATAAGTACTTCTAGCATACCTTTTCCTGCTGATATGTAGTTGTCACCAGACGGCTTAATATTAAGCTTTTTCCAAAGCTTCTTCTCAAACTTATCTGTACCTGAGTCATCTCCTCTTGATACAAATGTATTCTTGCTATCATAAATAGCCTTAAGTGCATCCTTTGCATCCTTAGCGTCTTTAATCTTAGCTGGATCATTTTTAGGTCCTACAACAATAAAGTCATTATACATAACTTCTATTCTTTCAGCTCCATGACCTTCTTTAACAAATTTCTCTTCTGAGTCCTTTGCATGTACTAGAACAACATCAACGTCTCCGTTTTCCCCAAGCTTAAGAGCTTGCCCTGTTCCTTTAGATATAACCTCAACCTTATATCCTGTTTTTTCTTCGAATCTAGGTAACAGGTAATCAAGTAATCCTGAATCCTGTGTACTTGTTGTTGTTGCAAGTCTAATTGGCGCCTTAGCCTCTTCCTTGCCACATCCTACTAGTAAGCCAACTGCTAATATTATAGTTAGCATAATACTTAGTAATTTTTTCATTTAATTCACCCCTTTTCAATAATGGAAGGCATTAAAATTTCTAATAATACCCTAACGTTATTACATTCATAGCACTGCCTTAGAATGTAATACTCGAAGTGTTCCATTTGGAATTATATCAAATGAACATAGACTCTATCAATATTAACGTCAAAATATATCGGTTTTTGTAATTACTACACTATAAAGCCAATTAAGAAACTTATACTAAGTATTATAAGCACAATTATAGTTATACATACATATGTCCTATCTTTTTGCTTATAAAACATGATAAGACTAGCTATAATTCTAAATACAGGAGTTAATATTAGTACTAGTAATCCAATCATAATTATATATGAAGGGTGAAGATTAGCTGCACTAGTAAAAACCATAGAAAAGCTTATATTATCGGTATTAAAGTCACTATTACCTGTTATAAATAATAGGCTAATTCCTAAAATAATTATTAAGGAGCTTATTACAACCCCAACCCTTAATACCCTAATTATAATACTTTCAACATTTGAACCTTTCAAATTATATTACCCCCATTCCCTTAAGAATCATTTCTATTGCCATATATACAATAATCGGGATAAATATAAGTCTAAGTGTTCTCGTTTTCATTCTTTGCATAAGTCTTGCACCAAGGAAAGATCCACATAATACACCTAGTGCAACCGGTCCTGCAATTAACGGGTGTATATCCCCTCTAAAGAAATAAATTGTAGCACTTGCAGCTGCAGTAACTCCCATCATAAAATTACTTGTTGCAGATGATACCTTTAGGGGAAGCTTCATAAATGTGTCCATAGCAATAACCTTAAAGCTACCACTTCCTATTCCAAGAAGTCCCGATGCAACACCTGCTCCTACCATAATAGAGAATCCTTGTTTAACTTTTTTTCCCTTATAATAAATGGTCTCATTAGAGGCCTTATCATAAAACTCCCCACTTAATGAAAATCTCTCTGCAAGTGGGTCCTCCTCTATAGTATTATCTACTGAACCTTTTCTATTTTTGATCATATTAATTGCAGAGTATACAAGTAGTGCTCCAAATATTATATATAAAAACTCCTCAGGTATAACTCCTGCAAGTAAAGCTCCTACTATAGCCCCTATAGTAGTTGCCATTTCAAGAAACATACCAATTCTAACGTTAGTAATATTCTCTTTTATGTATGCTATTGCTGAACCTGTTGAGGTTGCTATAACTGATATTAAGCTAGCACCAATTGCATACTTAATATCAATACCAAATAAAATAGTTAATGCAGGAGATAATATCATTCCACCACCAAGTCCAAGTAGAGCTCCCATTCCCCCTGCAATTATACTAATAAGAAATATTTCTATAGTGAATTCCAAGCTATCAACCTCCTTTATCACCTAAAATATCAATAAAATTATATCATATAATACCACTTAAGATAAATTATCTTAATTAATTCTATATTATTACATTTTTATACCTTGTTATACATATACTTTACATAGTATAATTAGGTTATATAGTATATTGTAAGTAAATTAGACATTTTTATATATAAAATTATAAAGGAGAGTCATAGAGTGGGGATTTTTAGCTTATTCTTTAAAAAATCGGACTCTTTAATTGAAGAGGACACTACAATCATTGAAACAGTAGAAACCATTTCAAACAAAATAGAAGTTATTTATGAAAGTGGTTTTTTATATAAATCTGAAAATAGTTATATACCTGATATAGATATTATGGAGGTTGCTGTTCCTATTGCCATGGATATTTTCAAAGATGAATATACAGTATATTCAACTGAGAAGATTATAAGTAGTATGATGCATAACCTATCATTTAATATATCTATTCGAAAAGAAATATATTTAAGTATGTATGGTAACTATCCATCACCTGAGAATTTCTGCTCTATAGCAGACTCTGAGGTTAAACTTCTAGATGTTTCATTTATACAGGAAATTATTGATGAAGATATTACAGCTGATACATATGGAAAACTAAGACAAACCCTAATTAATACATTTAATGAATGCGGTAAAACAGACCCTTATTTCAATTCTATATATAGGGTTTTTAGTGATTACTTTAATACATCTAGTATTGAGAGTATGGTTAGTATTATTCAAAACTCTAACTATACACCTATATTAACTAAATATGAAAGTTCATTAAAATATATAAGCAAACCATACTTCTCACACCCAGTTGAGGATATTATGGTTGTTGGTGAAGCTTGTCTTTCGGATGTACTTTCACAAAAATATAATTTTGATGCTACATTAAAGATTCTTTGTAATGCGGTTAATCATATTCACGTTGGTATACAAAGCAGAATAAATAGCTATGAAAATATTACTTCACTAGAATATTTATATGAAATAGAAAACGGAATTAAATTATCTGATGAGTATTTAATTACCCTTATAGATAAAAATATAATAGATGAAACAACTTATTTAACTATTCAAGATGTGTTAATTAATATGTTTTCAAAGGCTAGTTCATATGACCTATATATAGAGTCTATTACAACTAAGCTTATATCTTATATAGATAAGAATATCCTATTCAAACAATATATATGCCAAAATTTATATAGCATATTTGAAAAATAACAAGGCAAAAGCCTTGTTATTTTTGTTATCTTATTAAAATTGTAACTATCCCTATAAAAGCTCCAAGTACTGCGCCAAACATTGTTATAGCACGAAGCTCCTTATTAACTATAGATAAAATAATACCCTCAGCATATCTAACATCAAATTCTACTATTTTATTCCTAACAATACTTGATATATCAATGTAAGCAAGTATACTATCTATTCTCTCTGATAAAAACCCTAATATATTATCTGTAAATGAGTTTGTATAAATACCTATCTTATTCTCATCTATATTATAAGTATTAAAAGGCTTATTAATAATCTCCTCTACTCTTTTAAAGATAAATACCCTTATAATATCTAATACAGATCCACTATATGCAAAATGCCTTATCTTTTGGTATATTAAGCCCTTAATAGATGCTGAAACTTTATTTTCTACACCATTAATACCCTCCTCAATAAATAGTTCAATTATATTATTTAACTTAGAAGAGGTAATTCCCTTTTTAATTAGGTCATTTATATTAATAGTTGATTCAATATTGCTTATTATAGGCTTAACCTTAATAAACTGTATATTGTAAAGCCCCTTAACTATGATTTTTAATAGTTCTACCCTATTCTCTGTATCATTAACATAGTCTTTAATTGCCTCATTTGCCCTGTCACCTATAGTGTCTACTGATAGGAACATAGACACAAGTGACCCTAGTTGACTTTTAATAATCTTTGTTGCTGCATTTTGTATAGCTTCTTTAGTCTCGTCCTTATCAAGTATTCTATTAATCTCTAGTATTATTCTATCCTCATTATCTAGTATTAATGATTCACACTTAATATAGGGCACTTCACCTAAAATATCACATAGACAATCATCAGTACTAATACCTTCTATAATAGAATCTAAAACTCCACTAATATTATTAGAGGTTTTATCACTACTAAGTGTAGCCTTTATCTTTAAAAAAATTGTATTTTTAATTGCTTCTCTATTATTTGTTAATATTTGGTTAGCCTCACTATAAATAAAATCAGATAATAGTTCAATATTTCTTTCTTTTTGAAGGTTTTTCCTAATAACTTGAAGAATATAATCAGTAATACTATTTTCTAAGCTAGAAAAGCTTTGATCTCTGGTTATTAATGACTTAATTGTTCTGTCCGATAAAAGCAAATCATTAATATGTTTTGATAATGTGTTTTTAATTGTGATCTTTGTCTTCTCTTTAGTTAATAACTGCTTTAAATATTCCTTATTTAAAATGTGTGATGAAATAGCATCTGATATGCTTATAGCTATTCTTTCCTTTTCTTTAGGGATAATTCCTGGAGTAAATGGTACCCTGATACCTAAAATTCTAACCTCATTGTAGGGTCTAAATAGCATCTTTATAGCTATATAATTAGTAATATAGCCTATAATACTACACATAATTATGGTAAATACATTATCCATTGTGTCACTTCCTCGTAAAATTTATATAACACAGAGAATTCTACATTAATTTACTATATCCAACAAGTAAAATAATTAATTAATTATAAATAAATTAAATTTGTTAACAAATTTTATACTTATTGGTATATAATATATTTGCTTAGATATAAAGGGGGATATAATCTATGAAAGCGAAAAAATTACTCTGTACGTTAATTACTATTATACTAATTAATGTACTATCTTTCGGTAGCCTATCTGGCATAGTTTCAGCTAAGGCAATGACAAGAACCGATTCATTAATAGGTTCTACCGATTCTTCAGAAATTATACTTAATTCTATTACTTGTAATAAAACAACTCCAGTACAACCTAACACTGAACTAATATATACAATAGATGCTACTGGTACTAACCTTACATATACATATGAAATGTATTATAATGCTAAGGTAGTAAAGACTTTATCTACTAAAGATAATACATTTAGCTATATTCCAAAGGATACAGGATTATACTATATAGCTGTTAAAGTTGAGGATGCTACTGGAAAGTTTGTACAAGCTGTTTCAGATAGTATTGATGTTGAAAAACCTTATATTCCACTTAAGATTCAGTCATTTAAGGCTAGCACAACATATGACTATACTAATAAAACTATTAAGTTTAACGTTTCTGCAACAGGTGATAAACTAAAATATGTGTATGAAGTTTATAAAGACTCTACAAAAATATATACATCAAAGCAAACAACTTCAAATGCATTTAGCTATTCATTTAATAGTGCAGGAAACTATAAGGTAAAATGTATTATTACAGATTCAAAAACAACTGAATCAATATTCTCACCTATAGTTAAAATAGTTAACAGAAAGCCTGTTAAGCCTCCTACTCCATCAGTAGAAAGCTTAGTAAAGCCTTCAGTTGTTTATGCTACATTAAAGAAAAGTGTATCTATGGTTAATTCACCATCATCCCAATCTAAAATACTTACACTTTCTAAGGGTGTAAAGGTTGAAATATTAAGTGATAAAGATGGGAAATGGTACAGGGTTCGTGATACTAAATCAGGTAAGATAGGCTGGGTAGCAGGTTCATATCTATCAATACCTAAGGACCCTCCAACTAATAAAAAAAGATTATCTAAGGCACAACTTGAAGAGTATGTAAATAAGAAGGGCTTTAATAGTAATACTAAACACTTTATATGGGTTGATATTGATAGACAGTTAACAAACGTATTTGTTGGTAGTAAAGGATCCTTTAAGCTTTTAAAATCAATCTCTTGTTCAACAGGAACTAATAAAAACCCTACTACAAGGGGAACATTTACTGTTAGAGGACGAGGTAGCTGGTTCTCAGCTCCATCTAATCCTAAAGTAGGTGCTAAATACTTTGTACAATTTAATGGTTCCTATCTATTCCACTCTACACTATATAGTTCATCAAACAAAAACAAGTCAGTAGACTCAAGGGTTGGCGTTCGACTATCACATGGATGTATTAGACTTCCTATTAATGAAGCTAAGTGGATATATGACAATATAAAATCAGGTACTAAGGTATTTGTAAACTAAAAAAATCTATGGTCCTTGGCGGTGGTCATCCCATTGACCATGAATAAAAATATTTTTATAAAAAACAAAAGGAAGCAATACCTGCTTCCTTTTGTTTTTGTAAAATAAGTTAGACTTATTATTCCGTTAATTTATATTTCTACTATGTCTTTAACGTCATCTTTGTAAATATTAATCATCTCTCCGTCCTTCTCAGGAGTTCCGTTAAGTGCAGCATTCATATCGTCTGATGTAATAAAGTTAAGGTTCTTAATATTCTTTGTAAAGAAGCAGTACTTTCCTACAATATTTAGACACTCCCATATATCCTTAACGTTATCTAAGTTATATCCATATGTAGGGTCATTTTCATATTCTGTTCCATCCTTAAGTATAATCTTTATCATAATTTCCTCCTAGTGCCATTACCTATTTTAAGATGATTTTATCACTTTTTGTACTTTCAGTAAATATAAGACCTTCACTGATACACATATATTTGATAAATAATTACATGTTTGATAAAATGACTTTATACGCTAAAATACACACACCTATTAGGAGGTTTTTTTAAATGTCAGTATTTGATACTTTAAAGGAAAGAGGATACATAGCTCAGCTTACACACGAAGACGAAATTAAAGAATTACTAAAAAAAGAAAGAGTAACTTTTTATATAGGATTCGACCCAACAGCTGATTCTCTTCATGTAGGACACTTTATAGCTATGATGTTTATGTCACATATGCAAAAAGCAGGTCACAGACCAATAGCACTTGTAGGTGGCGGAACTGGTATGATCGGAGACCCAAGTGGTAGAACTGATATGAGAAACATGCTAACTAGGGAAGATATTGACCACAACGTTAGCTGTATTAAGAAGCAAATGGAGAGATTCATTGATTTTACAGATGATAAGGCTATTCTAGTTAACAACGCTGATTGGTTACTAGACTTAAATTATGTTGATTTTATTAGAGATATTGGTATGCATTTCTCTGTTAATAGAATGCTTTCTGCTGAGTGCTTTAAGCAAAGACTTGAAAAGGGACTTTCATTCCTTGAGTTTAACTACATGTTAATGCAGGGATATGATTTCTACGTTCTTCACCAAAAGTTCGGATGTAAAATGCAGCTAGGTGGAGATGATCAATGGTCAAACATGATAGCTGGTATGGAACTTATTAGACGTAAGGACCAAGAAAGTGCATTTGCTATGACTTGTACCCTTCTTACTAATAGTGAAGGTAAGAAAATGGGGAAAACTCAAAAGGGTGCTCTATGGCTTGATGAAAACAAAACAACTCCATATGAGTTCTACCAATACTGGAGAAATGTTGCTGATGCTGACGTTGAAAAATGTCTATCACTTCTTACGTTCCTTCCAATGGATGAAGTTAGAAGACTTTCTTCACTTGAAGGTTCTCAAATCAACGAAGCTAAGAAGGTTCTTGCATTTGAGATCACCAATTTAATCCATGGTCAGGAAAAGGCTCTTGCAGCTCAAAAAGCTTCAGAGGCACTATTCGAAGGATCAGGTAACCTTGATAATGTTGAAGCTGTTGAAATTTCAAGGGAAGACCTTGGCAGATCACTACTAGATATTTTAGTTTCAGCTAAGCTTATTCCATCAAAAAGTGAAGGAAAGCGACTTGTAACTCAAGGTGGTCTATATGCTAATGACGTTAAGGTTGAAGACTTTAATCTTCCTGTTGTAGAGGATATGTTCAATGATGGACATCTTCTTGTTAGAAGAGGAAAGAAAAAGTACAATAAGATACTAATTAAATAATCCTTTCATATAATAGATTAAGATTTATTCTTAATCTATTTTTTAATTTACCTGGAGGATATTATGAAAATTCCATATAAACAAAAACATTTATATCTAAGGCTACTACTTACACTTGGCATAATAGGTCTTATATTTCTATCTATATTAACTGCTGCTTTATTTGCTGATCATCTTATTTATATTAACTCTTCTCAAAATAGTAGCCTTGAACTGTTAATTCTTTTCTTTTCTATTGTATTAACATTTATTATTTTACTTCTAATAGATAACCTAAGACTTAAAAAATCCTTATATACAGACTCTCTAACCAATCTTCCAAATAGAATTTTTATTGAAAGATCTATTAAAAGTCTTAAATCCTCAGCTAATTCATATATTATTTTTATCGATTTTGACAACTCAGACTGTCTTTATAAAATCCTAATTAGAGAGGATATTAATGAAATTATTAAATCCTTTTCAAACACCCTCTTTCAAAAGGTAAAACCATATGGACATGTAACAGGGAGAATTGAAAAGACGAAATTCTGTATACTTGTTAAAAATCTTAGTTATAGAGATCTTTTACACTTTGCTGACTATATTTTTAAAAATCTTAATAATCATCAAATCAACTATAAGAATGAAAACTATGATATTAATATAAATATTGGTATTTCACATATTAAAGAGAATCAGACCCCATTATATAGCTTCTCCCATGCTGAAATGGCTCTAACTAAGGCACGTGAAAACTATAAAAAGAAAATTGTATATTTAAGTCCTGAAGATATCGAGAAAAATATATGTGAAATTCATAAGATGAGTAGAGTTAATACTTCTATAAAAAAAGCCTTAAAAGAGAATCGATTTATGCTCTACCTTCAACCTATTCTTAACGTTAACTCATCCTCTATATCACATTATGAAGGCCTTATAAGGATGATAGATGAGACAGGAGCCTTTATTTCACCTGGGGAATTTATTAGCGTTGCAGAAAAGTATGGGCTAATACCATATATAGATAAGTGGGTATTTGATAGAGCTATAACTTTTTTAAAAGATAGACCAACCATAAAAATATTTATTAACTTTTCGGCTGTAACACTTAATAATAATGAAATTCTTAAATATTTTGAGGATGTATTAATTGACCTTAGACTTCAAAAAATCCCTATTAATCTAGGTATAGAAATTACTGAAACAGCCGCTATTGAAAACCTTGAACCTGTTAAGAAGTGGATGGAGATATTTAAAACCCTTGGGTGTACAATAGCACTTGATGACTTTGGAGTTGGCTATACTTCACTATCATATCTTGGAAGCCTACCAATTGACTTTGTTAAAATAGATGGGTGCTTTATTAAAAAAATAACCGAGGATGAGGGACAAGAGTCTATTGTTAAAGCTATTAAAATGGTTTCAGAAAAATATAATAAGAAAACTGTTGGTGAGTTTGTAGAAGATAAACAAATACTTAATAAGCTACATGAACTTAAAATAGACTTTGCACAGGGATATTATATAGGTAAGCCCTTCCCCTCACTTGATATTGATAAACAAGTATATAATTTTTAAGGCAGGATAAACCTGCCTTGTTATTTTTATTATTATTTATTTTAAATTCTTAAGCAAATTACACTTTATGATATGTTCACTTAAATCATAGTATACTTCTCTTTTATTAAATAAATTAAAGTAATCCTTTTTATTTAATACACTTCCATCTTTTCTTGAATAAACCTTATCATCCTCTGCAATATATATAGCATCATCGTTAAATATACTACCTGCACTATTAACTGCAAATCCATTTTTACTGTTTAGTAAATCACGTCCTAATGTGTATTTATTATCTATATTAAGTAGATTTGCAAGTGTTGGGTACATGTCATACTGACCTGCAACTGCATTAACTTCCCCCTTAATATTACTACCTGGTATATGAATCATAGAAACAACCTTTTGGGCTTCTTCCCATTGAAGATTAGTCATAGTATCACTTCCATACAAAAGCTTTGCAAGCTCCCCTTTTCTATCAATTGATACCCCTCCATGATCTCCATAAATAGCTATTATACTATTATCATATAATCCCTCTTGTTTAAGTTTTTCTAAGAACTTACCTAGCATTTCATCTGTATATCTAGCTGATTTAATCATATTCCCTGTAACAGTTCCCTCAAGATCAGAAACATTCATATAACCATTAAGTTTACCCTTAGTATCCATAAATGGATAATGACTTGTAAGACTTATCATAAAACTATAAAAAGGCTGCTTATAAGACTTCATCTTCCCTATTGCTTGATTAAAAAATGACTCATCACTAAGCCCTAGTATTAATTTTTCATCTATATTAAAACTTAACTCACTTTCGAAAACATCAAATCCAAGTGACCTATACATTAAATATCTATTCCAAAACCCTGGTCTATTTGCATGCATTACAGATGTATAGTATCCCTTTTCCTTAAGCTTCTTAGGCAATGATTCATACGTGTTACCTGAGTAATCTGTATAAACAGACTTATCACTTAAAGGTAATAATGATGTATTGGTTAAAAACTCAGCATCACTTGTTCCACCTGCACCTATCTGAACATAACAATTATTAAAATTTACACTTTCCTTTGATAATTTATTAAGATTTGGTGTTATCTCAACACCATTAATACTTCTATTTAATAAAAAACTTTGAAATGCCTCTAGCTGAATTACAATTAAGTTCTTCCCCTCTGCTATTCCTTTATACTTAGGACTTTCATTAGGCTTTTTATCAAAGAACTCTACTACTTCATTCATATTGTTACTATGGTTATTTACTTCTATAACTTCATTAGATCCTTTTGCCTTGTTTATTTGACTAATAAGATCAACAACGCCATAGTTAGCAAGACCTGCTTCCTTAACAATCGTTTTCTTATCATAGAAATTCTTAAGTATTCCAGGTTGTGACTTATTTAAAGATGTGGTACTTATATAACAAAGAAATATTCCAAACCCTGATACTAGAATTAACTTTAATATAGAATATTTATTAATTTTGTTTTTGCTGTATATTTTACCCTTCCTCATTAGATATATAATAATAAATATATCTAGGAAAATAAATATATCGTATATCCTAGGAAATAAAAAAATCTTTCCTAATATCTCCATAAAATCACTATGAAAAAATATTCCACTTGTGAAAATATCACCGTAACATCTATTTACTAAAACGTTTAAGTAAATGGCAAAACTAAAAACTATATTACAAATTAAAAGAAATCTTGCCCTGCTTTTTCCTTCTAAAACAAGTGAAATACCTACAAAAAATAATGTACTACCCAAACACCCAAATAGAGTGTAATATCCTATTCCACTAATTCCAAGTATAAAATTACATGCTACTAACTTTATCATAATGATTATTGAAAAAATCATTATATCCTGATTATTTCTTGAATATATATCTAACCTACTCAAATGTATCCTCCAAATAAAATATTATCTGTTAAATTATAACACATTTATCAAATATTTTTACATATATTATATGTTATATCATATTTTTGTATAATATATCTAAAAAAAGAAGTAGCTTTAGCTACTTCTTTTTTATTCGTATATCACATAAACAACTTATATTATAATTAAATTACTTCTTAAGTTCGCTTAATAATTGACATATAGTCTTATTATGTCTTGGGTTTATCTTGTCCGGACATAAATCATTTAGAGGCTCTAGTACAAAAGTTCTATTATGCATATCAATATGTGGAACCTTAAGGTCCTCATCATCATGAACCTCATCATTAAACATTAATATATCAAGGTCAATTATTCTTGGGCCCCATCTTATAAGTCTAACTCTTCCAAGATCCGCTTCAATTGATAGAAGTGTTTCTAAAAGACCACGACAATCTAGTTGAGTCTCAACTTCTAATGCACCGTTTAAAAATGGTTCCTGATCTGTATATCCATATGGCTCTGTTTCGTACATTTTTGACTTCTTAAGTATTCTAACACCTCTTTGCTCTAGCATTTCAAAGGCATCTTCTACTGCTTTATGTCTATCTCCAATATTACTACCAAATGCTATATATGCTCTATTCATTTCTAAATACCTCTGTCATTCTTGCTGCTCTATAGTTTTCCTTAACATCGTGAACTCTTATCATCTCAATTCCTCTATCAGCAGCGTAACAAGTAATAGCCATAGTTCCCTCTAGTCTTTCTTCTGCCGGAAGATCTCCTAGGGCATATCCGATCATACCCTTTCTTGAAGCAGCTAGAAGTATTGGCATATCAAACTTGTAGAATGTTTCTATGTTTTTAATTATATCAACGTTATGCTGGTAATTCTTACCGAACCCAATACCTGGGTCTAGCATAATTTTATCTCTACTTATTCCCTTTGAAAGTGCATAATTAATTCTTTCCTCAAAGAACTGGCTCATCTCTATAATTACATCATCGTAATGTGGATTGTTTTGCATGTCCTTTGGAGTACCCTTAATATGCATTATAAATACTGGCACATTATATTTAGCAACTACATCTGCCATGTTCTCATCAAATGTAAGTCCGCTAATATCATTAACAATATCTGCACCAGCTAAAATAGCAGCCTCAGCAGTTTTTGCTCTATATGTGTCAATTGAAATTATAACTTCCTTATTAACTTCTCTAATAGCTTCAATCAGGGGTACTACCCTTGATATTTCCTCATCTACATCAACAGGCTCTGAACCTGGTCTTGTAGACTCTCCTCCTATATCAAGTATATCTGCACCATCCTCAATCATCTTAAGAGCAGTTTCAACAGCTACATCTACAGATGAAACCCTTGAACCTTCGAAAAATGAATTAGGAGTAGCATTTAATATACCCATTATCTTCATATTATCAAAATTATAGGCTTTTCCGTCTTTTAAAGTGACACTTTTTCTCATTTAAAACATCCTACCTCTTACAGAGTGCAACCCTTTTCAGTGTAAGCAAATGCACTGTGGTTGTGAATACTTTCAATACTTTCAACATATGTGCTGTACCAAGTAATTCCATCAAATTCTTCAAGCTTTGAAGCTGTTTCACGAGCTACGTCTTCAACGAATCTTGGGTTTAGGTAAGCTTGTTCTGTTACCCACTTCTCATCTTGTCTCTTAAGTAGTGTAAACACTGGTGAACTTGAGCTTTCTTCAGCTATCTTAACAAGGTCTTCAATCCAAACAAGTTTATCCATTTCAACCTTAATGTTAACAAGTGCTCTTTGGTTATGTGCACCAAACTCACTGATTTCCTTTGAGCATGGACATAGAGTCGTAACTGGAGTTTCAACTTCTAGTACAAACTTAAATCCGTCTTCTACTGAGAATTCAGCATCGAAGCAGCACTTAACATCATATGGTGCCATAATTCCTGTTACAGGTGATGGCTTAGTTATAAAGTATGGGAATGTAATTCTACAATGTCCCTTCTTAGCTTCTAGTCTTTCTACTAGGTGCTTAAGCATTTCCTCAAGTCCCTTAGGTGAAAGATTTGGTGCTTCCTTGACAACCTCAACGAATCTGCTCATATGAGTTCCTCTTTGGTCGTGTGGTAGGTAAACAGAAAGGTCCATTGTAGCAACTGTTGATTGTTCTCTTTCTGCCTTGTCCATAACCTTAATTGGCCATTTAAGTTCGTTAATTCCTACTTTTTTTAGAGCTATGTTTCTTGTATCTTTTTGGCTTTGTACGTCCTTCATGACTTACCCCCTATATATTAATCCACTAGTTTTTGTTTCCCAAACCTCGATTTCATATAATCTACAGTTATCTCTCTTAATCTCGTCAACTAGTTCATTCCATACGTATTTTGCAATGTTTTCAGCTGTTGGTTGCTCAATAATATCGTTTAGGTAGTAATGATCCATCTTATCTATAACCTTAGCTTTAACTATTCTTTTTAATTCAACAAAATCGAATACCATATCCTCTTCACCTGGCTCACCTTCGATTTTAACTATTAGTTTATAAGTATGTCCATGTAATCTCTCACATTTTCCATGATATCTTACTAAATTATGAGCTGCATCAAATTCAAATTCTTTTATTAGTATCATAATAAATTCAACTCCATTTTTGTTTTTTATATTTTTCTACACAATTATACAACATATATCCCTCTATATTCAATTGTATAAATTCTGTAATTTTGTCATATACATTATATATCATAGTGATTAAAGTAGCAATTAAAAGAATTCTAGACTATTATCTCATAAGTTTAGGTGAAAATGAATATCAAATTTTGTTGAAATATCAAGGTATAAGTGCCAATCTAGTAACATTTTATGAATTTTTACATATAATTTATTAATCCCTTATTTAAAGTAATATTTTTTGAATAATTTTTTCAAAGTATGGCTATAATTTTAATACTTTGTTAATTACTTATTTTACTATCTATTATTTCTATTTAAGTGATTAATGAATATTAGGAATTTAACTTAGATGACACTTTTTATCCTTGTTTTAGGATATGGGTCCTATTGTATCGTTAAATACCTAAATAAAGGAGGTAACAACATGGCTGACAAGACAATCGTATGTAAAGACTGCTCTAATGAGTTTATCTTTACTGAAGGTGAGCAGGCTTTCTATGCTGAAAAAGGCTTCGAAAATGAACCTAAGAGATGTCCTGATTGTAGACGTGCTAAGAAGAACCAATCTAGATAATAAATGCACTTAATGGAAGAGAATCTATCTCTTCCTTTTTTCACGTATAAAATCCCATATATTGAAAACACTATGTATGAGGTGAATAATATTATGATGGGATTTATTTATTCTGCAATTGCAGGTGCTCTAATGAGCTTTCAAGGGGTATTTAATACTAGACTTAACGAGAAGGTAGGTATTTGGGAAGCCAACGCATTTGTCCATGCAACTGCACTTATAACTTCACTTATTATTCTCTTATTCGCTGCACAGGGAGATATTAAGAGAATAGTTGAAGTTGATAAGCTATATCTTACAGGTGGTATTATTGGTGCCCTTATAACATTTACAGTTATTAAAGGAATGTCTGTACTTAGCCCCACATATGCAGTATCTGCTATACTTGTTGCACAGCTAGTTACAGCAGCTGTTATTGATAAGTTTTCGCTATTTGGAGCTGAACCTATGAATTTTGGATGGAACAAGTTCCTAGGTGTTGCAATTATGATAGCTGGTATACTTTTATTTAAGTGGAAAATCTAAAAAGCAGCCATATAAAATTGGCTGCTTTTTAGATTAATTAACTATCTTTTATAGTTTTTTTCTATAAGAATCCAGTGACTCTCTCGTCTTAAAATATGAATCTATAAATCCTCCTCCAAGGCATTCATCACCATTATAGAATACAACTGCTTGCCCTGGAGTTATTGCCCTTTGAGGCTCATCAAACATAACAAGTGCTGAATCACTAGTTAACATCTTAACCTTAACCCCCTGGTCTGGTTGTCTATATCTAAACTTTGCGGTGCAGCTAAATTCTTCACTTTCAGCAGCTCCTGCAACAAAATTAATATCTTTAGCTATAAGCCCATATGTGAATAATAGTGGATTTTCCTCACCTTGAACAACATATAATGTATTGCTCTTAAGATCCTTATCTACTACGAACCATGGCTCTCCTGCACCACCTATACCAAGCCCCTTTCTTTGCCCTAGAGTATAGTTCATAAGACCATAATGCTTACCTACAACCTTACCTTCTAGCGATTTAATATCACCTGGCTTTGCAGGTAGGTAATTAGATAGAAACTCCTTAAAGTTACGCTCTCCTATAAAGCATACCCCTGTAGAATCCTTCTTAGATGCTGTCTTTAGTCCTGCTCTAGCTGCTATTTCACGAACTTCCTTCTTATCTATATTTCCAATTGGGAACATAGTCTTTGACAGCTGGTCCTGTGTTAACTCACATAGGAAGTATGTTTGGTCCTTGTTGTTATCATTCCCTCTAATAAGGCAGTACTTATCTCCACGCTTTTCAACCTGTGCATAATGACCCATTGCAATATAATCAGCACCAATCTTCATAGCATGATCTAAAAATGCTTTGAATTTAATTTCCTTATTACACATAACATCTGGGTTAGGAGTTCTTCCTTTTTTATATTCATCTAGGAAGTATGTAAATACTCTATCCCAGTACTCCTTAACAAATGTAACTGTATAGTAAGGTATTCCTATTTGGTCACATACAGCTCTTACATCATCATAATCCTCAGATGCAGTGCAAACCCCATCATCATTCTTCTCATCCCAGTTCTTCATAAAGATACCTATAACATCGTATCCTTGCTGCTTAAGAAGTAGTGCTGATACAGATGAATCAACTCCACCTGACATCCCTACTACAACTTTAATATCTTTTTTATCCTTCATAACTTCACCTTCTCGTATATCTATTTAAAACAATCACTTGCATTATTATCTTTGCATTATACCATTATACTAATTTTTTAAAAACTCTTCTACCACTACTAAATATTCTTCTAAAATACAACTTAAGGATGCTTCATAAATATGTAGCATCCTTAATATTATTAGTCCTCTGCAAGACCACTTTCTTTAAATTTATTCTTAAATAATTCTCCAAGACTTCTATCCTTAGTAGACATATATACTCCAAGGACTAATGAGACTGAAAAGAATATTAATAATACAATAACATCCTGCATAACAGCTGATGGTATATATCCAGCTACTGCTTCTCTCATAAGTCCTATTGCATATGTGAACGGAAGGAATGGATTAATATTATTAAAAAATGTAGGTGTAACCTCAACAGGGAATGTACCTCCTGAAGATGATATTTGTAGGACTAATAAAATTACACTTAATGCCTTACCTACAGCACCTAAAATATAGGTTAAGCTATAAATAATTGTTACAAACACTATGCTTATCAATACTCCACTTAAAATAAATAATAATGGACTACTATTATATGTTCCAAGAATAAACACATCTCCAAGGGTTACTATTAAAGCCTGCATTATTCCTATTGTAATAAAGGTTAGTAACCTTCCTAAATACCTTGATGTTTGACCTATATTATCAGCTACTGCATTAGTTGATAATATTGAAACAAGAATCAATCCTCCAACCCATAATGCTAAAGTTGTAAAGAATGGTGACATAGCTGAACCGTAGTTAGGTACAGGATATATCCTCTTATCTACTATCTGAACAGGGCTAGACATAAAGTCACTTTCTTTTTTAGCGTCACTCTTAAGAAGCTTAAAAAGCTCCTGAAACTTCTCATCTGAATTAAGTGTTCTAACTTTATCTGCTGTACTCTTAATAAGGCTAACAGCATCATCCATATTACTATTTACATCCTTAAGAACTAGGCTTCCATCCTTAACTCCCTTATGTGTTTCCTCAACTAGAGACTTAATCTTTGGCATATTACCCTTAGCATCATTAAGAACTATACTTGCTTCGTTTAAAGTGTGTGAAATTTCTCCCACAGCCTTATTAAAATCATCTTTATACTTACCATTAAGTCCTGTAATTATTTCTGAACTCTTAGATGATACCCTTAATAATGCTGACTTAATATTATTAATTGTACCCTCTGTAATTTCAGCACCACTATTAATCTTACCTTCTAGTTCAGTTATCATGGTTATTGATTTCTCAACATTAGTACGTAAAGATACAAGTTCTACTCTTATCTTGTCTAGGTGTCCATTTTTATTGATACTATCTATATAGTCAATTGACTTATTAATAATAATTAATGCATTTTTCTCTGATCCTTTAATTATTGAAAGTCTTTCTAGTATCACCTTAGAGGCTAAATTTACATCCTCTGGTGATAAAATAGAATTCATATTATCCGCTGTGTTTTTAATGTGGATTAGGTCTGCTTTAATAACCTCTGAGGATGAAATTATATCATCAGCTGCTGTATTTACAAACTTAATAGAATTATCTATTATGCTACTTGACTCATTAACTATACTATTAATCCTTGGCATTTGGTTATTTAGATCTCCTAGAAGCTTATCTGCATCTACTGACCCATTATATAAATTCTTAACTGAAGACTTAATATTACCTGTTTGACCCTCAAGGTCAAATAATATCTTCTCAAACTTAGCTATTAAAGGAAGCTGCTCCTCAATCTTAATATCTAATTCATTAAGCCCCTTAATAGCTGTAGTTGTAACCTCTGCAATAAAGCTCTTAGTTATCTCATCTTTAATTACAGATGCGCTTTTTTCTGTAATCTTAGGTGCTACAGCATTTCTCTTCTCATTTACTGTATATATAAGCCTCGGCTTAACAGGATTCTCCTTAAGTATAGACATAATATCTTTGGTAAAATTCTTATCTATCTTAATAGATGCATAATATCTTCCCATTTCTAGTCCATTTGATGCCTCACTATCTGATACAAAATGAAAGTCTAGTGTTTTGTTGGCCTTAAGATTGTCTACAACTTGATTCCCTATATTAATCTTCTTATTATTAAGACTTCCTCCAATATCATCATTAACAATTGCAACAGAAACCTTTGATAAATTCCCATATGGATCCCATGATGACTTAATATTAAACCATGCATAAAGTGATGGTAATATGGCTAGACCTAAAATAACTATAATTGCAATAACGTTTTTAGAGATATTTTTCATATCCCTTGTATATACCTTAAAAATGTTTCTCATAGTATCCTCCTTTGTTCCTTGTTTATTCTCCCCATAATGTATGTAATTTATAAATAAAAAACTAACGGCAATTCATTGCCGCTAGCTTTTTAAACACCTATGTATATAATATACCCAATTAATACTGAGCAAATAACTGTTAAAATCCTTGTTGAATTATTACCCATTAAAATCACCGACCTTGAATTTCTTAATATTAGTATAGTACCTTTAATTGATATATTTTAAACATACTAATGTAGTTTCGTTTACAAATTAGTTAAATTATTTTGTAAAAGTAACAATAACCTTAAAAAGATCTCCATCAACTAATATATCAATAATTCCACCATGTGCATCTACTATACTTTTTGCAATAGAAAGTCCAAGTCCATTACCTTCAACCGATGAATTTCTCGCCTTATCTCCCCTTGAGAACCTTTCAAAGAATTCACCTTGGCTAATCAGTATCTTCTCTTTAGAAATATTCTTAAAGTAAATACTAACCCTATCCTCTTCCTGAGCAATATCTATATAAGCCCTAGTTCCCTTTAAAGAATACTTAATAATATTAGTTACTAAGTTCTCAAACACCCTAGAAACCTTATTTCCATCAAGACTCAGTTCTATATTATGACTGTCTGAATTAACAATAAACTCAATACCCGAAGACTCTATATTAGTAGAAAGCTCCCCTAGTGTTTGACTAATCAGTTCAACCACATTAACCCTCGAAAGATTAATCTGAGCCTTTCCGCTTGTAATCTTAGATATCTCAAATAAGTCATCAATTAACTTTTTAAGCTTATGTCCCTTATTATTAAGAACCCTAATATAATCTTCTCTTTCACTATCAGTAATATCCTTATTAAGAAGAATATCAGTATAGTTAATAATAGAAGTTAATGGAGTCTTTAAGTCATGGGATATATTAGTTACAAGTTCTGCCTTAAGCCTTTCATTTTTAATTCTGTCATTAACAGCATCACTATAACCCATTTTAAGGTCCTCTATATCCTTAGCAAGTATCTTTAGATTATAGCTTCTAACCTTGTCTTTAAACTCTGCTGAGCTTGAATCACTTGTATAGTCTTCTATTTTTCTAAGATCCATAGATAGATTAATCATATACACTAAACATATTACTACTCCCAAAAATAATACTGCCATAAATTCAAAATTCCATCCATATCCAAGTACTACTCCTTGAAACATACCTATTATAACTAAAGTTCCAACAACTATAACCTTGAAAGTTATTCCCTTCTTTGTAAACAGCTCAAAGAATACAGAATTAATCCATTTTAATATTAACTTAACTATTTTATATAAATATAAATTTTGAATAGTTTCCTTTAATAATTTTCTATTTCCAAATATAATCATTAAAACTATTAATACCATTGTAGCAACTGATGCTATATATAATATAAAATAAGTCTCTTGTTTTTTCTTGCATATATTTTTTTCTTTATCTATTATTGCAAATTCACCATCATTTACAAACTCATACCTTGGAATCCAGAATCTAAACTCATATTTCTCAGGATTTTTTGTATAAGAGTTTCCCTTATCATCCATATCATCAAAATTAGATCCGCTTAAATTAAATCCATCTAAATATTTAGGTTTTGCATCTTCCCTAATTAGTTTATCTAATATAAATTGATCCTCTCCAAGATTGTACTTATCATATACTTCCTTAGAATTAGTAAATAGAGCTTTATCTACTTTATTAAATACTACATATTTTATATGTTGCTGCTTATAAAAATCGTTAGCCATTGATTTATGATTACTTGCCTCTTTATATAAACTTAAATATTTAGTAGTCCCAAGTATTTCATAAGCAACTATATTTTTATCTCCACTAAAGTTCTCTAACTTTACTGTAGCATCAATAGATTCCCGTGTCATTGGCCCATTGTACTTTGTGTACCTACTCATTTGCTCAAAATAATCAGCTGTTATAAATAATCCCACTAATATAATAATAGAAATAAAAATATGTTTTATGAAAAAACTTGGAATAGACTTAAGCTTCGATTTTGTATCCAATTCCCCACACCACCTTTATATATTTTGGTTCTTTAGGATTAATTTCTATTTTCTCTCTTATCCTTCTTATAT